>JAFKJY010000023.1 GCA_017305835.1 Hyphomicrobiales bacterium
TTTCCTTGGCGATGCGCCGATCACGGCGCGTCGCTCCTTGACAGCCGGCGCAGCGTACCATGTCGCCCGCGCGCCAGAGGGAGAGGCGGGAGGGCAGAGAGGCGAAGCGTTGCAGGAAAAAAGGAGAGTCACCATGGCAATGATATTCATAGGCGGATCGCGCGACATATTCGAATTGCCGGAACCCGCCGTCGCGCGCATCGGCGCGATCGTCGCGGCCGAACACGGTGTGCTGATCGGCGACGCGCCCGGCGCTGATGCCGAAGCGCAGAGCCTGCTCGCCGGCTACGGCTACGAACATGTCGGCGTCTTCCATGGAGGCAAGGAACCGCGCAACAATCTCGGCGATTGGGCGGCCTATCGCGTACCGCCGCCCGACGGCGCTCAGGGATTTGCTGTCCATGCCGCAAAGGATCGCGAGATGGCCCGACGCGCCGACTTCGGCCTAATGATCTGGGACGGCGCATCGCCAGGAACGTGTCTCAACGTCCTGCGCCTTGCCGTGATCGGATCTCCATGCGTCGTCTACGATATGCCGCGTCGGACGGTGGCAACCATCCACAATGCGGCGGACTGGAGCGCCATGCTGCACAGTGCCGGCCCGGATGTTCGCAATGCGGTCGAGGCGCGCATGACGCCAGACGATCGGCTGGCGCTGCCTGCCTGAACGCGGCAATCCCCCCGGACCGGGCGGCGCAAGCCGCTCGCCCGGTTCAGGCCGGAGCCCGACCCTCTCGCCCCCGTCATTTCGAGCCATCGGTGACAGGCCCTTGCGGAGCAGGCCCGTTGCGGCATCTCCCGTATATTCCCAAGAGAGGTCTTGCCCCTCGTCGCGCCGGCGGCAGGGCGGTTGCGAACCTGCAACGCGCATTGGGGCACTTCGCCTGAACAATGGGTCGCCTGCCGGTGCCGTGGTTTGAACGGTGCCTGCCCGACGCGACCGCGAGACCGGTCCGCTTGACGGAGGACTTGGGCGGGCAGGGCGTCGGCTCGGGATGGTCGGGGTCGGGCAGGGTGTTGGAAGGCGCGACGCAGCAGGACAACCCTCCTCCTTGGAACGCAGCGCCTGGCGGTGGGGAATGCGATGGCGGCCGGGGTGCGTCGCCTTCGCTTACACCCGGACCATTCCCTTTTCATGTCGCCTTTGTAGAGGACCGCCTGCTTTTGCGGTCAACCCCCGTTGGGGGTACGCTCGACAAAAATTCAGGAAAATTCGATTTCGGTTTTTGTCTGCGGGCCAGGCACTTTCCTTCCCGCAAGCGGGGCCCTTGAAAGTGCGGCCCGCGATTTTTCGGAAAATAGAATTTTCCGGAATTTCTTGCCGAGTGACCGCAGCAGGACGGCCCTCTCCTTCGACGCCATCGGGAATGGTCCCGATGCAACCGAAGGAGAAGTACCATGGCCACCACGATCGCAAATCTCACCGCCAAGGCCGACGGCTCGATGGAAGGCGTGTTCGCCACGCTGCGGGTCAACGCCCCGATCACCGTTCTGCCCAACGCCAACAAGTCCCGCGAGGACGCCCCGGACTTCCGCGTCCTCAACAAGCGCACCGGCTTCGAGATCGGCGCAGGCTGGTTCCGGACCTCCCAGCGCTCCGGCAAGGAGACCGTCTCGTTCAAGCTGGAGGCCCCCGAGATCGGCGTCGTCTTCGGCAACCTCGCTCCCGCACCGGGCGGCGACGAGACCAAAAAGGTGATCCTCTGGAACAACCCGGAGTGAACCGCGACAGGCCGGCCCCGTAAGGGGCCGGCCCTCTTTGTGTCCACATGATCAGGAGGCTTCCATGAGCCGCTACACCATCACCGTCACCAGCGACGACCTCGCCGATCCGGACGCCACGATCGGCTACGATGCGCCGCTGCGCACTTTCTTTCTGCAGGCGTTCCCCGACGAAAGCGGCGACGATCTCGCACTGTGGCTCGGCACGAGCGACCGCGAATTCGAAACCATCGACGCGCTGCACATGGCGGCGTTTTCGAGAGGCTACAGCTTCATGCCGCTGCCCGAGGACGTCGCGTTGCTGCTCGCTGCCGACTTCGCAGCGGAGACGCCCGCCCCATGACGGCCCGCTCGCCGCGTTGCTGCGACATCTGCAATCGACATAGCCGAAACGAGAAGGCCTGCGCTGGAGGATCCGGCTCGGGCCTCTTTTGTGCCAAGCCTGATCGTCACCCTCATCCGGACGCATCACGATAGCCACGTTGCCGCTTCACCCGTGACAGCGCCTCGCGCGCGGCGATGGCTGCCTCCCTGGTTTCATAGAGGTCGATGCGGATACGCCCGGGCCTGCCGATCCGTCCCCATTCGCGCACGAGGCAGATATCGCCAAACAGGCTCAAGGTTGACGACATGCGATAGAACCGCGCCATGTTGCGCGCAGGATCGATGCGGTGGAGATGGATCGCGTCTTCGGTCTGCATGACGTCATCGTTGCGTCCGAGACCGACGCCGTCCAACGCGTTTTATGAATCGGTCGGTCTCCATCGATTCAGGATGCTGATGCATCGGCTGCAAGTGCGGCATTTGGGCGAGCCGGCCTGTGGCCGACCGGGCTCTATTCGCGGCGTTTCGCCGCTCACGGAGCCCGCTGATGCGGTCTCCGCCTTCGGTAACGATCCCATCTCGCAGGGCATCAGCGACCGGATCGACCGGCCCCCGATGCCACGAGGGGCAACCCCTCGCGCACCCCGCCGGCTGGTCGCCGGATATGGGCGCATCCCCTGTCGGGGATGCGGGTCTATCTCTCTGACGTCCCAGTCTACTGGCCGCTCCCATCGCCTCAAGGACTGCGCGGCCCCTCCGATTTTCAGCCGTCGCCCTGAAGGAGGGCGCCGGCAGAAAATCGGTTCCTCCGCTTGCCGCCTCCGGCGGTCGCTGCGCGATCCTTGACCCGATGCTCGACTTGCCCGTCGCCGGCCTCCGTCATCAAGATGAAGGAGACCATGACATGGCACACAACAATCTCATGCTTGTCGCGCAGCTCTCGGGTTTGCGCATCCTCGTTCTCGCCAACCGCCTCGGCTGCGATACCGAGCTGGCACGCAGCGTGCACGAAACCCTCGCTGCAAAGCTTGCGAAAATGATCGATGCGCAGCGCAAGATCCTCGCTGCCGGCCGATCGCGTGTCGCAGCGCGCGGTACCGAGGACGAAGAAGACGCCTTCTACGACCTGCACCACTACCAGACGGCCTATTACGAAACGTGGCTGATCGAGCCGATCGCGCTTCTCGACGACTATCTGGTTGACGATCTCAGCCGTGAATATTTCGACTTCCGTACCCGAGATTGGCATCACCGAGACGGTGAGGTGCCGATCGCGGTGCCGGTTCCGCGCGAAAAACTCTGCGGTCTCGCCGCGATCATCGCGGAAATCGAAGACGTCAGCGGCGCGCGGTTCAGCGTCGAGAATGTCTACTACAGCGAGGCCGAAGCCGAGGCCGCGTGGTGGGAAAGCTCCGGGGCGGACCCCGATGAAATCTTCGCGGTCACCGAACCTGTCCTCTCGTAAGGCCGGCGATCGAGGCGGCGCAAGCCGCCTCGATCTTCTGTTCGTCACGGCGAGGCGGGCACACAATGTTGATGCCGCTTATCGGTCGATAGCGCCGGCCTCCTTTGCGTGCCCGGTCAGCCCCGGCGTTTCGGGTCCGCCGGCTTGGCCGGATTCTCCGCGTCGCTTTCGGGCGACAGTTCCTCGACCAGCATGAGAAGGTTCTGTGCCGTCGCAGCCGGCAGGTCCAGCATTCGCATCACGAGCTTGAACCTGACCTCGGCCTCCTGCTCGGTCTCGCCGAAGAACTGCGGAGCGGCCGCGTAGATCGCTTCAACGGGCGAGAAGTCGAGCAACTCGGCCAGGTGAAGCAGGCGGGTCACCCTGAGCTTGGCTCCGGCCCGCTCATGTCGGGCGTAAATCTCGTGATGCAGGCCAACCATCATGCCGACCTGCTCTCGGTTCAGGTTCAGCGCATCGCGCCGCTCTCGCAGAAATCTGCTCAGCTCCTCCTCGATTTCGAGAAGACCGCGAACACCGTCGAATCCCGGCTTGCGCCAGATCGGCTTTCCAGCCTCAGAGTCCTCCGTTTCGACAAGCCCATGCCTGTCGATGTAGGCCTGTACGTCCTTGATGGCCATTGCCTGGCTCGCTCGATCCGCTAGCTGCCCCGTCCCGCCAAAAGAGACGGGAAAATCCCTGTACTGGCTCCAAACCCCAAAAATTAGAGCCAAAACGATAGTGTTCCTAGCAGGGATTTGGACACGACATCAACTCGACTCTAGGCGTAGGACCGTGCCGACAGCATTTTCCTGTCAAAATCCATTCGCGTCCAAATACTGTCGAATGGCCTTCTCCATAAGGGCCTGCATGGACGTCTCCATGTTGAAGGAGGCCAGCTTCAGCCGCCGCTTCATGTCACGGTCCAGATTGACATTCACGAAGTGGCTCGCCCCTTTCATCCGCGCCCGTTTCATTTGCCGCAGCGCCTTGCTCGCCTCGCTGGACGTCTCTCCCTTCGCGCGGTCTACTTCTGCGTCCGACATGCCCCTCATGGTCGCAGGCTCCTCGTCCTGCCCGCGCACCGAACTTGCGGGAGCCGCCGGACGCTGTCGGCGCGGCGCGGTAGCAAATTCGTCCAGCGACAGCCTTTCCTTTCCACTCATGCCACGCGTCCCGTCGCGGCCTCGTTCGCGAGCAGTTCGTCGACTTCCGCGACCAGCGCCTGCGTCTCGCGCCGCGCCTTGGCGATCGCCTCCGTCACCTCCTGCATCTGAAGCGTGCCGATCCCGTTGTGGATGTCCTTATAGACATTGCGCTCGAACACCTCGGTGCGGAACAGGTAGCTCCCGACCTTGTCTTCGATGATCGGCCTGATCTTCCGGTAGAGTTCAGTGTGCCGGACCGTCACGGTGATCCGGGTCCGCAGAACGCCATGCCGGCAGGTCTTTCCCAGCGCCTCGCTGACCCGCAGCACATTCTCGAAACTGTCGATGGCGCCGAGCACTTCGCGTTTTGACGGCTGGATCGGCGAGATCACCAGGTCGGACGCCGCGATAACCGGGTCCACGATCGACGTGTCCTCGCCGGGCGTGTCGATCAGGACATGATCGAACACACCGGTGTTCTCCTCCATCCAGCGTTCCAGCCCTCTTGCTGTCTTGTGACTGTAGACCTCGATGCCCTCGGGCTGGGCTTCCTTTTCCTGACAATCCGTCCACCACTTCATGAGGTTGTTGCGGGCGTCCATGTCGATCATGGCGACGTGGCCGCCACGCAGGGCGTACTCGCCGGCGATGTTCATCAGTGCTGTGGTCTTGCCAGCGCCTCCCTTGCCGTTGATGGCGGCGATCACGACGGTCATCGGCTTATCTCCACAAAAATGTGTTTATACTCACACATGAATCCATGATCGTGTGGACGTGGATTCACATCGATATAGAAACACACGAATATGGAAAAACACAATCAGATAGATATGGAAAATCTGACTTGTGGTGTTGATAACGTATAAATCGCTATCATTTATGTTGGCAGGATACGGAAAAATGTGATACATTTTTCCTGACGATCGAGGGACAGGCCCTCGATCCGCGGCCTGCGGCCGCAACCACCACGATCAGAGGTATGGCTGGCGATGGTTCGCAGCATTTCCGAAGCGTCGAAACGGAAGGACAGGATCGCGCATGTCCGCTTCTCGCCGGCCGAGTTCGATGCGCTGGAGGCGGCCGCGAGCGCCGCCGGGATGACCGTTTCCGCCTTTGTCCGGTCGCTGTCGATGGAGGGCGCCGGCGTGCGGCCCTTCCTCGGGGAGGGAGATCGCATGGTGCTCGGCCTGCTCGCCGACGGCATGCGGGCGATCGGCGGCAACCTCAATCAGATTGCCAGAGCCATCAACACCGGCAGAGTGCCGGCTGAGGGTGACGTCACAGGCAGCATCAAGGATGCGCATAATGTTGCGACCACGCTCGCGTCCGAGCTGACTGAGATGACAAGGCGCGCGGCCGCAGCCCGGCGCGAGGAGGGCGCCTGATGGAGTTTTTCCCGGGCGCGTTCGAGCGGGAATGGGAGCGCCGGCGCGCCATGCTGTTCCATGAAATGCAGCTCGGCCAGCCTGAAAAGGGCGACTGGGATAAGCCGCGAAGGGGAGGGGTGGCGCGGATCGGCGATGAGGGGCTGGGCGGTTTCGGCAGGTCGCGGCGGCGACAGGGCGGAAGCGGAGCGCGGTGGTCGCGTGGTGGTGGGGGAGCGGCCGGCCGCTCGATGCAAACACGCTTTGGTGCGCTGGCACGCGGCAGTCAGCCTGCCGTGGTCAAGTTGGCCTCCTATGGCGGCGGCGCACGTGCCGGCGCGATGATGAGCTATACGTCTCGAGGCGGCGAACTCGCCGTCGAGAATGAGCGCGGCGAAAGGGTGCTCGGAAGGGACGCACTCGCCGAACAGCGCGCTGAGTGGGAGCATCTCTTCGACAATCGCACTTCCAGCCGGGATCTCGGCGTCTTCCATGTCTCGGTCGATGCAGCATCACTGCGCGTTGACGTCGATCAGGATGACCAGCTGCGCCAGATCCTGCGCTCGGGATTTGGCGATCGCCGGTTCGTCTACAGCGCGCGGGAGCGATCTCCAAACGAGCTTCTTGTCTCCGGTGTCGTCGTCCTGCGCGACGGAAGTGGCGAGCGGTTGACCGGCGACGGGAAGGCTGCCGGGATTGTCCAACAGCGCTTTGATAATTCCGATCCCGGGCAGGATGTCGAAGCCCGCTTCCGATTCCACGGCTACGGCAATGGGGTGGAATGGGGCACGGCGCGTGTGCGCGAACTGATCGCTGGGATCGAAGGGGAGGTCCGGGACGATACGGGGCGGTTGATCGGGGATGCGGCGCTCGCCGGCGATCTCGTCCAGAAAGAATGGCGCAAGGAATTGCACAGCCGCAAGGGCAGGGATGTCATGCACCTGATCGTGTCGGCGCGGGCCGGCACGGATGGCACGGCCTTCGAAGCTGCCGTGCGCGAGTTCCTCGGCGAACAGTTCGCGGGGCATCGCTACGTGTTTGCTGTTCACGATCCGGCGCTCGATCCGAAGGAAATGGCCGAAGGCGGCAAGCGGCCACACATCCATGCCCATGCGATCGTCACCATGCGCTCGGAGACCGGTTATCGGATCGTCACCAGCCCGCAGATCTTCCGGGAATGGCGGTCCGCAATGGCGGAAAAGGCGCGTGAGCAGGGGATCGACATGGAGCTGACCGACCGTCGTGAGTTTGCCAGCGCGCCGGCCTATACCCGCAATCAAGTGCGGCCTGTCAGCTATCGCGGCCGGACCGAGCATGAGGGGACCAGCGCCGCCGCGCATACCCGCTATCGGGCCAAGCGGTCGGACGAGGTCAACCTCCCAACCACCGATCGCAGCCGGCAATATGCAGCGACGGCGGCGGAAGCCTGGGGCGATCTTGCCAATGAGGCGGGCGGCACGCGCGAGGGCGTCTTTGCAATGCGTCAGAGCCGTCGTCTGGAACGATTGACGGAGAACGCTCAAAATGAGCGTGTGTTAGTAGATAGTCCAAGTGAATCTGTCAAAAACACAATCAATATGATAGAGTTGACAGAGCTCGTGAACGATGAGGATGGACAGATGCGAGAGATGACGCGTCCCGAGTTCGAGGCCTATGAAACCCGCGTGGAAGCGGTCCTAGCGTCGGTGGAGCAAACGCTCGATGCAGCAGATCGCGCCGATTTCGAGGAAGTCGCGGCAGCGGCGCGCGAGGTTGTCGACATTCGTCGTGAATATCTCGAGCTGACTGAACGCCAAGGCGACCGTGAGAGCGGACGGGCATTGGATGGCTCGTACGACGACCGGTATGAGGACCCCAATGCCGAGTGGAATGCCGCGGTTTCGCGATTCGGGCTGCAGGCGGTCGAAACAGCGAACGAGGTTCTCGTCCAGGTCAGTCACTATCGCGAGGGGCTTGATCGGATAGATGCGGGTGAGCTGCCGGAGTCCTTCACGGCGAGCTACCGGGCAGGGCTTGAGCGGGAAATCAACCGGGCGGCCGAAATGGCGGTCGATGGCGACAACCAATACATGCGCGAAACCGCGAGATCGGATCAGGAGCTCCAACGTACAATCCATCAGATCGAGCTATCACGCGCCGAGCAAGCGCGAGGGGACGGGGGCCAAGAAAGCGAGCAGAAAGCTGCTTCAATCGACGCTGGCGCAAACCGCCGGACCGACGGTGCACCTGGTGAGTTCCAGGGTGCTGCCGAAGTCGAGCAACATCGCGATCCGGGTCGGGAGAGCCGTTCGACGCCGGATCTGGATGACCAGATTGTCGAGCAACAGGCGACCATGCAGACCGAGCAAAGTACAAGGCATCCCGGTGATCGCTCCGCCGAAAGGAAGCCGGCCCTCGACGCGGAGCTTCCCAGATCGGATCCGCCGCAGCAGCATGTGCCGCGTCTTCGCCAGATCGAACTGGAACTCGAAGAGCGCCAGGACCGCGATCGCGACGATCGAGAAAAGTAGGAATCGGTCATGAAAAGCGACTGGCGCAATAATCAGCTTCCGCCAGAAGGCTCGGAAGATCGACAGGACGGGTTCATCTCGATCGCAATTCTGGCGTTTGCGATTGTGGCCCCGCTCATCTATTTTGGGCCCCAGCTTGGTACGGTCGAAGCGTGGATTGTGGATCTCTACCATACGGCCGATCGTTGGGTGGCTCCCATCAGAGAGCTCGTGTTGGGCTAGCTCAGCACGAGACGCGTCTGAGGGACAGTCGATGAAAATGACCCGCGAGCAACTGCACGATCTGGTCTGGTCAATGCCCATGACGGAGATTGCCCGGCAATCCGGCGTGCGCGACCAACACATCGCCAGGGCCTGTGACGGTGCGGAAGTAGCGCGTCCTCGCGCTGGCTACTGGCAGAAGGTCGAGCACGGGAAAAACGCGACCCGCATGGCTCTCACCAATGATCGCTACGCGGCAAGCGACCTCATCACGATTGACGCATCGGGCTGGGCAATCTCGCAGGCATAGCTGGAATACTTCGCGAACGCCTTGCGCCTGATCGTCACCCCTGTGCCAGTGCGCGAATGAGGGTTCGAAATGCGGCGCGGACTTTGAGATCCTCGATCTTTGCCAGGGACTGCGCAATCACGATGTCGCCTCCATGGAGCATCGGTTCCGCGGGTTTCTTGACCTGAGGACCGACGCCCTCGAAGAAGAACGACATCGGTGCGCTCAGTGCGGCGGCAGCGCGTACCAATGTGGTCACGGCAATCCGGTTCGTCCCACGCTCATATTTTTGAATCTGCTGAAAGCTGACGCCGAGGAGTTCCCCCAGCTTCCGCTGGCTCATGCCGAGCGACTGGCGCCGGGCGCGCAGACGGCGCCCCACGATGACATCCACGGGATCACGACCGTCTTCGCTTTCTCGCGGGACGGTCTGGGATCGGTGGTGGCGGATCGATGAAGAAGTCGGTTGGGGCAACGTCGAGGATCTCTGCCAACTTCTCCAGCATGTCGACGGTGGGAGAATGGACTTCACGCTCCAGATGGCCGACATAGGTTCGATACAGGCCGGCTTGCGCGGCCAATTCCTCCTGCGACATGCCTTTGCCGTAACGCATCCGTCGCAGGTTTTGCGCTACCACCGTCCTCAGCTTCATAGCCGAGACGGAACAGAGGGCGCAGTA
This sequence comes from Hyphomicrobiales bacterium, assembly GCA_017305835.1. Classification (GTDB taxonomy): domain Bacteria; phylum Pseudomonadota; class Alphaproteobacteria; order Rhizobiales; family Rhizobiaceae; genus RCIO01. The sequence continues at coordinate 9,683 of JAFKJY010000023.1, forward strand.
AACAGCGACGCAGTATAATGAGTATTTACGGGAAATCCACCGGGTTGTGCCCGGTGTCGCCTCGACACCTTCGATACGAATTGGTCGTTACATCACTTTAAATTGGACGCGGCATACGTTAAAGATGGACGCATGGCTGACTCGACATCGCCGCGCAGAATCATTGATCGGAAGATCCGCCCGTTTGTCGAAACGGCGCTGGAAGATACCCGCGCCGTCCTGATTATCGGCCCGCGTCAGGCCGGAAAATCAACCTTGGCCAGGCAATTCTCCGGAGCGGCCCGACCGTATATCACTCTCGATGATGCCGGCGCACTAAGCGCTGCACGCGCCGATCCCGTGGGCTTCGTCAGAGGCATCGACCGCGCGGTCATTGACGAGGTCCAGCGCGCGCCAGAACTCATGCTGGCGATCAAGGAGAGCGTCGACCGAGACGATGCTCCAGGTCGGTTTCTTCTGACCGGATCAGCCAATCTTGCCACGGTGCCGGCGATCGCCGATTCCCTCGCCGGCAGGATGGCGACGATCTCGCTCTTGCCGTTTGCCCAATCGGAGGTTCGCTCCACGCCAGGACGTCTGCTGGACCGCCTATACGCAGGTGAGGACCTGGCCGTTACGGGCGATGTGGTGCTCGGCGACGAACTGATCGCGCTCGTCCTCGGCGGAGGATATCCGGAGGCCTTGAGGCGAACGAGCCAGCCGCGCCGCACCGCCTGGCTCGAAGACTATGTGGCCCAAATCCTCGATCGGGACGTCCGGGATATCGCGAATATTGATCAGCTCGATCGTTTGCCGCGGCTTCTCGCGGTTCTGGCGGAGCACGCAGGTCAGCTCGTCAACCATTCCAGTTTCGGCGCCGCTCTCGGTCTGTCGAGCGTGACGGCACAGAAGTATGTGGCTATCCTTGAGCGCCTATTCCTGGTCCGGACCTTGGCGCCGTGGTCGAGCAATCGGCTGAGCCGCCTCATCAAGACGCCGAAATTGCACTTTCTGGACAGCGGGCTACTCGCGACATTGCGCGAAGATGAAGACGGAACGCTGCGGCAGGATCGGACGCGCTTCGGCGCTCTGCTCGAAACGTTCGTCGTGTCGGAACTCCTTAAGCTCGCATCGTGGTCGGACCGACGCGTCTCCTTCTCGCACTACCGGACCAAGGACCAGGACGAGGTCGATGTCGTGATTGAAGATCGTCGCGGGAGGATCATCGGAATCGAGGTAAAGGCCAGCGCAACGGTGCGGGCGCAGGATTTTCGCGGGCTTCGTCAGCTGCAGGAAGCGGCAGGCAACCGCTTCGTGCGTGGACTCGTGCTCCATGACCATGATCGGGTGACGCCGTTTGGTGAAAAGCTGCAGGCCGCACCGTTGTCACTTCTCTGGTCAATGTGAAGTCGCATAACCTTAATTATGGAACTAACACTTTGATATTAAACAATAAACAGACGTCGCAGCCGCCTAGCGACTACGTTTCGGGGAAGTTGGCGCGCAGATAGTCGTTGGCGGCCTCGGCGGTTGGGAATGTCCCGAGTTCTTGTGGCTCTTCGTCCGGCCGCTGCGATTGCCGGATCACCAAAACCTGTTCTGCGTCGAGACAGACGCTGGGACGCTCACGGAACTTAAGCCACTCCGCCTGCTTGGCTTCCGCCAATGCACACGCCGCATCGTAGTTTTCGGCGACGCCGAGATATGTTGAACGGTCCCACGCCCCACCATTCAAGCACCGGACCTCGATTCGGCCGTCCGACAAGGTGATGCCATAGGGACGATCCCACCACGCATCGAGTTGTTGCTTGCTTCGCGTGTCGTTCGGGGTTGCGTCAAAAGTCTTCGGCAGCTTGGGGTCCAGCGGAATCCGGTTCGGCATTGTGTCCTCTGATCAGGGTGACATCGCCCACAGACCGGGCGCTAATGATTATGCAGCTTCCCGGACACTAACCTCGACATGCAGGCCGACCGCGACCAGCATATTGACGAGGGTGTCGAGGGCGAACAGGTTGATTTTGCCGCGCAGAAGATCGGACACGCGCGGCTGCGTCACGCGGAGTTGGCGCGCGGCTTCGGCCTGGGTCCAGCCCTTTGCCCGGATGTGCTGCTCCAGCGCCATCATCAGCGTGGAGCGGAGCTTCATGTTCTCCGCTTCGGCCGGCGTGTCTTCGATCGCGTCCCAAACACTTGCAAAAGTTTCGTTGCTCATTGGCTTAATTCCTTCACCAGATCGCCGTAGCGTTTCGCGGCAAGGTCCAAGTCCGACCTGCTGGTCTTTTGCGACTTCTTCTGGAAACAGTGTAGCACGTAGACGGCCTCAGCGAATTTGGCGACGTAGATGACCCGGAACGCACCGGCTTCGTCCCGAATCCTGATTTCCTGGACGCCCTTCCCGACGGTGCCCATTGGCTTCCAGTCGACTGGGGCCTGCTCGTTCTGTACCTTGTCGAGTTGATAGCCCGCTTCACGCCGTGCCGACTCGGGGAAGGCGCGCAAATCATTGAGGGCGCTGCCCCGAAACCTAAGCACTTTCATCGGCGGAGTATACAAACTTTTGTATGCTTGGCAAGGAGCCTGCTACGCGATCGCTCGCGCTCACCAAGAACGGAGTGTTCGCGCTCACGGACAGAACGCGATAAAAGTGGAGAGAGTCAGCTCGCCTCGGCCTCGGCGATCTCCAGTTCGTCTGGAACCGTCTCGTCGAACACGCGAGCCCAACTGCCTTGCTTTCCACGCTGGTTTCCAGACCTGGCCGGAGCCTTGGCAAGAGCCTTCAGTTTCCGAGCGGCTTTTGCGAAACGAGCATCGAGTGGACCAAGCGTTGCTTTCGCGGCCCCTGCTTGCAACTGTGCCTTGGCCGGCGCGACCGCTCTTGTTTGGCGCCTGTCGCTAACAGCAGCGGGTTCGGCCGAAGCGGAAAGTTCTCGACCGGCACGAGTTGCCTTGTCCTGTGCCTGGGCACCCTGCTCTTCCGACTTCACGATATTCGCGTCCTCGCCAGCATAGGTGGGCGTTGTCGCTGGAACCGGCCGGGGCGGAAGGAACTCGGTTGCCGGCACATCCGGCAAATGGGCCTGCGAAAACCTCTCCATCTCGCGGAACGGCGCTGTCCGGAAAAACCGCAGCTTGTCAGCAAAGATCGGCCCCTGCCCTTCGGCCAGGATGACCATCTTGTCTCCCGACATCTGTCGCACCTCCTGCGGCATCATCAGGTCGCGCTCCCGCAGTTGCTCCACCTTGGTACGACGGTGCAGGCCCATCAGCTCGATCGTGCGGGATTCGGTGTTATAGCGGACGGTGCGCTTGCCCAGGCCCTTTGACACGGCCTCCGCCGTTGCCTGGTCGTTGGCGCCGAAGACCAGCTGGTAGCCACAATTGCCCATCAATGAATGGCGAGACGTCTCGCCATAGATCTCGTCCAGGTTCTTCAGGTCCTGGATAACGAACGCCATCTTGACGTTGTAGCCCGCCACATAGGGGAGCTTGGTCGTGATCTCGCTCATCTTCTTCAACTGGCGGAACTCGTCGAGCAGGAAAAAGACCGGAACCGAACGCTCCGCATGCTCGAGCATCAGCGTGTCGAGAGTTTGCTGCACGAACAGTACGAGCAACGGTCGTAGCAATGTGATGTCGGTGACATTGGGCGCGAGATAGATCGAGATAGGGCGGCGCTTCAGAGCGCGCAGATCCATGTCGGTCACCGATGTCGCTGCCACGGCACGCTCGTTACGGAATGGCCGCAAAGCCTTCTGGATGTCGAGGAGTGCTGAGGCGGCGGCACGCTCGGACAGGGCGATGTAGGCGTTAAAGCTCTCCATCGTGAAGCGGGACAGATACGGTTCCCGTTCCTTGATGAGCGTCATCATCGCCTGGAGGTTCGTGCCGCTATTGAAGAAGGACGTGACCTCGCCGAGGTTGCGGTGTCCCTCATAGTAGATGCTTTCGTTGATGTAGCTGATCGCGCCGGCGATGACCTGCTGGGCAGTGGCCTGCCAGATCGAATTCTCGGATTCGGTGACTTCCGGGACGAGGATCGCAGCCATGTTCTGGATGTCGGTAGTGCGGTCGCCACGGTCCGACCGAATGAAGTCGAGTGGATTGTAGCGATGCGACCGTTCCGATCCCGGCGCGAACAGGAATACCTGACTGCCCCTGGACTTGCGATAGCCGGCAGTGCTGCGAAAAATCTCGCCCTTGAGGTCGGTGACGATCATCGAGCCTTCATGCGAAAGTGCGTTTGGAATGACGTAGCACGCCCCCTTCCCCGAGCGTGTCGGCCCAATAATCAGGTGATGCCGATCGTCGTCGACACGAAGGATTTGGCGCCCGAAACGGCCCAAGATTTTCCCCTTCTTCCTGAACCATCCATCACGGCGGAGTGTCATCGCGGTCTGGAATCGGGCGTCACCGAGGGGGCTCGCGTTCGGGCGAAGGCCCGCACAGGCAACTATGCCAGCGACAAGGGCGGCAGGAAGAAGCGCCCCGAGCGCCACGGTCTGCAGGATTCCGCTGTTGCCATAAGCGATGAGCTGCTGGAATGGTGCAAACGGATTTGTGGTGATGGTGGCCTGCAAGATTCGGCTATCGCCATACAGCAACTGCAACCCAAGACCATAAGCCAACAGCCAGACGGCAAAGGCGACGGTCAGGCAAAAGCCGAAATAGAAGACGCGGAGTGACCCGGTCATGGCGCATCCGTCCGTCCGCGAGCGAAGAAGATTTCGGAGACGCCGCGTCTGCCCCCTTCCCTGCGCAACTGGATCACGATCGGAATGACGCTCTGGATGTAGGAGATGAGATCGGCTTTCGGATAGGCGGCCGATAAGCCCGACTGCATCACCATCATGGCGAGCTGCTCGTAGGCGCCAAGGGGCGTATCGGCGTGCACAGTCGACATGGAACCTGGATGACCCGTATTGATCGCGCGCAGAAAGGCGAATGCCTCCGATCCTCTCACCTCGCCGACAAAGAGGCGATCCGGTCGCATACGTAGCGAGGCCTCGAGCAAGGACTGGATCGTCACGCTGGCCGTTCCCTGGTCGCCGCGGGACGCGAGCAGATGCACCGCGTTGTGCTGCGGCGGGAAGAGCTCCCGCGTATCCTCCAAGGTGATGATCCGCTCATGCGGATCGACCGATTTGAGGCATGCATTGAGGAACGTCGTCTTGCCGCTTGAGGTGCCGCCGCTAATCAGGACGGACACGCGATTGCCGATAGCCGTTCGAATGAAACCGTAGATGTCCTTGGCTGACAACTGGTCGATCAAGGCATGATCGGTCTCGCTTAGACCGCCGACGGCGACCGTCACCTGATCGAGCGATCCCTGATCGCGATAGTCGTCGAGCGTGAAGTTGCTGATGACTTGCTTGCGAATCGAAACGGCGCCGCCATTAGCTGCCGCGGGTGGCAGGACAACCTGTATTCGCTCTCCCGTCGGTAGGGCGGCGCTGAGAATCGGACTTGACCGGTTGATGAACTGATTGGTTGTGGCCGCGGCGCGCTCGCCGATGT
>JAFKJY010000041.1:0-102577 GCA_017305835.1 Hyphomicrobiales bacterium
TTCGCGTGTAGGAGTGCTGCGGGTTGTCGAAGACCGCCGCGCGCGGGCCGATCTCGACGATCTCGCCGAGATACATCACCGCCACGCGGTGGCTGACCCGCTCGACCACGGCCATGTCGTGGCTGATGAACAGATAGGCGAGGTTGAGCGTCTGCTGCAGGTCGAGGAGCAGGTTGCAGACCTGCGCCTTGATCGACACGTCCAGCGCCGAGACCGCCTCGTCGGCCACGATGATCTTGGGATCGAGCATCAGCGCCCGAGCGATCGCGATGCGCTGGCGCTGGCCGCCCGAGAACTCGTGCGGGAAGCGGCGCATCATGTCCGGCGACAGGCTGACCTTCTCGAGCAGCGCGGCGGCCTTGTCGCGCGCCTGCGCCCGCGTGCCGAGCCCGTGCTCGATGAAGGGCTCGGTGACCGCCCTGCCGACGCTCATGCGCGGGTTGAGGCTGGCGAAGGGGTCCTGGAAGATCATCTGGATCGACCGGCGGATGGTGCGCAGCCGGGCGCCCTCGAGCTTCATCACGTCGTGGCCGTCGATGACGACGTCGCCGCCGGCGGGCTGCACCAGGCGCATCAGCGAGCGCCCCGTCGTCGACTTGCCGCAGCCGCTCTCGCCGACCAGCGCCAGCGTCTCGCCCTCGAACAGGCTGAAGGAGACGTTTTCGACCGCGTGGATCGCGCCCTTGCGGCGCCGGAAGATGCCTTCCCTGACCTCGAAGCGGGTCGTCAGCGCGCGCACGTCGAGGATAGGGGCCTTCGCCCTCGCGACGGTGTCGGCGACCTCGGCGGGGGGCGACGCCTCGCCGGTCGCGACGTCGACGACGGGGAAGCGCTGCGGCAGAGCGCGGTCCTTCATCGAGCCGAGGCGCGGCACGGCGGCCAGCAGCGCCCGCGTGTAGGGGTGGCGGCCGCGATGGAAGATGTCGTCGGTCGTCCCCGTCTCGACGGTCTCGCCGCGATACATCACCAATGTGCGGTCCGAGACCTCGGCGACGACGCCCATGTCGTGGGTGATGAAGAGAACGGCCATGTTCTCCTCGTCCTGCAGCGACTTGATGAGGTCGAGGATCTGGCCCTGGATGGTGACGTCCAGCGCCGTCGTCGGCTCGTCGGCGATCAGCAGCTTGGGACGCGACGCGAGCGCCATCGCGATCATGACGCGCTGGCGCATGCCGCCGGAGAACTGGTGCGGATATTCGTCGAAGCGGGCGGCGGCGTTGGGGATGCGCACCTTCTCCAGCAGCCGCGTCACCTCCGCGCGCGCCTCGGCGGCGGAGATGCGCCTGTGGACCACCAGCGCCTCCGCAATCTGCTTGCCGATCGGGAATATCGGGTTGAGGCTGGTCATCGGCTCCTGGAAGATCATGGCGATGTCGCCGCCGCGCACGTGGCGCATCTCCTCGTCGGAGAGCGACAGGAGCTCCCGCTCGTCCAGCCGGATGCTGCCCTCGATCCGGCTCGTTTCCTTCTGCAGCAGCCGCATGATCGACAGCGACGTCACGCTCTTGCCGGAACCGGACTCGCCGACGATCGCGACCGTCTCGCCCGGCGCGATGTCGAAGCCGACATTGCGCACCACCGGCACCCAGCGGTCGTCCACCCGGAAGGAGGTCGTCAGGCCCCGCACCGAGAGCACCGGGGCGGCGCGCGGCGCCGGCGCTTGCGCCCCGGCCGTCATGCCGGGCACGGCCGCTTCCCCGCGGGTCATCGCCAGCGTCTCGCCATCCGCCTCAGTCCTTCGGGTCAAGCGCATCGTGCAGCCCGTCGCCGAGAAGGTTGAAGCCCAGCACCGTCAGGAAGATCGCGACGCCCGGATAGATCGACATCCACGGCGCCTGGCTGAGCGCCATGCGCGCGGTGTTCAGCATGCTGCCCCAGCTCGCGTTCGGCGGCTGCTGGCCCAGCCCGAGGAAGGCGAGCGCCGCTTCCGCGATGATCGCCGTCGCGATCGCCAGCGTCGACTGGACGAGCAGCGGCGGGAACGCGTTGACGAAGATATAGCGGGTGAGGATCGTCATCGGGCGCACGCCGAGCGAATAGGCGGCCTCGATATATTCCTCCACCTTGACGACCAGCGTCTGGCCGCGCGCCAGCCGCGCGAAGATCGGCGCCGTGGAGATGCCGATGGCGATCATCGCGTTGGTGAGGCTGGGGCCGAGGAAGGCGGCCAGCGCGATCGCCATGATGAGGAAGGGGATGGCGAGGAAGGCGTCGATGACGCGCATGACGACGGTGTCGAAGACGCCGCCGACATAGCCCGAGACGATGCCGATCGGCACGCCGACGACGAAGGCGATCACCACGGAGACCACGCCGGCCATCAGCGATGCGCGCGCGCCGTAGATGATGCGCGAGAATATGTCGCGGCCGAGCTCGTCGGTGCCGAACCAGTGGGCGGCGGACGGCGCATGGCGGATTTCCGACCAGTTGGTCTTGATCGGGTCGTAGGGGGCGAGCAGCGGCGCGAAGATCGCGACGAGGACGAACAGGCCAACGACGATCAGCCCCGCCACGGCCGCCTTGTTGCGCAGGAAGCGGCGGACGATCCAGGCGATCTGGCCCGGCGCGCGGGCCGGACCCGGCGGCGCGATGTCGACGGTCGCGCTCACAGCGTCTTCGTCCTCAGCTTGGGGTTGGCGATGAAATAGAGCACGTCGGCCAGCAGGCTCATCAGCACGAAGGCGGCGCCGGACAGCAGCGTGATCGCCTGCACCGCCTGGTATTCGCGGTTGAACACCGCATCGACCACCATCTTGCCGATGCCGGGGATGGAGAAGATCTGCTCGGTGAGCACCGCGCCGGCCAGCAGCGTCCCGAACTGCAACGTCGCCAGCGTGATGATCGGCACCTGGGCGTTGAGGAAGGCGTGCTTGAGGATGACGGTCTTCTCGGCCACGCCCTTGGCGCGGGCGGTGCGCACGTAGTCCTGCCGCATGACGGTGAGCATGGCGCTGCGCGTGTGGCGCATCATCGCCCCGGCTAGGGCCGCGCCGAGCACGAAGGCAGGCATCGCGATGGTGCGCAGGCACTGGACGGGGTCTTCGAGGAAGCTGACATAGCCGCCGGCGGGCAGCCAGCCGAGGTTCACAGCGAAGACCAGGATCAGGATGATACCCAGCCAGAAATTGGGGATTGATATTCCCGACAGCGCGATCACCGTCACTGCGTGGTCCCAGCCGCGGCCGCGCCAGATCGCGGCGAGGATGCCGGCCGGGATGCCGATGACGAGCGAGATGATCATGGCGGCGGTGGCGAGCGTCAGCGTCACCGGGATCTTCGACGCCAGCATCGGGCCGATCGCCTCGCGGGTGCGGTAGGAGGTGCCGAAATCGCCGTGGAAGACGTCGGTGATCCAGTGCCAGTACTGGACCACGAGGGGATCGTTGAAGCCGAATTGCTCGCGGATCTGGGCAAGCGTCTCGGCGCTGGCCTCGCCGCCGGTGACCAGGAGAGCCGGATCGCCCGGCAGGAGCTGCTGGAGGCTGAAGACGATCACCGAAATGATGAAGAGCGTGGGGATCGCCGCCAGCACCCTTCGCACGATGAAGCTGAACATGATGGCTCCTCGCGGGGCATCGGGGCGGCCCGGTCGTCCGGGCCGCCCCTGTTCGGATCGATGGCGGGCACAGACCCCGTCGTCAGTCGAGGGTCACCCCGTCCAGCCTGATGAACGCGTCGCCCGTCGCGTGGAAGCCCTTCAGCTTGCTCGTCGCGGCGAAGAGCGGGCGCAGATGGTACAAGTATATCACCGGCCGGTCCTTGACCGCCACCGCAGCCGCTTCCTTGAAGAAGCGCATGCGCTCCTTCGGGTCGGTCGCGGTGCGGGTGGCCTCGAGGATCTTGTCCATCTCGGCGCTCTTGTAGCGGCTCAGGTTGCGGCCGCCGGTCGAGTGCAGCACCGGGAAGGCCGCGGTGTCGACGTCGTTGGCGAACTGCACGCCGATCGGTCCCCAGACCTCGAAATTGCCCTCGTTCGTCAGCTTCAGCGTCGTGCCGAAGTCAACCACGTCCAGCTTGAGGTCGAAGCCCGCATCCGAACCCATCGCCTGCATCATCTCGGCGACCCGGACCAGGAGCGGCCGGTTCGGCACCAGGATGGTGACGGGGACGGGCTCCTTCAGGCCGGCCTCGGCGATGAGCGCCTTGGCCTTGGCGGGATCGCGCGCCGGCATCGGCAGGTCGGTGTTGTAGAAGGGCGAGTCGGGCGGCGTGAACTGGTTGCCCGCCTTGTACTGGCCGGCGAAGGCGACGTCGACGATGGCCTGGCGGTCGAGCGACAGTTCCAGCGCCTCCCGGATCTTCGGATCCTGCAGCGGGCCCTTGTGGTCGAGGTTGATGACCAGCGTCTGGTTGCTCAGCACCTTGAGCGGGATGAGCTGGAGCTTGGCGTCCTGCTCGACGGTCGCCACGCTCGATGGGTCGATCTTCTCGATCAGGTCCACTTCGCCGGCCTGAAGGTTGGTGAGGCGCACCGCGTCGTCGGGGATGATCCGGAAGATCACCCGGTCGAAGGCGTATTTGGCGGCGTCGTAGTAGTTCGGGTCCTTGGCCACCACGATGCGGTCCTGCGCCACGCGCTCGACGAACTTGTAGGGGCCGATGCAGACGGGCGCGCGGCCGAGGTCGTCGCCCAGTTCCTTGATGGCCTTCGGCGAGAACATCACGCCGACGCGCTCGGCGAACTTGCCCAGCAGCTGGGCGCTCGGCTCGCTGGTCTTGATCAGCACGCGCGACGGGCTCACCACCTCCACGCTCTTGATGGTCGAGATGTCGTCGGCGCGCTGCGAGCCGGGTGTCTGGTAGCGCTCGATGTTGATCTTGACCGCCTCGGCGTCGAAGGGCGTGCCGTCCTGGAAGGTCGCGCCCTCCACGAGGTCGAGCGTCAGCTCGGTGCCGTCGGGCGACCAGGACCAGCTCTTGGCGAGGCCGGGCAGCAGCGTCAGCTCGCTGTCGGTCCACAGGAGATGGTCGCACATGACGGTCATGACCGTCACGCCGGTCTGGGCGCGGTTGGTCCTGGTGTCGAGCGCGTCCGGATCGTCGGCGAGCGCGATGCGCAGATCGGTGGCATGGGCGACGCCACCGAGGGCGGTCAGCAGCAGCCCGGTGAGGGCTGCCGAACGCATGCGAGAAGCAAGCCTTTTCATGTTCGTGTCTCCGTTCCCACTTTTGTTTGATATTTGATCAATTTTCTTCAGACTGCCGTAAACCACCAACCCCGTCAATCCCGCGGCGGGCGGCCCCGGCAGCCGGAGCCCGGCCGGCTTATCCGGTCCGGTGCCGGCTTTCCGACGGGGTCAGGACGAGGTTCCCCGTCGGCTCGACCTCGCAGCGCCAGCCGGGGACGATCCACACCGTGGTGTCCTCCTGCTCGACGACGGCGGGGCCGGAAAGGGTGAAGCCCGCCGGCAGGTCGAAGCGCCTGAACAGCGGTGCGTCCCACCAGCGGCCGTCGTGAAAGACCCGGCGCGAACCCACCTGGGCCGCCTCGCCGGGTTGCAGCGACAGCGTGGGCAGCTCGGCCGCGTGCGCCGAGATCGAGAAGCGGACCGTGCTGACGCGCACGGCGGCGTCGCGGTCGGCGAAGCCGTAGAGGCGCTCGTGCTCGGCGTGGAAGAGATCGAGCAGCGACTGGCCGTCGAGGCTCTCGCGCAGTTCCTCCGGCACGAAGACCTCGAGCTCGTAGGCCTGGTCGGCAAAGCGCATGTCGACCTTGACGCGGAAGCCGAGCTTTGCGTCGCGGTCGGTCTCGCCGGCGATCCAGTCCAGCGCCTCGGCCTTCATCCCGGCAAGGGCGTCGGCGACCGGCTGGAAGCCCGACCCGTCGGGGTCGAGGAAGCCGCCGAGCGAGCGGGCGAAGTCGCGCCGGATGTCGGCCAGGCTCGCGCCGAGCGCGCAGAAGGTGCCCGGCGCCAGCGGGATGATGATCCTTTCGAGCTTGGCTTCGTCCGCCAGCATCGTGGCATGCGTGGCGCCCGCGCCGCCGAAGGCGACCAGCGCGAACTGGCGATGGTCGAGGCCGCGCTTGGCCAGCATCTTGGAGAGCTCGACGGCCATCTTGGCGCTGGCGACGCGCAGCGCCGCGGCTGCCGCCTGCTCGGCGGCGTTTTCGCCTTTCAGTCCGAGATCGTCCGCCAGCCGGGCGAGCCCGGCGACGGCGGGGGCCTTGCTCAGCGGCATGCGCCCGCCGAGGAAGGTGTCGGGGTCGAGGATGCCCGTCGTCAGGTAGCAGTCGGTGATCGCGACCCGCTGGCCGCCGCGCCCGTAGCAGATCGGGCCGGGATCGGAGCCGACGCTCTCGGGGCCGATCTTGAGCACGCCCTGCGGGTCGATCCAGACGGCGGAGCCGCCGCCGGCGCCGATGGCGGTCACTGCCACCACGGGCAGGATGATCGGGAACGCGTCGACCTGGGCGAGCTGGGTGTATTCCGGCTCGCCGCCGGTCACCACCGCCATGTCGGCGGAGGTGCCGCCCATGTCGAGCGTGACCAGATGGTCGCGATAGGCCCCGGGCGCCATCTTCAGCGCCGCCACCACGCCGGCCGACGGGCCCGACAGCACCGTATCGATCGGCCGGGCGCGGGCCGTCGCGAGGCTGACCGTGCCGCCATTGTTGGTGGTGATGAAGATCGGCACCGTGATGCCCAGCCCGCGCATACGGCGTTCGAGCTTGTCGAAATAGGACTGCATCATCGGCTGGATGTAGGCGTTGAGCGCCGCCAGCAGGCCGCGCTCGTATTCGCGCATCTCGGGCCAGATCGCAGCGCTTTCGGTCACCGGCAGGTCGGGCAGCCGCGCCCGCAACCCGTCGGCCACCAGCCGCTCCAGCTCGGGATGGCGGAAGGAGTTGACGAGCATGACCGCGACCGCCTTGAGGTCGGCCGCCTTCAGCCGCTCGGCGAGCGCGTCCAGCGCGGCCTCGTCCGGCCGGTCGACGATCTCGCCGTTCGACAGGCAGCGCGCGCCGACCTCGAAGACGAGGTTGCGCGGGATGAGCGGGGTCTCGCGCTTCGCCGAGAAGTCGAAGGCCGAAGGCATGCGCGAGCGCGCGATCTCCAGCACGTCGCGATTGCCGCGCGACACAACCATGCCGAGCCGCGGCCCGTTGCGCTGCAGGATGGAGTTGAGCGCGAGCGTGGTGCCGTGCATGACGAGATCGACGTCGGCCGCCGCGATGCCGGCCTTGGCGAGCAGCCCGGCGATGCCGCGCTCGACCGCCAGCGACGGGTCGCTCGGCACGCTCGGCTCCTTGTAGAAGACGCGCACGCCCGTGCCGTTCTGCGCGGCGACGAAATCGTTGAACGTCCCGCCGACGTCGATGCCGACGCGCCAGCCATTGCCGCTCATCGCAACGCCTCCCCAGCCTCGAGCGCGCCGACAAGCTCGGCGAAGTGCGCGCGCATCGCATCCGCCCTTTCCGGGATGACCGCCGGGTCGAAGCCGCCCGCATCCTTGAGCTGCGGCATCACCGCCTCGTAGATGCCGCGCCGGTGCTTGCCGCGGACGGAGGCGGGGAACCGCTTGAGCGCCGCGTTGAGCCGGGTGACCAGCTCGTCGACGAAGACGCTTTCCCACAGGAGGCGGTTGGGGCCGAAATCGAACTCGGCCGCCGCCGCACGCGGAGCGCTGCGCAGGCGTGCGGACTCCGCCTGGTCGACCCTGCCGTCGCGGATCGCCACGCCGTAGTCACGGCGCGCCGCCTCCTCCGAAACGAAGCCGCGCTCGACGTCGTGCAGCACCTCGTCATAGGGACGCGTGAAGGGGTCGCCGAAGCCGCCGCCGCCCGGCGTCATCAGGCTGATCGTGTCGCCGCGCTTCATCTCCAGCATGTCGACGCGGGTGATGTCGCGCTCGTCGGCGCGGCCGATGTTGAGCACGACGCGGCAGGGCGCGGCGGCCTTGCCGCCGGCCGCACCCCACGGCGTGAAGAAGAACCGCTCCAGCCCGCGCGCCAGCACGGCGCAGTCGTCCCGCAGGATGCGGATCGTGTAGACGACGCCGGTGCCGCCGCGCCAGCGGCCCGGACCGCCGGAATCGGACCGCAGCCCGTATTCCTCGACCATCACGCCGGCCTCGTCTTCGGTGCGCTCGATCGGCGAGTTGCGGGTGTTGGACAGGCCCGATTCGCGGCCGTCCACGCCGTCCGACCCGTCGCGGGCGCCGGAGCCGCAGACGATCGACTGGATCACCATCGATCGGCGCAGCCCCGTCGCCCTGTCGGGCTCGGCCAGCACCACCGGCAGCACGGTGCCGCCGCCGGCGACCGGCACCAGCGACGGCGAAGCCTTGTGCAGCGCGCCCGACGCCACGTCGATCAGCCGCATCACCGTGGCGTGGCGGACGCCGCAGGCCGCCGGGTATTCTGGATTGATGAGGCTGCCCTTCGGCGCGCTCGCGGTGATGGAATCGAGCAGGCCGTGGTTGAGCGGCGCCGACGGGTCGCGCGTCGTCACCATGTGGAGCAGGCGCAGCGTCAGGTAGGGATGGCGCGTGTCCTGCGTCGGCACGTTGAAGGCCGAGGAGAGCTGCGGGTCGCTGCCCTCGTAGTCGAGGTGGATCGAACCGTCCTCGACCGTGATGCGGCAGCGGATGCGCACGGGGACCGAGCTGACGAAGTCGTGGTCGAGATAGTCCCAGAACTCGTAGACGCCGTTGGGGATCGTCCTGAGCACGGCTCTGGCCTTCTCGCCGGCATAGGCGGCGAGCTGCCTCTGCGCCTCGACGAAGGTCTCCGCGCCGTGGTCGGCGATGACGTCGGCGATGCGCTGGCCGCCCTTGTCGAGCGCGGCGATCATGGCCTTCACGTCGCCGAGGTTGGTCTCCGGCGAGCGGCAGTTGGCGAGGTAGATGGCGAGCACGCCCTCGTCGATGCGCCCCTCGCGCACCAGCTTGACCGGCGGGATCTGCAGGCCTTCCTGGTAGACGTCGGAGAACCGCGGCGAGATCGAGCTCGGCACGCCGCCGCCGATGTCGGAGGTGTGGGCGAAGGTCCAGCCATAGGCGACGATCTGGTCGCCGTGGAAATAGGGCTTGATGAACTGGAGGTCGGGAAGGTGGGTCGAGAGCCCGCCATTGGAATAGGGCTGGTTGGACAGGATCACGTCGCCCGGCCGCAGCAGTCCGACCGCCTTCAGCGACGGGTTGAGGTCGAGGTCGACGAAGGCCGAAACGCCCAGCGCCTCGGGATAGGCGAAGAACTTGCCGTCGACGCCGGCGATCGCCGTGCTGAAGTCGGCCACTTCCTTGATGTAGATGGTGCGGGCGGCGCGGACCAGCGTCAGTCCCATCTCCTCCGCGGCCGCCACGGTCTTGTAGCGGAGGATCTCCAGCATCGTGCTGTCGAGCGCCATGAATGCCCCTTCGGATGTCGGTTCGTCCGGCGCTTCTGCGGCGCTGGTACTGCCTGTCAAGCGCCCGTGAAGCTGCTTGACATTTGATCAAATATCAACAACTTTCTTCAAAAATCAACACGCCGTCAACGGCAGGGGAGCCCGTGACCCAGACCAAGGACGAGAGTTTCGAGCTGTACGACCTGCGTGTCGAAATCGTGCGCTCGGGCGAGGGCAAGGTCTATTGCGGCACGCCCGGCGACTATTTCGAGCTGCGCGGCGAGATGCTCCATCTGCCGCCCGGACAGGGGTTCTCGATCTACTCGCTGGCGGCGGTGCTGCCGCTGCTGGCCGCCAAGCAGCGGCCGACCCACAAGAACGACTGGATGACCTCCGACGCCGAGGTCGCCTGCCCCGATCCGAACTGCCCGACGCGGCTCAGGATCACCCGGCTCGGGCTTCGCCGGTTCGACCACAGCGACACAACGAAGGTAGCCCTGCCGGGCGAGGAGGACGCGTGACACCGATCGAGACCACGGAGCTCAGGCCCGGCTACACCATCAGCCGCGTCCTCAAGGGCGGCTGGCAGCTCGCCGGCGGGCATGCGGCGGTGGACCGCGACAAGGCGATCGCCGAGATGGGCGACTACCTGCGCTCCGGTATCACGACCTTCGACTGCGCCGACATCTACACCGGCGTCGAGCAGCTCATCGGCGATTTCCGCCGGCGGACCATCGCGGAGGGTGACGCGGCCCTGCTGGCGCCGCTGAAGGTCCACACCAAATGCGTCCCCGACCTCCAGAAGCTGCGTACGCTGACCAAGCGCGAGCTGCAGGAGACGATCGACCGCTCGCTCGCGCGCCTCGGGCTGGACCGGCTGAACCTCGTCCAGTTCCACTGGTGGGACCTCGCGGTGCCGCGCTATGTCGAGGTGGCGGGCTGGCTCGCCGACTTCCAGAAGGAAGGCAAGATCGACCTTCTCGGCGCGACCAACTTCAACACCGCCTGCATGCGCGAGATCCACGACGCCGGCATCGGGTTCGCCTCCATCCAGGTCCAGTACTCGCTGCTCGACAACCGGCCCGAGAAGTCGCTTCTCGCCCATTGCCGGAAGAGCGACATCAACATCCTGTGCTACGGCACCGTCGCCGGCGGCTTCCTGAGCGACCGCTGGCTGGGCGTCGCCGAGCCGCGCGGCGCGCTCGAGAACCGGTCGCTGGTGAAGTACAAGCTCATCATCGACGACATCGGCGGATGGGACCTGTTCCAGGAGCTGCTGAAGACCCTGCGCCGCATCGCCGACCGGCACGACGTCGAGGTCGCCGACGTGGCGATGCGCGCCGTGCTCGACTGGCCGCAGGTCTCGGCGATCATCGTGGGCGTGCGTCATGGCGGACATCTCGAGGCCCACAGCCGCCTCTTCGGTCTGAAGCTGACGGACCGGGACCGCGCCGACATCGACGCCATCCTCGCCCAGAAGGCGCCGCTCGAAGGCGACGTGTACGACCTCGAGCGCGACCAGAACGGCCGCCACGGCCGCATCATGCACTACAACCTCAACGAGGATAAGCCGGCGGCCTGAGCGGGAGCGGTCATCCCGGCGGTGCGGACCCCGCCGGTCGAGGGGAGGAACGATGATCTCCATCAGCTCCAGGGTCGCGTCGGGAAGCATCGAAGTGCTCGACGCGTCCGACCCTTCCGACATCAGGCTGGCGCTGCGGCCGGACCCCGGCGGCGTCTTCCTGGGCTGGTATCATTTCCGGCTTTCCGGGGCGCGCGGCCGGGCCTGCCGTTTCAGCCTCGTCAACGCCTCCGACGCGTTGACGGCGCGGCTGGCCAACCGCGAGGACTACGAGCACTGCTGGCAGAACACCGGGCCGGTCGCGAGCCATGACGGGGAGACCTGGTTCCGCATCCCCGGCACCTTCGACGGCAGCGCCTTCGTCTTCGAGCACACGCCCGCGCACGACATCTGCCATTACGCGGCCTGGGCGCCCTACGGGGCCGAGCGGGAGCAGCGTTTCGTCGCCCGCGCGCAGACCTCGCCGCTGGTCAGCTTGGAGACGATCGGGCTGAGCCTCGAAGGCCGGCCGATCGACATGCTCACCATCGGCACGGCCGCACCGGGCCGCCGGAAGTGCTGGATCATCGCGCGCCAGCATCCGTCGGAAACGCAGGGCGGCTATTTCCTCGAAGGCGTCGTCGACCGGGTGCTCGACGCCGCCGACCCGACGGCGCGCGCCTTGCTGGACGTGGCCGTCCTCTACGTCGTGCCCAACGTCAATCCCGACGGCTCGGCCAACGGGCTCACCCGTACCAACATTGCGGGCGTCAACCTCAACCGCGAATGGAACGGCCCGTCGCCGGAGCATTCACCCGAAGTCCATCACGTTCGCACGCGGATGGAGGCTATCGGCGTCGACTTCTGCATCGACTGCCATGCCGACAACGAGCTGCGCTGCAACTTCATCTGGCCGTCGGAGAACGTTCCCTCGTGGCGGCCGCAGCGGCGGGCCGTCTTCGAGGCCTTCGAGCGCGCCTGGGCGGCCGCCTCGCCGGATTACGAGCCCGGCCATCCCTATCCGGGCGGCTGTCCGCCCGAGGCCGATCTCGGCATGGCCTGGAACTGGATCGGCAACCGCTTCCCGCAGGCGCTGTCGGTGCTGCTCGAGCAGCCCTTCAAGGACGTCACGCGCCTGCCCATGCCGGAGACCGGCTGGTCGCCGGAGCGCGCCTATCGCTTCGGCCGCTCCTTCCCGGAGGCCCTGCGCGCCGCGGTCGGCAGGCTGGAACCGCATGGCCGCGGGTAGCGCTCCCCGCCTGAGCGAGCGGATCGGCAAGGGCTGGAGCGGTCTCGGCGGCAACACGCGCGGCGCGCTGCTGATGACCGTCAACGCGCTGATCTTCTCGATCATGGTCGCGCTCATCAAGGTCAGCGCCGAGACGGTGCCGCTGGCGCTCGTGATGTTCTTCTCCGTCGCCACGCAGTTCTTCTTCGTCAGCCTGCGCAACTTCCGCCGGTTCGGCCGCTCGCTGCTGGTCGCCGAGCGGCGCGGGCTGCATCTCCTGCGCGTCGCGCTGCTGGTCGGCAGCCTCTATGCCGGCTTCTCCGCGGTCGTGCTGCTGCCGCTCGCCGAGGCGACGGCCATCAGCTTCTCGAAGGCCTTCTTCGTCACGCTGTTCGCGGCGCTCGTGCTCGGCGAGATCGTCGGCGGGCGGCGCTGGCTCGCCGTCGCCGTCGGCTTCGCAGGCATCCTGATACTGGCCCGGCCGGGCAGCGGCGACATCTCAGTGGCCGGCGCGGCGATGGGCCTGTTCTCGGCGGCTGCGGCCGCCGGCGGCGCCATCGCCACCCGCTTGCTCGCGCAGCGCGATTCCGCCGCCATGCTGCTCCTCTACCAGGCGGCGTTCGGCACGCTGATGCTGGCGCCCGTGGCGGTCTGGAACTGGCAGACGCCCGACCTCGCGACGGCGGCGTTCCTCGTCCTGATCGGCGTGCTGAGCGTGATCGGCAACACCGCCATGATCATGGCGCTGCGCGTGGGAGAGGCCTCCGCGCTGGCGCCGATCGACTTCACCCGCGCCGTCTTCGCGGCGGCTATCGGCGCGCTGTTCCTCGGCGAGGTCCCGACGCTGTGGGCGATCGTCGGGACGGCGGTCGTGATCGCCGGCGCGCTCCTGTCGATCCGCCGCCAGACCCGAATGCCGACACAAGTGGAGGAAGCCTGCGATGAGCTTTGACGACCTGCCGCCCCAGACGCCGATCAACCCCAACGCCGACGTCTATGCGCAAGCCTGCCTCGTCCGCTCCCGGGCGGTGGCGGAACGCGCGCGGGCGCGGCTCGACGTCGCCTACGGGCCGGACTACTGGCAGAAGATCGACATCTACCTACCCGATGCCCGTGCGGCCGCGCCGCTGCCGGTCCTGCTGTTCTTCCACGGCGGCAACTTCACCCACGGCTACAAGGAGTGGTGCGGCTTCATGGCGCCCGCCATCACCGCCTTTCCGGCGATCTTCGTGTCCGCCTCCTACCGGCTGGCGCCCGCGGTCTCCTACCGTGCCATCATGGACGACGCCTTCGCGGCGCTCGCCTATGTGCGCGGCCACATCGCCGATCTCGGCGGCGACCCGCAGCGCGTCTTCATCGGCGGCCATTCGGCCGGCGCGCAGATCGTGGCGCAGATGGCGCTGCGGCACGAGGCGCGGCGCGCCGCCGGTCTGCCTGACGATGCGTTCCGCGGGGTGCTGCCGATGAGCGGCAGCTATTCGCGCCGCCTCGCCGACCTTGAGGCGGACGAGAGCCTGCGCGTCGCCGCCGACGTTCCCGACAGCCCGATCGAGATCGCCGGCCGAGCCTTCGCACCGTTCTTCGTGACCTGGGGCGGCAGGGAGAAGGAGAACGTGCTGCGCGACGGCCCGGCCTTCGTGGCCGCGCTCGAAGCCGCCGGCCAGCCGGTCGAGCACCACGTCTTTCCGGACGACGACCATTTCAGCATCCACCTCGCCACGGCCGATCCGCAGAACCTGTGGACGCGCAAGCTGAGGCAATGGATGGAGACGCTGCGCTGAATGCGGAGCGTAGCCGGCCGGCGGCTACTCCGCCGCCGCGGCCTCGTGCGGCTTCACCAGCATGTCGAAGAAGCGGTTGATGTCGTCCTCGATCGCGCGCCGCACGCCGGCGACGTCGCCCTTGCGCAGGGACGCGACGGTGCGGATGTGCAGCTCGGCGCCGCGGCCGTCGCGCGCATCGAAATTCTCGGCCGCGCGCCGGATGTTGGGGCCGATCTGCAGCCACAGCCCCTCGATGATCGGCAGCAGCACGGCCGACCCGGAGATGCTGTAGAGGCGGAAATGGAATTCGAGGTTCCGGTTCACGCTGGACTCGACGTGGAAGGTCTCGTCGGCCTGGACCTCCTCGTCGACGATGCGCGCCAGCGCCTCGACGTCCTGCGGCGCCGCCCGCTTGGCCGAGAGCTCGGCGGCGAGCCCTTCGAGCGCCAGGCGCGTGCGCCGCAGATCCTCCAGCCGCTCGTTGTCCATGAGAGGCACGCGCGCGCTGCGGTTGGGCAGCGCCTCCAGCGCGCGCTCGGCCACGAGCTGGCGGATCGATTCGCGCACGGGCTGTGCGCTGGTGCCGAACACCTCGGCGAGGTCGTGGATCTTCAGCGCCTGACCGGGGTGGAAGCGCCCGACCATGAGCAGGTGCCGGAGCTGCTGATGCACCCGGGTCTGCACCGTTTCCCGCTGAACCGGCTCGACGTCGTCCAGTGATGCAGTGCTGGTGCCTCCAGCCACGATGCTTCCATCCCGTTGATCTTGGGCACGGCTCCAGCAGTAAGCTGGCCGGGAACCCTGCGCAAGATGTGTTTTATGATCAGAAATCGAAGTTGGGTCTAGCCCTCCGAAAGAAGCGTCATTGTCAGGGGATGCGCCGGGTCGGCAAGCCCGTCCACCACGTCGAAATGGTGCCTGTCGGGCTCGGCATAGCTGCCCGTCCGTGCGCCGAGCCCGGTCCAGATGTTCGCCAGCAGGGCGTTGAGGCGAATGAATTCGGCCCGCTCGTTGCCGCCGACCCAGCAGAACAGCCGCGCGCCCGGTCGCGGCTCCAGCAGGACGGGGCTCTCGCGGCGCGCCTCCTCGGCGTCGATCCGCAGCTTCTCGTTCATCGTCGTGCGCATCAGCGGCCGCAGGTCGTGCACGCCCGAGATCGGCACCGTGTTGCCGATGCGCGCCTGAACGCCGGCGCCGAGCGGCGAGGAGGCCGACACCATGCGCGCGACGAGCTGGCCGCCGGCCGAGTGGCCGGTGAGGTGGATCGGGCCGGTGACCATCGCCGCCGCGGCCTCGATCGCCGCCGCGACCTCGACCCCGATATCGGCGATGCGCACGTCCGGGCACAGCGTGTAGGTCGGCATGGCGACGGCGAAGCCGTGCGCATTGGCGCCGGCCGCCAGATGCGACCAGTAGGAATTGTCGAGGCTGTGCCAGTAGCCGCCATGCACGAAGACGACGAGACCCCTGGGCTCCCCGGCGGGCAGGAACAAGTCGAAGCGGTTGCGCGGGCCTTCGCCGTAGGACAGGCCGAGCCGCGCGCGGCCGTCGGCCGACAGGCGGTCGCGATAGGCCTGGGCCGGCGCCACCCAGGCGTCGGGCCAGCGGCTGCCGCCGGCGATGTTGGCGCCGTTGGAATAGGCGTTGTCCCAGTCGGTGACGTGATGGAGGATCATTTGGGCCTCAGGGCAGTTCGGCGATCAGAGTTCGGTACGCACGCGCCACAGCTCGGGGAAGAGCACGACGTCGAGCATCTTGCGCAGATATTGCACGCCGGAGGTACCGCCCGTGCCGCGTTTCAGGCCGATGATGCGCTCCACCGTGGTGACGTGGTTGAAGCGCCAGCGGCGGAAATAGTCCTCGAAGTCGACCAGCTTCTCGGCCAGCTCGTAGAGGTCCCAGTAGCGTTGCGGGTCGCGGTAGATGGTTTGCCAGCACTGCACCACCTGGTCGCTCTCGGCGCGGCTCTCGCGCCAGTCGGCGCGCGTCGCGCCGATGTCGAAGCCGTGCCGCTGCAAAAGGAGCAGCGCCTCGTCGTATAGGCTCGGGCGGGCGAGGACCTCCTCCAGCTTCGCGATGACGTCCGGCCGGTGCGCATGCGGCTTCAGCATGGCGAGGTTGCGGTTGCCCGCCAGGAACTCGATCTCGCGATACTGCCAGGACTGGAAGCCCGACGACTTGCCGAGCTTGTCGCGGAAGGTCGTGTACTCGCTGGGCGTCATCGTGCGCAGCACGTCCCAGGCATTGTTGAGCTGCTCGAAGATGCGGGCGACCCGCGTCAGCATCTTGAAGGCGGCGCGCGGCTCGTCGCGGCGGATCGCGCCGATCGCGGCGGTGATCTCGTGGATGGCGAGCTTCATCCACAGCTCGGAGACGTGGTGCTGCACGATGAACAGCATCTCATCATGGGCGGTCGAGAGCGGCTTCTGCGCCGACAGCACCATGTCGAGCGAAAGGTAGTCGCCATAGGACATCTTGTCCCTGAACGACATCTCCGCGCCGTCCCGCGCGGGATCGTATGTTGTCGTGCTCATGCTGCGCCCTCCTGCCGTCGCGGGCTGGTGCGATCACCCGCCCGCCCGTCTTCTCCTGTTGCCACGATAGACCCCGGCCGAAAAGCCAGCAACCAATTTGATATTAGATCAAAGATTACAGGATGCCGCAGATCACCGCGCGCCCACCCCGGCCAGCGCGCCGATGGCTTCATGCTGGCTGAGGAAGATGCGGCCGTGGAGGTGGCGGGGGAAGTCCGTGGTCTCGAGGCGGTCCATGACCGGGCCCTTGACCTCCGAGAGGTGGAAGCCGATGCCGGCGTCGGCGAGGCGGCGGTTGATCTCCTCCAGGCTCTCCAGCGCGGAAGCGTCGATGGCGTTGACGGCCGAGCACATCAGGACGACGTGCTTCAGCTCCGGGCGCTCGGCCACCAGCGCCGCGATCCGGTCCTCCAGAAAGCGCGCATTGGCGAAATAGAGGCTCTCGTCGACGCGGATCGACAGGATGTCGGGCCGGGTGAGGACGGCGTGGCGCTCGACGTTGCGGTAGTGCTCGGTGCCCGGCACCTGGCCGACCACGGCCATGTGCGGCCGGCTGGTGCGGTAGAGATGCAGCAGCAGGGAGAGCACCATGCCCGCGACGATGCCCGGCTCCACGCCCCAGCCGAGCGTGACGAGGATGGTCGCGGCCATCGCGGCGAAGTCGGATCTCGAATAGGCATGGACCCGGCGGATCGCGCCGAGGTCGACCAGCGACAGCACGGCGACGATGATGGTCGCGGCGAGCGTGGCCTGCGGCAGGCTTTCGAGCAGCGGCGTCAGATACAGCGCGGCGAGCGCGATTCCTGCCGCCGTAAAGACGCCGGCGGCGGGCGTGCGGGCGCCGGCGTCGAAATTCACCACCGAGCGGGCGAAGCCGCCGGTCACCGGATAGCCGGACGACAGGCCCGCGGCGATGTTGGCCGCCCCCAGCCCGATCAGCTCCTGGTCCGGGTCGATGCGCTGGCGGCGCCGGGCAGCGAGCGTCTGGGCGACTGAGACGGATTCGACGAACCCCACCACGGAGATGAGGAAGGCCGGCATGGCGAGCGCGGTCACGAGGTCCATCGGGACGGCCGGAAGCCCCAGCGCGGGCAGGCCCTGCGGGATCCCGCCGACCAGCGCCACGCCACGGGCGCCGAGATCGAACGCGATCGCCAGCCCGACCGTAACCGCCACGGCGGCGAGCGGCGCGGCCTTCGCGATCATGTCGGCCGTACGCGGGGGCAGGCCGGCACGGGTGAGCAGCGGCTTCAGCATGCCGCGCGCTAAGGCGAGGAAGGCGAGCGAGCCGGCGCCGATGGCGAGCGTGACGGGGTTGGTCGCCGCTGCCTGCCGGCCGAGCGCCAGCAGCATCTGCGGCAGTGTGTCGCCGCCGCCGGGAATGCCGAGCACGTGCTTCACCTGCCCCGCCGCGATGAGGATGCCGGCGGCGGTGATGAAGCCCGAGATCACCGGGTGGGACAGGAAATTGGCGAGGAAGCCGAGGCGGAGCACGCCCATCAGCGTCAGCATGCCGCCGGACAGCAGCGCGAGCACGCCTGCCGCGGCGAGTTGGTCCGCAGGGCCGCCCTGCGCCGCGATCTGGCCGATCGCCGAGGCCGTCATCAGCGACACGACGGCCACCGGCCCGACCGCCAGCGTGCGGCTGGTGCCGAACAGGGCATAGGCCGCCAGCGG
Organism: Hyphomicrobiales bacterium; assembly: GCA_017305835.1. Taxonomy (GTDB): domain Bacteria; phylum Pseudomonadota; class Alphaproteobacteria; order Rhizobiales; family Rhizobiaceae; genus RCIO01. The sequence continues at coordinate 18,093 of JAFKJY010000041.1, forward strand.
CAGGATGGAGGCGTAGAGGCCGACCTCCGGCGGCAGGCCGGCCAGCATGGCATAGGCCAGCGACTGCGGGATCAGCATGATGGTGACGATGACCGCCGCCAGGAGGTCGCCGGCGAGCATGTCCCGGTCGTAGGTCCAGCCCCATGCCAGCACGGGGAAATATCGCGAAAGTCCGGTCATCTGGATAGGAAACGAGCTTGAGCCCGCCGCGGCGCGAGCCGTCGCGGCGGTATGGGGCTACAGGGGAGGCGGCCTAGCGGCCGAGCATGGCGTAGAGGTTCGCGGCTCGGGCGCCGGAGCGGCAATAGCCGAGCGCCGGGCCGTCGCAGCCGGCCATCGCGCTGCGGAAGCGGCCCTGCTGCTCGGGGCTCGGCATGCCGGAGACGGGGACGTGGACGGCCTTGATCCCGTGTCTCTGCGCCTCCTGCGCGACCTCGGCGAAGGTCGGCTGCCCGGCCTCCTCGTGGTCGGGGCGGGCGCACACGATGGTCGTGTAGCCGAGGGCTGCGAGACGGGCGACCTGGTCGGGGCGGATCTGCCCCGTCACGGAAAAGCGATCGTCGATCCTGTTGATGGTCATCTCTGTGTTCCTTGCGAAGGGCCACATGGCGCAGCCTGTCCTTTCTGTTGGTTCATGCGGTGCGGGCGGCGGCCCTGCTCGCGAGGGCCTGCCGGACGGTTCGGGAGAGCGCGATGCCTGCCAGCATGGCGCCGACGAAGAGGAACGCCTCGCCGCGGCCGAGGCCGAGCGCGGGGATGGCGCCGCCCGGGCAGAAGCCGGTGATGCCCCAGCCGACGCCGAACGCCGCCGAGCCGGCGATCAGGGGAAGGTCGATCCTGCGTCCCGTCGGCAGATGGAAGGCGGCATCGAAGAGCGGCGCCGGGCGCGCCAGCACGAAGCGGTAGCCGATCGCGGTGATGGCCAGCGCGCCGCCCATGACGAAGGCGAGCGAGGGGTCCCACGTTCCCGCGAGGTCGAAGAAATTGAGCACCTTGGCCGGATCGGCCATGCCCGAGAGGGCGATGCCGGCGCCGAAGATCAGGCCGACGGCGAGGGCGGAGAGGATGCGCGCCATCACAGGCCTCCGAGCATGTGGCGGACGACGAAGACGGTGGCCGCGGTCGAGGCCATGAAGACGGCGGTGGCGACGGCCGAGCGCGGCGACAGCCGGGCGAGCCCGCAGACGCCGTGGCCCGACGTGCAGCCCGAGCCGAAATAGACGCCGACGCCGACGACCAGCCCGCCGAGGACCAGCCAGGAGGCCGGAGCCGGGCTGTCGAACGGCACGGCGCCGCCGAGGCCGACGATCGCCGCCGGGGCGGCGATCGCGCCGGCGACGAAGGCGGCGCGCCACGTCCAGTCGGTGGAGAAGGGCGGCACCAGCCCGGACAGGATGCCGGTCATGCCGGCGATGCGGCCGTGCAGCGCCATCAGCAGCACCGCCGACAGGCCGATCAGCGCGCCGCCGGCGAGCGACAGGAGGGGCGTGAACTGCGTCATCGGTTCCCGCCCTTCGCGGTCGAGAGGCGGGCAATCCAGTAGGCCGGGCAGAAGCGGACGAGGCCGGTGACGACCAGCACGAGGCCGACGATCACGAAGCCCCAGGTCCACAGCGGGCTGGCGAACAGCGCCCATCCGGTGAGAAAGGGGGCAGCGATGAGAAGAAGGCCGAGGATCAGCCTGACGATCCTGTCCGGCGTTCCGACATTGACGGTCATGTCATTTTCCTTGAGAGCTAGTGGTGTCCGTTGCATGCTGACGTTTCCGCGCATCTGCACGGCTCGGATGCGAAGCTTTCCGGGCCGCGGAGGCGCGGGCCGCGCGTCCTCACTTGCAGAACAGCGCGTACATGGTGGCGATGAAGGTTTCGACGCGCGGGTCGGCCAGCCGGTAGAAGACCTGCTTGCCGTCCTTGCGCCCGGCGATCAGGCCCGCCTCGCGCAGCTCGGCGAGCTGCTGCGACAGGCCCGGCTGGCGGATGCCGAGCGCATCCTCCAGCTCGCGCACCGAGCGCTCGCCGTCGGCGAGCGCGCAGGCGACCAGGAGCCGGTCCGGGTTGGAGAGCTTCTTGAGGAAGGCGGACGCCTCGTCCACCTTGCCCTTCAGCGCCTTCGTCTCGGTCGAGAGGGTCGTGTCCATGGTCAGTCCCAGGCCGCATCCAGCAGGTCGAGCGGGATCTTCAGGTAGCGGCGGCCGTTCGCTTCCGGCTCGGGCAGGCGCCCGGCATTGGTGTTGACCTGCAGGGCGTGCAGGATCAGCTTGGGCATGGGCAGCGTCCTGTCGCGGGCCTCGCGGACGGCGACGAACTCGGCCTCTGTCCTGAACTTCGCCATGTGGATGTTCTTCGCCTTCTGCTCGGCGACGGTCGATTCCCACAGGGGCTCGCGGCCGCCCGGCTGGTAGTCGTGGCCGGTGAAGATGCGCGTCTCGTCGGGCAATGCGAGGATGTCCTGGATCGACTTCCACAGCACCTTCGCCGACCCGCCCGGAAAGTCGGCACGCGCGGTGCCGCTGTCGGGCATGAACAGCGTATCGTGGACGAAGGCGGCGTCGCCGACGACATAGGTGATCGAGGCGAGCGTATGGCCCGGCGAGAACATCACCCTGACGGGGATGTTGCCCACCATGAAGGTCTCGCCGTCGGCGAACAGCCTGTCCCACTGCGAGCCGTCGGCGGGGAAGTCGGGCCAGTTGTAGAAGCCCTTCCAGAGCTTCTGGACTTCCGTCACCTTCTCGCCGATGGCGGTCGGGGCTCCGGTCTTGTCCTTGAGGTAGCTGGCGGCCGAGAAATGGTCGGCATGGGGATGGGTGTCGAGGATCCACTCGAGGCTGTAGCCCCTGTCCGCGATGAACTTCAGGAGGGCGTCGGCATGGATCGTCGCGGTCGCGCCGGACTTCTCGTCATAATCGAGCACCGGGTCGATGACGGCGCACTTCCCCGTTTCCGGATCGGCGACCACATACTGGATCGACCCCGTGCGCTTGTCGAAAAGGCCGGTGACGTCGGGCTTGGCGGGCATTGATCTGTCCTCTCCTCGTTTCGGATCGTCCGCGGGGCGGCGTGACAGTCACATAAAAACGATTGCGATATTTTGCAAGCGATAATCTGAAATCAGTTGGCTCGTCCGGGGAAGCAGAAGGGAAGCGATCAAGTGTCGCAGCCGTTGCGCGGGCGGCGTCGCTTGCGGGGCTCCGGCCCCGCTGATAGCAATTTCCCCGCAAATGGGCGCTGAGCGCGGTCGGCTGATGGTCGGCAGACAACCGCGGCGTTGAAGCCCCGGATTGCGCTGACCAACGGGGCGGAACAATGGAGCCACCCCGTGAAGACAATCATCGAACCTTTCCGCATCAAGTCCGTGGAGCCGATCCGCTTCACCACCGTCGAGGAGCGGCGCGCCCTGCTGCGCGAGGCGCACTACAACCTCTTCGCGCTGCATTCCGACGACGTCCTGATCGACCTCCTGACCGACAGCGGCACGGCGGCCATGAGCGCCGCGCAATGGGGTGCCGTGATGAACGGCGACGAGAGCTATGCCGGCTCGCCCTCCTTCTTCCGCTTCGAGGCGGCGGTCCGCGACCTGATGCCGTTCAAGCACGTCATCCCGACGCATCAGGGCCGCGCGGCGGAGGCGATCCTGTTCTCGATCCTGGCCAAGCCCGGGCGCAAGATCCCCTCCAACACGCATTTCGACACGACGCGCGGCAACATCGAGGGCAACGGCGCCGAGGCGCACGACCTGCTCATCCCGGAAGGCCGTCAGCCCGGCCTCGTCCATCCCTTCAAGGGCAACATGGACCTCGATGCGCTGGAGGCGTTCCTGCGCCGGCATGGCGAGGCCGTGCCCTGCGTGATGATCACCGTCACCAACAATGCCGGCGGCGGCCAGCCGGTGAGCCTCGCCAACATCCACGGCGCCCGCGACATCGCCCACCGCCACGGCAAGCCGTTCATCATCGACGGCTGCCGCTTCGCCGAGAACGCATGGTTCATCAAGACGCGCGAGCCGGGGCAGGCGGGGCGCGGCATCAAGGACATCGTGCGCGACATGTTCGACGGCGCCGACGGCATGACGATGAGCGCCAAGAAGGACGCCTTCGCCAATATCGGCGGCTGGCTGGCGCTCAACGACGACGAGCTGGCGACGCAGGCCCGCACCCGGCTGATCCAGACCGAAGGGTTCCCGACCTATGGCGGGCTGGCCGGGCGCGACCTGGAAGCGATCGCGCAGGGGCTCACCGAGATCGTCGACGAGCACTACCTCGCCTACCGGGTGCGCACCAACGAATATGTCTCGGAGCGGCTCGGCGCGCTGGGCATACCGGTGGTCAAGCCGGCCGGCGGCCACGCCGTGTTCGTCGACGCCCGCGCCTGGCTGTCGCATATCCCGCCGCTGTCCTATCCCGGCCAGGCGGTGGCTGTCGGCCTCTACGAGGTGGCCGGCATCCGGGCCTGCGAGATCGGCACCGTCATGTTCGGCCGCTCTCCGGACGGCAGCGAGCGGCCGGCCGCGATGGACCTCGTGCGGCTGGCCATGCCGCGGCGGGTCTACACCCAGTCGCATGCGGACTACATCGTCGAGGCCTTCGGCGAGCTCGCGGCGAAGAAGGACGCGATCGGCGGCTTCCGCATCGCCTGGCAACCGCCGATGATGCGCCACTTCACCGCCCGCTTCGCGCCGCTGGCGTGAGGATGCAGGATACCCGGCCGGCTCATGCCGGCCGGGTCCCGCGCCGGCAAATCCGTCGCCAATTGATCGGGAAACCGAAACAATTGATCAGTTCATTTCTGTTGTATTGAAAAACCCCCCTCTCTAGCTTGCTAGCTTACGCAGAGGCTCGCCCTGATCCCGGCCCTGTGGGGAGGAGACAATCATGAGACTTTCGATCCGGTCCGCCGTGACCCTGATGCTGGCGGCCTCGCCGCTGGCCTACATGTCCGCCGAGGCGGGCGCCGCCAACCTCGCGGCCGCCTGCCCATCGCCCTTCGTCATGCAGCTCGACTGGTTCCCGCAGGCCGAGCACGGATATCTCTTCAACCTGCTGGGCGACGGCTACACCGTCGACACCAAGAACATGGTCGTGCGCGGCAAGCTGATGTCGGGCAGCGAGGATACGGGCATCGAGATCGAACTGCGATCCGGCGGTGCGCCGATCTCCAACATGGGCACGAACAAGGTCATCTACACCGACAATTCCATCAACATGGCCGTGCTGTCGCACTACGACCTGGCGCTGGGCTATCGCGTGGCGCCGATGATCTCTGTGCTGGCGCCGTTCGAAAAGAACCCGGTCGCCATCATGTGGGACCCCGCGACCTATCCGGACGTCAACACGATCAAGGACCTGAAGGACAAGAACATCGTCGTGAACGTCTCGCCCTACGCGTCCTATCCGAAATATCTGGTGACGCTCGGCCAGCTTTCCGAAGGCCAGATCGACCGCTCGTTCGACAGCTCGCCGGCGCGCTTCATCGCGTCCAAGGGCGAGATCGCCCAGCAGGCGCTCGCGACCGTCGACCCCTACAACTACATGAACGTCTACAAGGAGTGGGGAAAGCCGATCAAATACCAGCTCATCCACGACGCCGGCTTCCTGGCCTATTTCGAGACGCTGGCCATCCGCAGCGCCGACCTCGAGAAGCTGACGCCCTGCCTCAAGGATCTCGTCCCGGTCTTCCAGAAGTCGGCCGTGGCCTATGCCAAGAGCCCGGACGCGGCGAACGCGAAAATCGTCGACATGGTGCAGAAGATCAACACCTACTGGCGCTATCCGATTGAGAAGGCGGCCTATTCCGCCAAGGCGCAGCTCGAGATGGGCATGGTCTCCAACGGCGCCGACGCGACCTTCGGCAATTTCGACAAGGCCGTCGTCGATGGCATGATGGACATCCTGCGCAAGAGCGGCGAGCAGTTGCCGGACGATCTGACGACCGAGAAGACGTACACCAACGACTTCATCGACAGCTCGATCGGGCTCAACTGACGACCGTCGATCGCGCTGCCTCGAACGGACGATGAATCCCACTTCGATATGGGCTAGATCGCTCTCCTCGTGAGGGCGTTCTAGCCCGGCGAGGTCAAACGCAGGAGGAGATCCGTCGTGGCGGCGCAAACCGGCTTCATCTTCGCCAACGCCACCGTCATCACCATGGATGACGCGCGGCGCGTGATCTCCGACGGGGCCGTCGCGGTCGTCGGCGATTCGATCGCGGCCGTGGGCAAGACGGCGGACGTCGTCGCCCGCTTTCCCAATCTCGCGGTCCACGACTACAGCCGCCACATCATCGCCCCGGGCCTGATCGACACCCACGTCCACCAGAGCCAGGCGTTCTTCCGCGGAGTGGGCGAGCGCAACGAGCGCTCCGACAGTTTTCACGAGTGGCTCTACCGGCTGACGCTGCCGATGGAAGGGGCCATGACCCCGGCTGACGGCGCGGCCTCCGCCTCGTTGTGCATCCTCGAGATGCTGAAGTCCGGCACGACGAGCTTTCTCGAATGCATGACGTCGGAGAACCACGGCTTCGACGGCATCGCGCAGGTCTGCGTCGATTCCGGCATCCGCGCCGCGCTCGGCAAGGTGGTCATGGACGTGCCCGCCGCCTATCGCGACAAGGTCGGCTGGCCGATGTCGGCCTGGTTCGACCCGCAGGAGACGATCGCGGCCACGCTCGCGGCGCACGACAAGTGGGACGGCGCCGCCAACGGCCGCATCCAGGTCTGGTTCGGCTGCCGCACTGCCGACGACTCGGCCAATCCCGACCTCTACAGGCAGGTGGCGAGGATCGCGAAAGAGCGCGGCATGCGCCTGACGATCCACCATTCCGAGCTGGCGAGCGACAACGCCTATGCGCGGAGCCTCGGCTATCGCAGCCACATGGAATACGGCGTGGACCTCGGCATCGTCGGACCTAACGCGGTGCTTGCCCACTGCACGGCGGCCGACGCCGAGGACGTCCAGCTCCTCGCCAAGGCCGGCGCGTCCGTCTCGACCAACGCGGCCAACAACGCCGTCTCGGCCTGGGGGCCGACGCCGGTGGTCGACATGCTGGCGGCCGGCGTGAACGTCGCGCTCGGCTGCGACGGCACGGCGGGCGATGCCAACATGGACCTGCTGCGCGACCTGCGCGTCGTCTGCCAGATCGCGCGTACCCATTCCAAGAACCGCAACAGCCTGCGCGCCGAGACCGTCCTGGAGATGGCGACGATCCACGGCGCGCAGGCGCTGGGCATCGCCGACAAGGTCGGCTCGCTTGAGGTCGGCAAGCGGGCGGACCTGATCACCATCGACACCGACGTGCCGCATCTCACGCCGATCTGGAATCCGGTCGCGACCATGGTGTTCGCGGCGCAGGGGGCCGACGTCCATACCGTCGTGGTCGACGGCAAGGTCATCGTGCGCGATCACCAGATCCTGACCATGGACGAGGAGGCGATCGTGGCCGATGCCCGTCGGCGCATGCCGGAGATTGCGGCGCGCGCCAACGTGCCGGCGATGCGGCCGCGGTGGCCGGTGCTTTGACACGATCGTGGTCGCGAGGGACGTGGCCGCACGAAAGGAACATGACATGACGGTCTCGGCGGGATCGTTGCGTGCCAGCTACGGAGGACAGGGGATGGCCCCGGCACATCCAGCGCTAATCTTCGATCATATCGGAATGACGTATGCCAACGGCACGCAGGCGATTTCCGACGTCTCGTTCCAGGTCAGCCCGGGCGAGTTCGTCAGCGTGGTCGGCCCGTCCGGCTGCGGCAAGTCGACCCTGCTGAGGATCGCCTCGGGCCTGATCAGGCATTCCTTCGGCTCCGTTACGGTCGAGGAGGACAAGATCGGCTACGTCTTCCAGGACGCGACGCTGCTCGACTGGCGCACCGTGGAGCAGAATGTCCAGCTTCCGGCCGAGCTGCACGGCATTGCGCGCCCCGAGCGCGAGAAGCTGGCGCAGGACGCGATCAACCTCGTCGGCCTCTCCGGCTTCGAGAAGCACTATCCGAAGTCGCTCTCGGGCGGCATGAAGATGCGCACCTCGCTGGCACGGACGCTGACGCTCAAGCCTTCCCTGTTCCTGTTCGACGAGCCGTTCGGCGCGGTCGACGAGATCACCCGCGAGCATCTCAACGAGGAGACGCAGCGCCTGTTCAACCAGGAGCGCTTCGCCGGGCTCTTCATCACCCATTCGATCGGCGAGGCGGTGTTCATGAGCACGCGGGTCCTGGTCATGTCGGCCCGGCCCGGCCGCATCGTCGCCAGCTTCGACATCCCCTTCGAATACCCGCGGAACCCCGATCTCCGGTTCGATCCGGCATTCGCCGAGCTCTGCGCCGAGGTGTCGGCCGCGCTGAGGAGTGCCTACTGATGAGCAAGGCCGCCGCCGCCACAGCAGACAACGTCCCCGCGCCGAGCACCGCCAGGCCGAAGACGCTCGCCCGCCGCCTCGGCGAGACGCTCGTCCCGCCGATCGTGCTGGGCTGCGCCATCCTGATCGTCTGGTACATGATCAGCTATCTAGTGCTGAATTCGACCAATCGCTTCCTGCTCAGCCCGCCCCACGAGGTGTGGCTGCGCGGCTTCGCCGACTGGAACAACTTCTCCGAGATCCTGATCGCATTGTGGTCGAGCGCCCGCGTGGCGGCGATCGGCCTGTCGATCGCGATCTGCATCTCGATGCTGCTCGCCACCATCATGAGCCAGAGCAAGCTGATCGAGATCGCCATCTTCCCCTACATGGTGGCGCTGCAGGCGATCCCGCTGCTCGCCATCGTGCCGCTGATCTCGTTCTGGTTCGGCTTCGGGCAGACGTCGCGTGTCGTCGTCTGCGTGCTGATCTCGCTCTTCCCGATGCTGGTGAACACGCTGTTCGGCCTGCACAGCGCCTCGCGCGGAGCCCACGACCTGTTCACGCTGCACAGGGCGAGCCGGCTGACCCGGCTGCGCAAGCTGATGCTGCCGGCCGCGCTTCCGGCCATCTTCGCGGGTCTGCGCATCTCGGCCGGCCTTTCGGTGATCGGCGCGATCGTCGGCGACTTCTTCTTCGGCCGCGGCGACGTCGGCATCGGCCAGCGCCTGCGCGAATACGCCAACGAGCTGGAAGGCGAGCAGTTGCTGGCGGCCGTCATCATGTCGTCCGGCCTCGGCATCGCCGTGTTCTTGTTCTTCACCTGGCTGTCGAAGGCCTCGATCGGCCACTGGTACGAGACGCGATCGGCGCGCGACGACTGACGCGCCCGGCGGTCCAAGGCGGCAATGCCGGCGGGCATTGCCGCTCTTTCCCGGTCACCGAAGCAGAATTCCGTTGTGAGGTCTTCGCGAATGCCCAGGCTCAGAGTGCTGCTGTCGACCTTCCGCGAGGCGGTGCATCAACAGAAGGCACTGGAGGTCGCGCCCGCGGATCTCGACATCGAGATCCTGTCGCGGCCGACGCCGGAGCAGCTTGCCGAGCGCCTGCCGGGGTTCGACGTCCTGATGACCGAGCGGCTGGGCGTCGTCAGCGCTGCCGCGATCGAAAATGCGCGGGGCCTGCGGCTGATCCAGCGGCTCGGCCGCATGACGCACGACATCGACCTGGACGCGGCGCGGCGCGCCGGCATCCCGGTCTGCAACTGGCCGCTGCGCAGTTGCACCATGGTCGCCGAGCACGTCATGACGCAGCTCCTCGGGCTCGCCAAGCGGGTGCGGGAGGGCGAGAACACGCTGCGCCAGCCGGACCGCAACGGCGGCCGCGAGCCGCGCAAGTGCGACGGCAACTACTTCGCCATCAACTGGACGGGACGGCAGGGCATCCGCCCGGTTGCCGGTTCCGCCGTCGGCATCATGGGCTTCGGCGAGGTCGGCGCCGAGCTCGCGCTGCGCCTGAAGCCGTTCGACTGCCGCATCCTCTACAACAAGCGCACGCGGCTTCCGGGCGGCGTCGAGGAGACGTTCGGCATGAGCTATGCCGATGCCGACACGATCCGAGCCGAGAGCGATTTCCTGTGCCTGCTGCTACCCCACATCGCGGGGCCGCAGCCTGCCGTGGGCCGCGACTTCATCGCCGGGATGAAGGACGGCGCCTGCCTGATCTCGGCGGGATCCAGCTCCACGCTGGACGAGGCGGCGGCCGCCGAGGCGTTCCGCTCCGGCAAGCTGTCGGGCGTCGCCACCGACGGCTGGGCCTGGGAGCCGCTGCTGCCCGGCAACCCGCTGCTCGGCCTGGCCGACGATCCGGACGCCAACGTGATCTTCACCCCGCATACGGCGGGCGGGTCGCTGACGCCTGCGGACATCTCTGCCAACCGCAGGCGCGAATGGCACAATATCGAGCGCCTGGCGAAGGGCGAACCGCTGCTCAACCGCGTGGCGTGACGCGATGGGCGCCGAGCCTATCCGTTCGTGAGATGCTGGAAGAAGCTGCGGGCAGCGGGGCTGAGCGTGCGTTCCCGCAGAGTCAGCGCCACGACGTTGCGCGAGGCCACCTGGTCCCTGATCGGCCGCATCACGATGTTGACCATCGGCGACAGGCCCTTCGAGCCGGCCGGCAGGATGCCGATGCCCAGCCCCTCGTTGACCAGCGCCAGCAGGGTCGCCGAGAAGCGCACGCTGAACTGGCGGCGGGTCGTCACACCGTTGACCTCCAGCAGCTCGTCGATCCTGCGCTGCAGCGGGTTCTCCGGGGTCAGCGCGATGAAGGTCCGGTTGTCGAAATCGGCCCAGCCGACCCGCTTCTTCGCGGCCAGCGGGTCGTCGGCGGGGCAGAAGAGCGCGAGATGATCCGCGAACAGCTCGTGCTCGTTGATTTCCTGCTCGCGGAACCGGCTGGTGCCGACGCCGATGTCGGCCTCCCCGTCGAGCAGCAGCGCGCGGATCTCGTCTTCCGAGACGTCGCGCAGGTCGACGCGGATCTCCGGATATCTGCGCATGAAGCTGGCGATGCGGCTCGGCAGGTAGGTGGCGGCGATGACGGTCGCCGAGGCTATCGTGACGCGGCCCGTCTTGAGCGTGGTGATGTCGACCATCGAATCGACGGCGCTGTCGACCCGGTCGAGGATATCTACCGCGAGCGGCAGCAGCCGCTTGCCGGCGTCGGTCAGCCCGACGAAACGCGTATGCCGGTCGAACAGGCTGGCGCCGAGCTGGCCTTCCAGCTCCTTGATGAGGATGCTCACGGCCGACTGGGTGAGGTTGACGGCCTCCGCCGCCAGCCGGAAGCGGCCGCATTCGGCCACCGCCACGAACGTCCTGAGCTGCTTCAAGGTGACGTTGGCCATCGCCATCCCTCCCTCACCGGGCAGGCTATCGCGTTGCGATATATTTATCAATCAATGGATTATTTGAATTTGTCTAATTGATAGTCAGGCTGGATAGTGACCCCCGCTCACCTGTCCGGCGGACTTCCGCACCCAAGGGCGCCACGATGGAATCTTACATCGCCGAATGGCTGCATCTCGCGCTGAGATGGCTGCACGTGGTCGCCGCGATCACCTGGGTGGGCTCGTCTTTCTACTTCAACCGCATCGATAGGTCGTTCCGGCCGCCGGTGCCGCCGGTCGACCGCGTGAGCGGGCAGCTCTGGTCCATCCACGGCGGCGCCATCTACAATTACAGCCGTTATCCGCTCGGGCCGGGCTACGTGCCGGACCGGCTCAAATGGTCCAAGTGGGAATCGCTGAGCACCTGGGTCTCGGGCGCCTGCCTTCTGGCGGTCGTCTACTGGTGGGGCGCCAGCATCAACCTCGTCGCCGGCGGTGCGGACAGCCTTTCGCCTGCGCAGGCCGTGATGGCCTCTATCGCCTCGATCGTAGCTGCCTGGGTGATCTACGACATATTGTGCCGCGTGATCCCGAGCGACCGGATGCTGTCGGTGGTGATCGCGGTCCTCGTCTCGCTCTCGGTCTGGGGCTTCACCTTCATCTTCAGCGGCAAGGCGGCCTACCTGCATGCCGGCATCGTGATGGCCACGATCATGGCGGGCAACGTCTGGTTCGTGATCCTGCCCGGCCAGAACAAGATGCTGCAGGCGATCCGGGACGGCACGATCGACACGTTCGACGTCGGCGCCGACGCCAAGCGGCGCAACTTCCACAACAACTACCTGACACTGCCGGTCGTCTTCGCGATGATCGCCGCGCATTTCCCGATGACCTACGGCCATCACTATGGCTGGGTGGCGTTCCTGCTGCTCAGCGGGGCGGGCGTGTCGATCCGGCATTTCTTCAACACCATGCATGCCGGCAAGGCGCAGCCGCGCTGGATCGTCGTCGGCCTCGCGCTCGGCCTCGCCACGATGGTGCTGCTCGCGCCGGCCAACCTGACCGGGGGCACGTCCGCGGCTACCGCTAGCGTCGACGTGGCGAAGGTCGGCGCGGTCATCCACACGCGCTGCGCGGTCTGTCATGCGCCCACGCCGTCGATGGACGGATTCACCGAGGCGCCGAAGGGTTTCGTGATCGACACGCTGGACAAGGCGGCCAGGCATGCCGATCAGATCAGGCAGATGGCGGTGGCGACCGACGTCATGCCTCCGGGCAACCTGACCGAGATGACGGCCGACGAGCGCCGGCTGCTTGCCGACTGGATCGCGGCGGGCGCGCCGACGAAATGATGCGGGAAGGCAAGCACATGTCCGAGGACGAGCACAAGGCAGGCCCGGCGCGGGACTTCGTCGGCTACGGCGAGACGCCACCGCATCCGCAATGGCCGGGCGACGCGCGCATCGCCATCAACTTCGCCCTCAACATCGAGGAGGGGTCTGAATATTCGCCGCTCGACGGCGATCCGAAGACCGACACTGCGCTCACCGAGGGCGAGGGCATGGACACCGGCATCGCCGGCCGCGACCTGACGGCCGAGTCGATGTACGAATATGGCAGCCGCGTCGGCATCTGGCGCGTGCTGCGGCTGTTCGAGGAACGCGGCCTGCCGTTCACGGCCTTCGCCTGCGCGGTCGCGCTGGAGCGCAACGAGGAGCTGGCGCGGCGGCTGCGCGCGGCCGACGTCGACATCTGCTGCCACGGCCATCGCTGGGAGAAGCACTGGCTGCTCGATCGCGAGGAGGAGCGGCGGCACATCCGGCTCGCCATAGAGAGCCTGAAGAAGACCGTCGGGCGCGCGCCGGAAGGCTGGTGCTGCCGCTATGGCCCGAGCGCCAACACACGCGAGCTGCTCGCCGAGCAGCCGGAGATCTCCTACGATTCGGACGCCTACAATGACGAGCTGCCCTACTGGGTGAAGGTCGGCGGCAAGACCCAGCTCATCGTCCCCTATTCGCTGGTGACCAACGACTGCAAGCTGGTGCCGCGCGGGCTGCAGACGGCCGACGAGTTCTTCGCGCTGCTTGCGGACGCGTTCGACCAGCTCTACGAGGAGGGGGAGACCGCCCCGAAGCTGCTCAACATCGGGCTGCACCCGCGCATGGTGGGCCATCCCGGCCGGGCGCGGGGGCTGGCGCGGTTCCTCGACCATGTCCGCAAGCACGAGCGCGTCTGGGTGGCGCGGCGCGCCGACATCGCCGCGCACTGGCGCAACCGCTTTCCTCCGCATGTGACCGGCTGACGGCATGAGGCTCCCCGACAAACCCGCGATCCGTGCGTGGGCCGGGCTTCCGGCCGGCCGGCCGGTGCTGGCATTTGCCGACAGCGACGGCACGGGCCTCGCGGTGATCCCGCCGCTGGAGGCGGAAGCGCGCAGGCTGCGCGGCGCCGGCCTGCTCGCAACCGTCGCCGGCACGGTGCTGTCCGACGTTTCGGGAGAGCGGCCGCTCTATGTGGCGCCGCTCGCGGGAGACGATCCGCAGGCGCTGCGGTTACAGGCGGCGGAGGCCCTTGCGCGGCTGTGGAGGGACGGCCGCGCCGCGTGCACGATCGTCCTGCCCGACATTGCAGCCGACCGGGCACAGGCCGTTTCGGAAGGCTTGTTCTCAGCGAACTTCCGGTTCGCGTCCGAAGGACCGGCTCGCGACGCCCGCAGGGGGCTCGACGAGATCGACTTCGTACTCGCGGGAGATGGGGGCACCGCCGGCCTGCATGCCGGCTGGCTGACCAGCCTCGCGGCGCTCGCCGCCCGCCATCTGGCGACGGAACCGGCCAATGAGCTGACGCCGCCCGCCTTCGTCGAGCGCTGCCGGACGCTCGCGGGACAGGCGGGCTTCTCGTTGAACGTGATGGGGCGGAAGGAACTGGAGGCTGGCGGCATGGCCGGCCTGCTGACGGTCGCTTCCGGCAGCCGCTACGAGCCGTTCCTCGTGCGCATGGACTGGCGGCCGGAAGGTTGCTCGCAAGGCGTGCGCCCGCTGGTGCTGGTGGGCAAGACCGTGACCTTCGACAGCGGCGGCATCTCGCTGAAGAAGGCCGAGGACATGGACCACATGAAGGCCGACATGGGCGGCGGTGCTGCCGTGTTCGGCGCCATGACCCTGATCGCCGAGCTGCGGCCGCGCTTGCCCGTCACCGCGCTGTTCGCCGTGGTCGAGAACATGCCGGGCCCGGACGCGATGCGGCCGAGCGACGTGATCCGCATGGCGAGCGGCGCGACGGTCGAGATCATCAACACCGATGCCGAGGGCCGGCTGATCCTCGCCGACGCGCTGCATTTCGCGGCCGGCCTGGACCCGGCCGCGGTGATCGACCTCGCCACGCTGACCGGCGCCTCGCTTGGCATATTCGGCCCGATCGGCACGGCGACCTTCGCCAATGACGATGGCTGGTTCGAGCGGCTGGCCAGGGCCGACCGCCGCGCCGGCGACAAGGTCTGGCGGCTGCCGCTGTGGCCGGAATACCGCCGCTTCCTGAAGAGCCCGCTGGCGGACCTGCGCAACTTCGCGACGACCGGGCAGAGCGGCAGCACGCCGATCGCCGCCGCGTTCCTGTCGCATTTCGTCGGGGCGCATCCGTGGCTGCACCTCGACATCTACAACACCTGCTGGAACCGCACCGACACGCCGCTGATGCCGGAGGGCCCGACGGGCAGCGGCTCGCGCGTGCTGGCGCAACTCATTCTCGATCTCGACGCAGAAGCGGGATCGCGGAACCCCAAACAAGGCTGGCCATCATGAAAGGAACAAGCATGGGCAAGCAAATCGTCTATTCGCCCAAGGTGGTGACGTCGCCGAATCCGCATTCGCAGGCGACGCTGGCCGGCAATCACTTCTACACGGCCACCGTCGCGCTGGACGTCAACGGCAAGGTCGTCGGCGTCGGCGACATCGAGGCGCAGACGGTCCAGGCCCTGACCAACCTGACGCACCTGCTCGAGGCGGCCGGCGGCAGCATCGACGATGTGGTCCGCGTCATGATCTACCTGTCGGACATGCGCTACTTCCAGGGCATGAACAACGCCTACAAGAAGTTCTTCTTCGGCGATTCGCTGCCCTCGCGCGCCACCGTCACCGGCACGTTCGGCATCCCCGAGCTGCTCGTCGAGTTCGACGTCATCGCCTATATCGACAACCCCAAAGCGAGCTGAGATGGAGCTCTGGCAGCTCGGCATAGCGGAGACGCTGGCCGGATACCGCGCGGGCAGCTTCACGCCGCAGGACGTCCTCGACAGTACGCTGCGGCGGCTGGCCGAGGTCAACCCCGTCCTCAATGCGGTGGTCACGCCGGACGAGCCCGGCGTGCGCGAGGCCGCGCGCCGGAGCACGAAGCGGTGGAAGGACGGCGCCCCGTGCGGCGGCCTCGACGGCATCTTCGTCACCGTCAAGGACAACATCCCCGTGCGCGGCCTCCGCTGCACATGGGGCAGCCGGACCTATACCGACTACGTGCCCGACAGGGACGAATCGCCGGTGGCGCTGCTGCGCGAGGCCGGCGCCGGCATCCTCGGCAAGACCAACGTGCCCGAGTTCACGCTGCAGGGTTACACCGACAACCTCGTCTTCGGTGCGACCGGCAATCCGTGGAACCCGGAGCTGACGCCCGGCGGATCGAGCGGCGGGGCGGTGGCGGCGGTCGCGACCGGCATCGGCATCGCGGCGCTGGCGACCGACGGCGGCGGCTCCATCCGCCGCCCCTGTGCCCACACCGGCCTCTACGGCCTGAAGCCTAGCCCCGGCTTCGTCGCCCGCGCCGACGGCCTGCCGTTGCTCCTCGGCGACTTCGAGACCATGGGCGTCATCGCCCGCTCGCCGCGCGACCTGCGGGCCGTGCTCGCCGTGGCGGCGCGGCGCGATCCGGCCGATCGGTCGTCCTTCGCTTTCTCCGACGAGGCGCGCACCGCCCTCGCGGCACCGCCCGGCTCGCTGCGCATCCTCCACGTTCCCGCCTTCGGGGATTTTCCGGTCGATCCGGAGATCCGGCGCAGCGTCGACGGGGCCGCGGCCCTGCTCGGGCGGATGGGGCACCGGGTCGAACGCGGCGACGTGCCGTTCGACGTCGACCGCCTGAACGCCATCTGGAACCTGATCGGGCCTGCCGGCCTCGCCTGGCTGGTCGACAGCCGCAAGCTCGACACCGGCCTGATGAACCCGTCGCTGCTCGGCATGGTCGAGACTGGGCGCAAGGCGAGCGCATCCGCCTATGTCCAGCTCCTCGCCGACGTGCAGGCCTTCCGCAACGAGCTGCGCCTGCTCTTCGAGCGCTACGATGTGATACTCACCCCATCGGTGGCGGCGCTGCCCTGGCCGAAGGCGCAGAGCCATCCCGGGACGATCGACGGCGTGCCGGCCGGCCCGCGCGGGCACGCGGTGTTCACGCCCTTCGCCAATGCCGGCGGCCTGCCGGGCCTCAACGTCCCGACCGCGCCGTCCTCTTCGGGCCTGCCGATCGGCTGCCAGCTCGTCGGGCCTTTCGGCTCGGACCTGCTTCTCCTCTCGCTCGCCGAAGACTATGAGCGGGAGTTCGGACCTTACATCTGGCCGGAGATATAGATGGGCTCCTTTTCAGCCGCGCAGGCGGCGGACTTCCTCGCCGCGCAGTTCAAAGCGCGGACCAGCGCCGCGCCCGCGGTGGCAGGCCCGTCGACCCGCGCCGACACCTATCGCGTGCATGACCTGCTGATCGAGGCGCTGGGGCAGCCGTGCGGGTGGAAGGTCGGGCGGTCCAAGACCGAGACCGAACCCTATTGCGCGCCGCTGCCCGCGTCGCGGCGGCTTGACGACGGCGCGACGTATCGGGCGCCCGGCGGGGTGGCCCGGCTCGAGGCCGAGCTCGGCCTGCGGCTGGGACGCGACGTGCCAGTCTCGTCGGGGCCGCTGGACCGCGAGACCTGCCTCGGGCTTATCGACGCCGTCGTGCCTTCGATCGAGATCATCGAGACGCGGCTCGCCGCGTCCGCCGCGCAGGATCCGGAATGGAAGCTGGCCGACCTTCAGGGCAATGGCGGCGTCGTGTTCGGCCCGGCCCTGCCCTGGAAGGGGCAGGCGCTCGACCAGGTGCCGCTCGTGCTCGGCTTCGCGGGCGAGCGGCGCTCCTCGACCGCGCCGCATCCCTTCGGCGACCCGCTGGGCCTGTTCTGCTGGACGGTGAACACGGTGACCGGACGCGGCATCCCGATGCGCAAGGGCGACGTCGTCATCAACGGCAGCTTCTGCGGCATCGTCGAGGTGCCGGCCGGAACGCGCTTCGTCGCGACGTTCCCGCAGCATGGCGAGGTGTCCGTGGTAGTCGCCTGATAGTTTCGTTTGGCGGAACTGTTACGCCGATTATTTCAATGGAATTGTCAATCGGACCCCGGAATACTCGGCGGACCTGAACTACCCAGCAGGAGACAATCGTGAGCAAGGCTGGTCGACACTTTCTCCAGATCCCCGGACCCTCGCCGGTCCCGGAACCCGTCCTGGCGGCGACCGCCCGGCAGGTCATCGACCACCGCAGCCCCGAGTTCGGCGAGCTGGGCACGCGGGTGCTGTCGAAGATAAAGAAGGTCTTCAAGACCGAGCACGACGTCGTCATCTACCCGGCCTCGGGCACCGGCGCGTGGGAAGCCGCGCTCAGCAACGCGCTGTCGCCCGGCGACAGGATCATGACCTACGAGACCGGCCACTTCGCCTCGTTGTGGGCGAAGCTCGCCCGCAAGATCGGCCTCGATCCGGTGACGGCGGGCGAGAACTGGCGCGCCGGCGTCGACCCTGACGCCGTCGAGGCGGCGCTGCGCAAGGATACGGATCGCGCCATCAAGGCGGTCTGCGTGGTGCACAACGAGACGTCGACCGGCTCGACCACGGTGGTCAAGGAAGTGCGCGACGCCATCGACGCCGCCGGCCATCCGGCGCTGCTCATGGTGGACAGCATCTCCGGCCTCGCCTCGGCCGACCTGCGTATGGACGAATGGGGGATCGACGTCATCGTCGCCGGCTCGCAGAAGGGGCTGATGCTGCCGCCGGGCCTGTCCTTCAACGCCGTAGGGCCGAAGGCGCTGGCCGCCTCCAAGGCCGCGGGCATCCGCCGTTCCTACTGGGACTGGGGCGAGATGATCGCCTTCAACAAGACCGGCTATTTCCCCTACACGCCGGCGACAAACCTGCTGTTCGGCCTCGACGCGGCGATCGACATGCTGCTCGAGGAGGGGCTGGAGAACGTGTTTGCCCGCCATGCGCGCATGGCCGAGGCGACGCGGCGGGCCGTGCAGTCCTGGGGCATGGAGAACCTGTGCGCCTCGCCGCGCCACTTCTCGCCGGTGCTGACCGCGGTGATGATGCCCGAGGGACACAGCGCCGACGCCTTTCGCAGCAAGGTGCTGGAAAACTTCAACATGTCGCTCGGCTCGGGCCTGTCCAAGGTCGCCGACCGCGTCTTCCGCATCGGCCATCTGGGCGAGATCAACGAGCTGACGCTGGTCGCCACGCTGGCGGGCTGCGAGATGGGCTTCGAGCTGGCCGGCGTTCCGCACCAGAAGGGCGGCGTCGACCAGGCGATGCGCTATCTGGCCGAAACCAGCGCGGCCTGACGCCTTCCGCGACGCTGCCTGCATTCGCCGGCCGGACGGCCGGAACCATCGACAATGGAGAGCATGAGATGATCGATACGAAGCTCCTCGAACTCGGCGACGCCCGCGCGGTGGTCGAGGCCGCGAAGAAGGAAGCGGCCGCCAATGGCTGGAAGATCAGCGTCTGCGTGGTCGACGCCGGCGGCCACCCGATCCTCTACGAGCGCATGGACGGCGTCGCGCCCGCGACTGCCCGCATCTCCATGGAGAAGGCGCGGACAGCCGCCATCTTCCGCCTAGCGACGGCCATCATGGAAGACCGGATCCCCGACCGGCTGGGCACGATGGTGCTGCCGGGCGCCGCGCCGCTGAAGGGAGGCGTTCCGCTGATGGCCGCCGGCCAGGTGGTGGGCGCCGTCGGCATCTCGGGGCTGGCGCCGCAGCAGGACCACCAGGTCGGCGAGGCCGCCGCGGCAGCGCTGAAATAGGCGGTCCCGACGCGGAAGACGGGCAGGGAAGGGCGGCCATGCCGCCCTTTTTGTTCATGGCGCGCAGTTGCTTCCGGCAGCTAGTCGCGGGCCGGATCCATCTGCGCGGCGTCCCCCACCACGGCGCCCCGCGACAGCGGCCCGACGGTGGCGCGATAGATCGCCAGCCAGCCGCGCGGCGCCTCGGGCAGGCGCACGGGCACGGCGGAGCGCCGCGCCATCTCGTCGAGATCGACCAGCAGGTCGACGCTGCGCCGGTCGAGGTCGATGGCGATCTCGTCGCCGTTCTCGACATAGGCGAGCGGCCCGCCTTCGGCCGCCTCGGGCATGACCTGGCCGATGGTGATGCCGCTGTTCAGCCCCGACAGTTCGCCATCGGTCACAACCGCGACCTCGCTCGCCAGCTCGGTGCCCTGCAGGGCGGCCATGAAGCTGGCGGCGAAGACGGTGCCGGGTCCGCCCTTCGGGCCCATCATGCGCAACACCACGACGTCGCCCTTGCGGACGCGCTCGGCATGGCCCGGCGCCAGCCTCTCGATGGCGTCGGCCTCGTTCTCGAACACCCGCGCCCTGCCGGAGAAGCGGCGGATGCGCCTCGGGATGGCGGCGACCTTGACCACGGCGCCGTCCGGCGCCAGCGAGCCGCGGATGATCGCAAGGCCGGGATCCGGCGAGAAGGGGGCCTCCAGAGTGGCCAGATGCGGCGAGCGGGGAGCCCCGACCTCCCGCAGCAACTCGCCCATCGTCCTGCCGCTCACGGTCATGGCGTCCGGCTCCAGCACGCCCTCCAGCACCTTGAGCGCGGCGAGGCAGCCGCCGGCCTCGTCGAAATCCTCGATGCGGGTGCCGCCGTTGGGCCGGATGCGGGCGATCAGCGGCACCTGAGCTGCCGCTGCCTCGACCTCGGCGACGATGTTCAGGTCGAGCCCGGCCTCGCGCGCGGTCGCCGCCAGATGCCGAACCACGTTGACCGAGGCGCCAAGCCCCACGGCGACGCGGATGGCGTTGCGGAAGGCGGCCGGGGTGAGGATGTCGCGCGGCCGCAGCTCCTCCTCCACCATCTCCACGATGCGGCGCCCGGCCGCGTCGCAGATCCCGTCCAGCCGCTCCGAGCCGGCGCGGACCGGCGCGTTGCCGGGCAGGGTCATGCCGAGCGCCTCGGCCAGTACGTGCATGGAGTTGGCGGTGGCGAGGCCGGCGCATACGCCCGGCCCGGTGATCGCCACGCGGCTCATCTCGGTGAGCTGCGCGAGGTCGATCTCGCCGGCCTTGTAGCTGCCGACGGAATTGTACAGCGTCTCGATGTCGACGGACTTGCCGCCGCAGCTTCCGCCGAGCTGGTAGCCGCAGGTCACCACGATCGACGGGACGTCGAGGCGCGCGGCCGCCATCAGGTGGGCCGGCGTTGTCTTGTCGCAGGAGGACAACAGCACCATGCCGTCGAGCTCGGCGCCCTCGATCTGCACCTCGACGTCGAACGACATCAGGTCGCGCGTCGGCATGAGGTAGCGCCCTTGCCGGCCGGCACTGGTGACGAAGTCGGACGAGGCGGCGGTGCGGATCTCGAAGGGCAGGCCGCCCGCCGTGCGGATGGCGGCCTCGACGCGTGCGGCGAGCCTGTCGAGATGCTGGTAGCAGACCGACAGCCGGCTCGACGTGTTGACGATGGCGATCTTCGGCTTGGCGAAATCCTCCTCGCTTATGCCCATCGCGATCCACTGGGCGCGGCGCACGGCCCAGCGCGTGCTGCCCGGCTCGAAATTGCTGCGCAACGGCCGCCTTGTCCTAGTCATCGAGCCGCGCTCCCATTGCGTTGAGGCCGGCCCTGATGCGCGACCCGTCGATTGCGTGAGGGGAAATGGCCTCGTTCGCCGCGATCGACGCGGCGTGGCCGATGGCCTGGCCGTAGGAGAAGCACTGCGCGGTGACGCGCGCCGAGGCCACCGCCTCGTGCTCGGCCGACAGGCAGCGGCCGGCGAACAGCAGCCCGTCGCCCCGCGCGGGCACGAAGCACCAGTACGGTACCTCGTAGAAATCGTCGAGCAGCCAGTGCACGCGCGGCTTTTCGCCGGCGTGCAGCTCGATCGGCCAGGGCGAGCGGGCTATCCCGTCGGCGAACTTCGCGCCGGCCAGCACGTCCGCGTTGGCGAGCACGTAGCGCCCGAGCCCCTGCCGCGTCTGGCGCACGCCGACCTGCACGCCGGTGTCGTTGACGAAGCTGTCTTCGCAGCCGGCGACATGGTCGCGGAAGAAGCGGGCATATTCGCGCACCTGACGGCGGCCGAGGATCTCCGCCTCGGTGAAGTCGCGCGCATAGAGCGTGTTGAGCGCGCGGCCGTCCGAGCCGATAACGCGCGTGCAGTTGCACAGCAGCTCGTTCGGCCGCGTCGTCGGAAACAGCCAGATCTTCGTGCGCGGCAGCTCGTAGCGGCCCGCGCGGTTCTCGGCGGCGATGAGCTCGGTGATCTCGGCCGGCATGATCGTGTCGTCGCCATAGGTGGCAAACAGGCGCCGGGTATCGACGCCCATCAGCCGGAAGATCATGGTGGGGTTCTGCACCTGGCCGTCGGCGCCGACGAAGCCCGGCAGGCCGGCCATCGCCACGACGTCGGCATCGCCGCTCGCGTCGATCGTGACGGCCGCGCGCAGCGCCAGCGTGGCTTCCTTGTTGTAGGCCCGGACGCCGAGCACGCGGTCCCCGTCGAGGATCACGCCCGTGACCGTCGTGTGGAACAGAATCTCGACGCCTGCATCGGCCAGCAGCGTGTCCGCGGCCTCGCGCCAGACCAGCGGGTCGTGGACGCGCGTGAAGGTCTTGCCGTAGCGGACCGGAGCGGCGAGCCCGCCGCGCCGTTCCATCTCGAAGATGAACTCGTCGACGAAGCCGTGGACGACCTGCTTCGGCGCCGCGCCGGCATCGTCGGTTGCCTCGTAGAGGCCGCAGATCGTGCCGGAGAGCCCGGCGACCGCGCCGCCGCCGCAGAAGCCGTAGCGTTCCAAGAGGCCGACGCTCAGGCCCGCCCGCGCGGCCGTCACCGCCGCGGCGACCCCTGCGGCTCCGCCGCCGACGACCAGCACGTCGAAGTCGCGCTCGATCGTCCCGCGCGCATCGCCAGCCATGTCCCCATCCTTCTTCCGGGAAAGCTGCTCTAGACGACAGCTAATATGTTAGTAGTCGTTTGAAGGCAAGGTCATTGAGGAAGGCAGGACCGGGCGTTATGACGGCAGCGCGAACGCGGGTCTCCAGCTCTGGTGCGAGCCGCATCGCGTCGGCCATATCGGGGAGCCGCATGCCGGAGAGGCGCAAGGTGAAGGATGGCGGGTCTTCGGCGATGCCGCCGGTGGTGCGAGGTCGCCGCGGCGAGGCTCCGCTTTCGGAGCAGGCCTATCAATCCATCGAGGAGAAGATCGTCGTCGGTGAGCTTCCGGCCGGCAGCGTCCTGTCGGAGGCCGGGCTCGCGGAGCTGCTCGGCATGGGCCGGACCCCCATTCGCGAGGCCCTGCAGCGCCTGTCGGCGGAGGGCCTTGTCCAGATCCTGCCTCAGCGGGGTGTCCTTGTCTCCGACGTCACGGTCGACGACTACATGAAGCTGATGGAGGCGCGCCGCCCGCTCGACGTCCTGGTCGCGGATCTCGCATCGTCCCGCGCGTTGGACGGGCAGAGGGCGCGCATTTCCGAGATCGCGACGCTGTTCGAGGCGGCGCGGGGCGCGGCCGACGAAAGGCTGTTCATGCAGGTCGACCGCGAATTCAACGGCCTGCTCTGCGACGCCGCGGGCAATGCCTATGTGGCGCGGATGTCGGGCCTGCTGCAGGGCCAGTCGCGCCGCTTCTACTTCAGGCATCATCGGCGCGCCGAATTCGGCGAGACGGCGGGCCTGCACGCCGAACTGGCGAAGGCCGTCGCGGCCGGCTCGCCTGAGCGGGCGAGGCAGGCTGCCGAAGCGATCATCGCGTTCAACATCCGGCTGGCGCACGACGTGCTGCGCGACCGCAGATGAGCCGGGCGACCGACATGCGCCGGCAGCACGGCAATCGACGAGGCGGCGATGGGTGAGGCTGCGATCGGCATCGGCACGCGCCATGTCGGGCTGGAGCGCCGGCTGGCGCGCGACATGCGGGGCGAGGTCAGGTTCGACGCGCTGACGCGCGGCCTCTACGCCACCGATGCGTCCATCTACCAGATATTCCCGGTCGGCGTCGCCTTCCCGCGCGACGTGGCCGACATCCAGGCCGCGCTCGCAGCCGCGACGGAGTTCGGCGTGCCGGTCATCGCGCGGGGCGCCGGCACCTCGCAGAACGGCCAGCCGATCGGCGCCGGGCTGGTGCTCGACATGAGCCGCCATTTCGGCGGCATCGTCGCCTTCGATCCGAAGGCCGAGACAGTGGTCGTGCATCCCGGCACCGTGCTCGAACAGTTGAACGCCGCCATGCGCCGGGAAGGCCTGTTCTTTCCGGTCGAGCCTTCGACCGCCAGCCGCTGCACGCTGGGCGGCATGGCCGGCAACAACTCGTCGGGCGCGCGCTCGCTGCGCTACGGCAAGATGGTCGACAACGTGCTCGCCCTCGACGCCGTCGACGCCGAGGGCCAGGCTTTTCGTCTCGGGCGCACGCTGGGTGAATCGTCTCTGGGCGGCCGCGTCGCCGGCGTGCTGGACGAGCTGCTCGGGCTCGCCCGCGCCGAGGCCGGCGAGATCGAGCGGACCTTTCCGAAGGTCCAGCGCCGCGTCGGCGGCTACAATCTGGACGAGCTGATCCGTAGCCCCGCCAATCCGGCCGGACTGCTGGTCGGTTCGGAAGGCACGCTTTCCATCACCACGGAGCTGACGCTGAAGCTGGCGCGGCTGCCGGCGCGGCGCGTGATGGGCGTATGTCATTTTCCGAGCTTCCGCTCGGCGATGGAGGCGACTGCCGCCATCGTCGCGCTCGGGCCGACGGCGGTCGAGCTGGTCGACAACAACATCCTCACCCTCGGCAGGGACATCCCGCTGTTTCGCGATACGCTCGCCACGATCACGCGCGGCACGCCGGACTGCCTGCTGCTGGTGGAGTTCGCCGGGGCGGAGGAAGCGGCGCTCGCCGCCGACCTCAGGCGGCTGGACGAATGCATGGCCGATCTCGGCTTCGCCGACGCCGTGGTCGAGGTGACCCGGCCCGACCGGCAGAAGCTCGTCTGGGACGTGCGGGAGGCCTGCCTCAACATCATGATGTCGATGCGCGGCGACCGCAAGCCGGTCTCCTTCATCGAGGACTGCGCGGTCCCGCTCGAGCACCTGGCCGACTACACGGATGCGATGACGGAGCTGTTCGGGCGCAACGGCACGCGCGGCACGTGGTACGCGCATGCCTCCGTCGGCTGCCTCCACGTCCGCCCGATCCTCGACATGAAGGACGCCGCCGACGTCCGCACCATGCGCGTCCTCGCCGAGGCCGCCTGCGACCTGGTCAGGCGGTTCAAGGGCTCGTTCTCGGGCGAGCACGGCGACGGTATCTCGCGGTCCGAGTTCATCGCGCCGATGTTCGGAGCGCGCATGGCGCGGGCCTTCGAGGCGGTGAAGCAGGGCTTCGACCCGCACGGCCGGCTCAATCCCGGCAAGATCGTCCGGCCCTACAGGATGGACGACCGCTCGCTCATGCGGTTCGGCCCCACCTACCGCGCGACCGAGCCCGCGCGGCCCGCCCTCGACTGGTTGGGCTGGGGCGGCTTCGGCGGCGCGGTCGAGATGTGCAACAACAACGGCACCTGCCGCAAGCTTTCGGGCGGGACCATGTGCCCGTCCTACCGCGTCACGAAGGACGAGCGGCACGTCACGCGCGGGCGGGCCAACGCGCTGCGCCTCGCCATGTCGGGCCAACTCGGGCCGGACGCCTTCACCTCCGCCGAGCTGAAGGCCACGCTCGACCTCTGTGTCTCCTGCAAGGGCTGCCGGCGCGAGTGCCCGACCGGCGTCGACATGGCCCGGCTCAAGATCGAGTTCCTGCACCAATATCACGGGCGGCACGGGCTGAAGCTGCGTGAGCGGCTGGTCGCCTACCTGCCGCGCTATGCGGATGCCGCGAGCCGCCTCGCGCCGCTCATGAACCTGCGCGACCGGCTGCCTTTCGCAGCGCGGCTGTCGGAGCGGCTGCTGGGCTTCAGCGCGCGCCGCAGCCTGCCGGTCTGGGGCCGGGCGTGGCGCGCGGCTGCCGGCCCGGCGTCGCCCGGGGCGGTGGCCGGCGACGGCCGCGACGTCGTGTTGTTCGCAGACACGTTCAGCCGTCATTTCGAGGCGGACAACCTCGATGCCGCCGTGCGTGTGCTGGTTGCCGCCGGCTACCGGGTCCACCACGTCCGGGCGGCCGGCGAGCGGCGCGGGCTGTGCTGCGGCCGCACCTTCCTGTCCGCCGGCATGGTCGAGGAGGCGCGCAGGGAGGCGGAGCGGACCGCCGCGGCGCTGCTTCCCTATGTGCGCGCCGGCGCCCGCGTCGTCGGGCTGGAGCCGTCATGCCTCCTCACCCTCCGCGACGAATACGAAAGCCTGCTGCCTGCCGCGGACTTCGAGGCGCTGTCGGAGGCGAGCCTGCTGTTCGAGGAACTGCTCGGGGCCGATCCCGGCCGCGTCGTGGAGGCGCTGGGCATCCCGGATCAGGGCGGCAGGGTCGCCCATGTCCACGGCCATTGCCACCAGAAGGCCATGGACGCGCTGTCGCCGCTGGAACGGCTTCTGGGAGCGATCCCCGGGCTGGAGGTGCGCACGATCGAATCGAGCTGCTGCGGCATGGCGGGCGCCTTCGGCTACGGCGCCGAGACCATCGACGTTTCGATGGCGATGGGGGAGCTGTCGCTGCTGCCCGCGATCCGCAAGGCCGGTCGCGACGACATCGTGGTCGCCAACGGCACGAGCTGCCGCCACCAGATCCATGACGGCGCGAGCCGGGAGGCCGTGCATGTCGCCAGGGTGCTGGACAGCCTGATGCCGCCGGCCGCCGCTTGAACCTTCGCCTTCGCCGCTGCGATCAAAAAGGCAACACACCGCAGCCTATACGGTGCTTTCCCTGCACCACGCCGCCGATAATATCGCCTCCAGCCTCCCGGGGCATGAAGGAAGCCGGTCCGGGAACCCCATCATCGACGTTTGGAGAATGCGATGCGCGGCAACGCAGTGGCAACCGACCTTGCCGGTCACCCGGAGAACCTCCTGCTGAAGGTGAGTTTCGAGGTCGGGCCTTCGATCGTCGGCAACGGGGCCGCCTCGCTGGCCGAAATCAGGTCCAAGCTCGTCAAGGAACTGGAGAACGTCAGCCAGGACCGTTTCCTGCAACTGGCGCTGACCTTCATCGTCGACGAGATCGACTACACGCTCGGCCGTCCGGGCGGCGCGGCGGTCCGCTTCCCGCGTGTCGTGTCGGCGTCGTGGGACTGCAGCGCCCCCGACGCCTCGACCCGCATCTACTATCCGCCCTTCGACGAGGCGACCGAGATCGCTCTCTGAGCCCGGCGGTCGCGCCGGCCACCCCTCAGAGGTGGTCGGTCCGCGACATGGCCGACTTGAGCACCTGGGACGCGCGCTTGCAGACCTGCGCGTAACCCGGCGAGGAACGGTAGTCCTCGTTGCGGGGATAGGGCTCTGGCACCTCGATCGTCTCCAGTATGTGTCCGGGCCGCGCGCCCATGACCACGATCCGGCTGGACAGATAGGCGGACTCGAACACCGAGTGCGTGACGAAGACGACCGTCCAGCCGTTGGCTTCCCACAGCCTCAGCAGGTCGTCATTGAGCTTCTGGCGGGTGATCTCGTCGAGCGCCGCGAAGGGCTCGTCCATCAGCAGGACCTTCGGCTTCGTCGCCAGCGCCCTGGCGATGGAGACGCGCATGCGCATGCCGCCCGACAGCTCGCGCGGGTGGCTGTCCGCGAAGGCGCTGAGCCCCACCATGTCCAGCGCTTCCTCGATCACCGGCCTGACGCTCTCGTAGGAGATGCCGCGCAGCCGGAACGGGAGCCAGACGTTCTTCGCGACCGTGGCCCACGGCATCAGGGTCGGGTCCTGGAAGACGTAGCCGACATTGGGCGAGCCGTCGGCCGCCGCGCTCGTGCCGGCAGACCAGGACACCGTTCCCGCGCTCGGCGTCATGAGACCGGACACGATCCGCAGCACCGTCGACTTGCCGCATCCGGACGGGCCGAGCAGGCTGACGAATTCCCCGCGCCTGATATCGAGATCGACATTGCCCAGCGCGACGGTGCCGTTGGCATAGGTCTTCTCGATATGTCGCAGGGTTACAACCGATTGGTCCATGCACATCTCCCCCGTCGGCAGGATGCAAGGATGCCGCGCCGACCGCGTGCCGCAAAAGCACTTATTTTAGGTCACTGCGTTGCCTTTCACGCAATCCGCTCCGCCCGGTCGAGATCCGCGAGCAGTTCCTTGAGCATCTCCAGCACGAGGCGGGGCAGGGGCTCCAGATCGCCGCTCGAACGCTGCACGACCATGAGTGACTGGATTCCGTGGGTCGGCTCCGCGAGCGGGATGAAGTTCACCAGCCCGCGCCGGTGCAGATCGACGACGTCGATGCGGTTGAGGACGGCCACGCCCTGGTCCATCACCACGAGCCGCTTCATGAACTCGAAATTGTTGGATTCGTATGTCGGCTTGAGCGTCAGGTTGGCGCGCGCACAGGCCTGCTCGAAGAAGATTCTGATCTTCACCTCCGCGGTGGGGAGGATGAGCGGATAGCTGTGCAGGTCGAAGAGCCGCACGCTGTCCTGCAGCGCGAGCGGGTGGCCTGCCGGCACGACCGCACCGAAGCTCGTTGCGATCGACGCGGCCACCGAGACCTGCGGCGCCGGCGGAAGGTCGAAGGCGAAGCCAAGGTCGGCCTCTCCCGAAACGACGGCCGCGAGTATGTCGTGGGAGGACAGGACCTTGATCGAGAAGCCGCTCAGCGGATGCTCGGAGCGGAACTTCGTCAGCGCCCCGGAGAGCAGGTCGGCCGCCAGCCCGCCCGTGGCGATGGAGGCCATCGTGTTGCGGGCGCCGCGCAGGTCGTCGAGTTGGGCCAGCACGCGCTGGTGGTTGCGCAGCGTCTCGCGCACGTGGTTGATCACGACCTCGCCGGCCGAGGTCAGCAGGATCTTCTTGGGAAGGCGCTCGAACAGCGGCGTCCTCAGCTCCTGTTCGAGGGCGATGATCTGCCTGCTGATGGCCGAGGACGCGACGTGCAAATTGTCTGCGGCCTTGCGGATCGAGCCGCAGCGCGCGACCTCGTCCAGATAGCGCAGCAGGCGTGAATGGAGCATCTCTCGAACCTCTCTCGTGGGGCTGCGGCCCAGGGCAGCGGTCGGGCCGGCGGCCCGCACCGATGCCTTGCAGGCAACGGAATGCTCTAAAAACGATGCTTTTCGAGCACGCGCCAGCGTGCAGTAGTTCCATCCGGAGCGCAACGGCCCGGCCGCCAACTCGAGGCCCTGCGGATCATCCACGCAAAGACAAGAGCCGCAAACGGCCGATCAACCAGAGGATAGGTTCTATGTCACTGATCAACCGCAGGCAGTTCACAGCCGGGCTCCTGGCAGGCGGTGCCGCGATGACGGCGTTGCCCCGCCGCGCCAGCGCGGACGGCTCTATGGTCTTCCTCACGGACTGGAAGGCGCAGGCCGAGCATGGCGGCTTCTACGCCGCAAAGGCGCTCGATCTTTATCGCAAGCACGGCCTCGACCTGGAGCTGCGCCAGGGCGGCCCCAGCCAGAATACCCAGCAGCTCATGGCTGCCGGCGCCGTCGACCTGGCGCTCGGCTCGAGCAATTTCTTCCTGCTCAACATGATCCAGGTCGGCGCGACCGTTAAGGCGGTGGCGGCCTTCTTCCAGAAGGATGCCGCCGTCCTCATGGTCCATCCCGACTCCGGCATCAACTCCGTCGCCGACATGGCGGGACACCCGATCTACGTGTCGCCGGGCGGCGTCGTCAGCAACTACCTCTTCATGAAGGCGAAGCTCGGCTTCACCGACGAGCAGTTGCGTCCCTACAACTTCAACCTCGCGCCCTTCCTGGCCGACAACACGTCCATCCAGCAGGGGCTTCTCTCCTCCGAGCCCTTCACGGCCAAGAAGGAAGGCGGCGTCGACACGAAGGTCTTCCTGCTCGCCGATTCGGGCTATTCGACCTATGCCAACCTGATCCTCGCCTCGCACAAGACGCTGGCCGAGCGGAAGGACCAGGTCCAGGCCTTCGTGAACGCGTCGATCGAGGGCTGGAACGAATATCTCTACGGCAATCCGGAAGCGGCCAACGCCCTCATTAAACAGGACAACCCGGAGATGACCGACGAACTGCTGGCCTACAGCCGCAGCAAGATGCTCGAATACGGCATCGTCGACAGCGGCGATTCACTGCAGCTCGGGCTGGGCGCGATGACCGATGCGCGGTGGAAGGACTTCTACGACGTCATGGTCACGGCCAAGGTGTATCCTTCCGACCTCGACTACAAGTCGGCCTTCGTGACCGACTTCGTCAACAAGGGCTTCGGCCTCGACCAGAAGGCCGCGCTCACCCGCAAGTGAGTTTGCCGCATGGCGGGGCCGCCGGCCGGCTCCGCCATGCGCACGGCACCAGGCCAGAAGGGATGGAAGATTGCCTACCGAGACCGTTCCGCTGGAAGGCCGGGCGCCAGACGACAGAACCGGCAAGGGCGCAGCTCCGGCCGCACGGGCCGGTTCGGCCTTCTCGCCCGCGCGTATCCTGTGGAAGCTCGCCCCGTTGCTGTTCGGCATCGCGCTCCTGGTCGCATGGCAGTTGCTGGTGAGAGGCTTCGCCATTCCAAAGTTCGTGCTGCCGGCGCCCAGCGAGATCATCGAGACGCTGGTCCGCGACTTCCCGTCGCTGTTCAAGGCGCTGCTATTCACGCTCCGCGTCACCCTGACCGGCTACGCCTTCGCGCTGGTCATCGGCATCGGCCTGGCGCTGCTGATGTCGGCCTCGCCGCTGGTCAACCGCATCCTCTTTCCTTACGCGGTCGTCCTCCAGGTCACCCCGCTGATCGCCATCGCGCCGCTGGTGATGATCTGGGTGGGCATCCAGAACACCGCCCGCGCCATGATCATCCTGTCGATGCTCGCGGCGTTCTTCCCGATCCTCATCAACGCGCTGCTGGGCTTCAAGAGCTACGACCGCGGGCTGGGAGACCTGTTCCGGCTCTACGGCGCCACGCGCTTCCAGTTCTTCTCGCAGCTCCAGTTCCGCTCCGCGCTTCCCTACCTGCTCGCGGGCATGAAGATCTCGGGAGCGCTGGCGCTGATCGGCGCGGTCGCCGCCGAGCTGGTGGCCGGGTCGGGCACGTCGAGCGGCCTCGCCTACGTGATCTTCGAGTCCGGCAACCGGCTCAACATGGCGCGCATGTTCGCCGCCTTCGCCATGCTTTCGATAACCGGCGTGCTGATCCACTCCGCGCTCTCCCTGCTGGAGCGCGTGAGCCTGGGATCGTGGCACGAGAGCGCCATGCAGCGCGACTGAGGGACGAGCGTGAAACCGGCAAGCAAGCGCTACTGGCACGAGCTGACGACGAAGGACTTCGCCGCCCTCGACGCCGAGAACATGGTCGCCATCTTCCCGGTCGGCGCCATCGAGCAGCACGGGCCGCATTTGCCGGTCTGGTCCGACACGCGCATCGGCCAGGGCATCGTCGACGAGCTCGTCCGCATCGCGCCCGCGGACCTGCCCTTCCTCGTCCTGCCCACCCAGTCGGTCGGGCGCAGCGAGGAGCACGACACCTTTCCGGGCACGCTCAGCCTCAGGTCCGAGACGCTGAAGGCCGTGTGCGTGGACATCCTCGAAAGCGTGCGCCGCGCCGGCATCCGCAAGGTGATCGTCTTCAACAGCCATGGCGGCAACCCGCCCGTCATCGACCTCGCCGGCCTCGAGATGCGCCGCAGGCAGGGGATGCTGGTGGCGTCGACCATCTGGTACCAGCTCGGCTTCCCCCCGGGCGACCTGTTCAGCGCATACGAGACCTCCTACGGCACCCATGCCGGCGAGATCGAGACCTCGATGATGCTGCATCTCGCGCCGGGCCTGGTGGACGACGGCGAGCGCGCCGTCTTCTCCAACCGCGCCAAGGCGATGAGCGAGACCTACGAGGTGCTCGACCCGCAGGGCGCCGCGCCGTTCTCGTGGATCACGCCGGACCTCAGCGACAGCGGCGCATGGGGGAACGCGGCCGCCGCCGACGCCGGCCGCGGCAGGACGCTGATCGAATATTACGGCTCGCGGCTGCTGGCATTGGTTCGGGACGTCCACCGGTTCCCGCTGTCGTCGCTCGCGCCGGTGACGGCGGCAGCCGGCTAGCGCCGCACGCGGAGAGCTGTTCCTTGAAGATCCTCTACATCTATTGCCATCCCGTGCCGGAGAGTTTTCACGGTGCGCTGCGGGTCGAGGCACTGGCCGGGCTCGCGAAAGCCGGCCACACCGTCGACCTGCTCGACCTCTACGCGGAAGGCTTCGACCCCGTGCTGAGCACCGAGGGCCGCAGGCACTACGAGGACACGTCCCGTAACCAGGACGGCCTCGAGCCCTATGTGCGCAGGCTGCGGGAGGCCGACGCCCTCGTCGTCCAGTTCCCGACCTGGTGCTTCGGCACACCGGCCATGCTCAAGGGCTTCTTCGACCGCATGTTCATGCCCGGCGTCGCCTTCGACCTGAGCGACCCCGCGCATGTCCGGCCGATGCTCGCCAACGTGAAGAAGATCGCCGGCATCGTCACCTACGGGCGGCCCCGCTACATGGCACTCTACATGGCCGACCCGCCGCGCAAGACGGTGACGCGCTACATGCGCTGGTTCACGCACGGCGCAAAAGCCGAGTATCACGCGCTCTACCATCTGAACGTCGCGAGCGATGCCAAGAGGGCAGGCTTCATGGCCCGCGTCCGCCACGCGATGGAGCGCTTTTGAGACCGCGACGCCTGGCGACGAAAGCACCGGCGACGGGCCTTGGACGGAGGAAGCAGACTTGAACGTTTCTCCCTCGCTCGTGCTGGCCAACGCGACGATCCCGGCCGGCGCGCGCGGCGCAAGCCCCTCCAGCATCCTCATATCGTCGGCAGGACATATCCTCGACATCGGCGACATCTCCGCCAGCGCGGAAATCCCGACCATCGACCTCGGCGGGCGACTGGTCACGCCGGCTTTCGTCGACATGCACCAGCACCTGGACAAGAGCTTCACGCTCGCCGATGCCCCGAACCCGGACGGAACGCTTCTCGGCGCCATCGAAGCCTTCCGGAGCTATTCCAAAGGGCTGACGCGGGAGCGCATCTGCGAGCGCGCGCAGGCGACACTCGACCGATGCGTCTCGATGGGCACCGGCGCCATCCGCACTCACGCCAATCTCGACCACGAGATGGGGCTGAAGAGCGTCGAGGCGATGTGCGAGCTGCGTGCGGCCAACAGCCATCGGCTCGAGCTTCAGGTCGTCGCCTTCGCCACGTCGAGCGCCGCGCGCGGGGAGATCGCGTTGGCCCGCCAACTGCTCGAGCGGGCGGTCGCCGCCGGCGCCGACTGCATCGGGGGAACGCCGAACCTGGCGCCGGATCCCACGGCCTATATCGACATGCTCCTCGACGTTGCCGAGCGCCACGGTCTGCCGGTGGACCTGCATGTCGACGAGACGCTGGATCCGCAAGCCAGATGCTTCGACCATCTTGTCGAGCAGACCCGCCGGCGGCGCATGGGCGGGCGGGTCGTCGGCAGCCATGTCTGTTCGCTGTCGGCCGTTCCGGACGACGATGCGCGCCGCTCGATCGATGCGGCGGTGCAAGCCGGGGTCGCCGTCTGCACGCTTCCGGCCGCGAACCTCTTCCTGCAGGGACGCGACCGCAGGCAGCTCGTGCCGCGCGGATTGACGCGGGTGGGGGACATGATCGACGCCGGCGTCCTCGTGGCGACGGCATCCGACAACATCCGGGACGCGTTCGTCCCGGTCGGCTCCGGCGACGTCGTCGAGATGGCCCGCTGGACGATCCTGGCCGCCCATCTCCTGACGGACGCCGCCGATCGCGCCTATCGGATGATAACCGACATTCCGGCCACGATCATGGGAATGGACGGCCGCGGCAGCCTGCGCGTCGGCGCGAAGGCCGATCTGGTAATAAGCGGGTGCGCGAACGTGGAAGACCTGATCGCAGGCGGCGCCGGCACAAGGGCCGTCCTGCACAACGGGCAGCTCGTCGCCGGCGCGCTCTGAGCGGAGGCTCGCGCCGTGCCCGCGCGCCTTGAGGCCCGGAACCTCTCTCTACTCGCCGAACGCGGCGTCGATCATTTCTGCGCCCATGTTGAAGGCGGAGAGGCCCACTCGACGAACGCGTTGCCGTGCAAGGTGAAGCAGGTGAACTATCTCGGTGCCGATCTCAACGTTGCCGTGGAGGCTGCAGGCCGTACGATCACGGTCATCCAGCGGCGGGAGAAGACGTCGTTCGAGATGGGACAACACGTGTTCCTCTCATGCGATACTGATGCGGCCCATTTGCTGCCGTAGGACGATGCTCGACTGGCTTCCCGGTCGGCCCGTGGAATGCACCCGGCACGCCGCCGTGAGCCGAGGCCGTCAGTACGAGTGTTTCTCCCGGCCGGTTGAGCCTTTCACTTTCCGCCTCCGTCGGCGGCAGAGATCATGCGCATTGCGGCTTTGAACAGGAGACCGTCGGGATCGGTCAGGGTGCGGCTGATCTCGAAATGGTTCTGGCCTTCGGCGACGATCAGTTCGCTTGGCCGGCCGGCGGCTGCGAGGCTTTCGTGGAAGGCTTGCGCCTGCCGGCGGTATTCTTCGGTTTCGCCGTCGCCATAGGCGATGGTCACCGGACACCGGATGCGCCCGGCGTGGCGCGGCGGGCTGAATGCGTCGACTTCGGCCGACGTCAGTTGCAGATAGGCGCCGCGCGCGCTCAGCATTGCGCCCTCCAGGTCGTAGGCGCCGCTTGCGCATAGCGCGCCGCACACGACGCCCGGGCCGATGCTGGTCGAGGTCGCAGCCGACAGCGCGGCCGCGACGAGATGGGCGCCCGACGAGTGGCCGATGACGAACAGCCTGCCGGGGTCGCAGCCGAGCCCCTCGGCGTGACGGGACAAGTGCAGGATGCCGCGCTGGACCTGGGTCACCATGTCCGGAAGTCGCGCCGCGGGAATGCTGGCGAAATCGATCACCGCGAAGTTGATGCCGGCCGCGACGAAGGCCTCGGCCGCGTAGGCGCTGTCCATGCGGTCGAGCAGGCGCCAGGCGCCGCCATGGACATAGGCGACGAGCGGCGCCCCGGAAACGCCCGTCGGGAACAGATCGATCCGCTCGTGGCTGCTCGCGCCATAAGCAAGGCTCGTGGAGGCCAGCCGGGCGTGTGCGGCGAGGCTCGCCTCGCGATACCATGTGATGATCTCGGCGGCGTTGGGCGCCCAGGCGGTCTGGTTGTAGTTCAGATCCAGCCGCTGCTGGTCGTAGTCGAGATAGACGGGCCTGCTGCCGTCCCGAACCATGTCGGTCATCCCCGCCTCCTCAGTTCTGGTGGACGGCGCGGCCGTCGACCGTCGCCAGCTCCGCGTCGGGGGCTTCGCTGAAGCCGGCGGCTGCGAAGACGGTCTGGGTGAGGCCGATATGGGCATCCAGCAGGGCCAGCGCGCGTTCCACGTCGCGGTCGAGCGCGGCGTTCATGAGCTCGGTGTGCGGCTCCAGCGCCAGCGCGTCGCGTATCAGCCCGTAGGCCGGGCTCGCCTTCCATTCCGCACCGCCCGCCATACCCATCCCGGGGGCGACGCCGAGAATGCGGTGATGCCGGTGCATCTGCTCCTTCGTCTGCACGTAGAAGCGCATCAGCCATTTCGATCTGCTGGCCGCGAGCAGCGCCAGATGAAAGGCCTCGTGGCGGTCCTTCCAGTCGGTGATGGCGAAATCCTCGGGGTTTTCCGCCGGCGATTTGCACCGCGACAGGCGGTAGTGCGCGGCGACCAGCGCGGTTTCCCATTCCTCCGTGCCGTTGGCGATGGATTCGGCCAGCAGCGGCAGCTCGACGTGGCGCCGGGCGTTGGTGAGGTCGGCGAGCTCCGCGAGCGAGACCGGCGCGACGGTGTAGCCCTTGTTGGCCGACAGGATGACGAGATGCTCCGCCTCGAGACGCGACAGCGCCTCGCGCAGGGGCGTCCAGCCGATGCCGTAGGCCTCGCGCAGCGCGCTCAGCTTCAGCGGCGCGCCGGGCATGAGCCTGGTGTGCAGGATCGCCTGGCGCAGCGTGCGGTACGCGGTTTCCGTCTTGGTGGGGACTTCACCTTGTTGCATGGGCGCACCTCATATGGCTGACGCTTTCATATATAAAGCCGGGCTGCTGGAGAAAGTATATATATCAATTGACATAATCGAAAATTTTGCCTCATCATGATGGCCATCGGCAGGTCCGGCCGCGTGACGAAGGTGGTGAGGGGCACATGAACCGGGTGGCGGTGGCGCAAGCGGGGGAGGCGCCGGACGATATCGGACGGCGCGATGCGGCCGATCCGCTCGGCTATCTGCGTGGCCGCTTCCACATGCCCGAGGGCATCGTCTATCTGGCCGGCAACTCGCTCGGCCCGGCGCCCGTCGCCGTTTTTGCGGACATCGATACGGCCGTCCGCGAGGAATGGGCAGAAGGCTTGATCCGGAGCTGGAACGACGCCGGCTGGTTCTCACTCGTCGACACGCTCGGCGACCGCATCGGCGTGCTGACGGGGGCGGCGCCAGGGCAGACAGTGGTCTGCGACTCCACCTCGATCAACGTTTACAAGGCATTGAAGGCGGCTGTCTCGCTCAACCCGGGTCGCACGGCGATCGTCGCGGAGGCGGGCAGCTTCCCGACCGACCTCTACGTGGCGGAGGGCGTCGTCTCCGGCCTGCCCGGCGCCAGGCTGCTGCTCGAGGGCCGCGACGGCGGCTCGATCGAAAGCCTGCTCGGGTCCGACACGGCGGTCGTGCTCGTCAACCACGTCGACTACAAGACCGGCGAGTTGCGCGACATGGGGGAGCTGACCCGCCGCATCCACGCCGCCGGCGCCCTCGTCGTCTGGGACCTGTGCCACAGCGTCGGCGTGATGGAGATCGAACTCGACGCCGCCGCCGCCGATTTCGCCGTCGGCTGTACCTACAAATATCTCAATTGCGGCCCCGGTTCGCCCTCCTTCATCTATGCCGCGAGGCGGCATCACGCCCGGATCAGCCAGCCGCTTTCGGGTTGGTGGGGGCACGCCGCGCCCTTCTCCTTCGAGACCGGCTACCGTCCCGATGCCGGTATCCGGCGCATGCTCTGCGGCACCCAGCCGATCCTTTCGCTGCGCGGGCTCAATGCCGGCCTTGCCGCGATCGAGGATGTGGCAATGGCTGACATCCGCGCCAAGAGCCTGGCCATGACAGACCTCTTCATCGAGCTCGTGGAAGATAGCTGCCGCGCCAATGGCGCGACGATCGCGACCCCGCGCGACTACGACCGGCGCGGCTCGCAGGTCTCGATCGTCTTCGAGGGCGGCTACGCCGTCGTCCAGGCGCTGATCGCGCGCGGCATCATCGGGGACTTCCGCGCGCCGGACATCATGCGCTTCGGCTTCGCCCCCGCCTATCTCGGCTTCGCCGATGTCTGGCGCGCGGCCGACGCCTTCAACGACGTGATGGCGACCGGCGCCTGGAAGGCCTCCGGCCTTTCCACGCGCCGGGCCGTCACCTGACGCTGCGCTGCGCACGCGAGGCGCACAACCAATCCGGATGTTCCGGATCGTGCCGTTCGATCGACGGCGAAAACCCTCCGCATTCCCGCCGCAAGGGGAACGCGCGGAACAGGCAAGGGAGGATACCCGATGAACGACCTTTTCAAGAACGGACTGGCCGGCGCGCTTCTGGTGGCCGCAGCGGCAGGCGCGGGCACGCCCGCCGCTGCCGGCCCGACGCTGGACGCCGTCCGCCAGCGCGGCGAAATCGTCTGCGGCGTCAACACCGGTGTCGGCGGTTTCTCGATCGCCGACAGCTCAGGCCAGTGGACCGGCCTCACCACCGATTTCTGCCGCGCGGTGTCGAGCGCAGTCCTCGGTGACGCCGCCAAGGAGAAGTTCGTCCCGCTCAGCCCGCAGCAGCGCTTTACCGCGTTGCAGTCGGGCGAGGTGGACATGCTGACCATGGCCGCCACCTGGACGCTGACGCGCGACGCCTCGCTCGGCCTGCTCTATGCCGGCGTCTATTTCTACGACGGCCAAGGCTTCCTGGTGCCGAAGTCGCTGGGCCTGAAGAGCGCGACCGAGCTCGACGGCGCGAGCATCTGCACCGCCACCGGCACGACCAGCGAGCTCAACCTCGCCGACTATTTCCGCGCCAACAAGATCACTTTCACGCCGGTCGTCTTCGAAGCGCAGAACGAGGCGCGCGCCGCCTTCTTCTCCGGCCGGTGTCAGGCGTTCTCGGCGGACATGTCGATCCTGTCCTCGGTGCGCATTTCCGACGCGCCGAACCCCGACGACTGGCAGATCCTGCCCGAGATGATCTCCAAGGAGCCGCTCGGCCCGGTGGTCGGCCGCAACGACCTCGAATGGTTCACCATCGCCAAGTGGACGCTGATGGCGCTCATCGAAGCGGAGGAGCTCGGCGTCACCTCGCAGAACGTGGACCAGATGAAGGAGAGCCAGGATCCCGGCATCCAGCGCCTCCTCGGCACCTCTGGCGACCTGGGCGAGAAGCTCGGCCTCGATGCCGGATGGGCCTATCGCGCGATCAAGCGGAGCGGCAACTACGGCGAGATGTTCGAGCGCAACGTCGGCCCGAACACGCCGCTGCGCATGGAGCGCGGCGCCAACGCGCTCTGGTCGAAGGGCGGCCTGATGTACGCCATGCCCGTGCGATGAGGTCATGGCAGGAGCTACACAGACGATGAAACTGTCGGGAGGCTGGAGCGATCCGGCCTTCCGCGCCATCGTCACCCAGGCGGCGGTGCTGGCGTTCGTCGCCGTCGTCGTCGCCTTCCTCGCCGTCAACCTCATCGGCAATCTCGAGGAGCGCTCGATCCGCACAGGCTTCGGCTTCCTGTGGCAGGCGGCGAGCTTCGAGATCGGCCAGAGCTTCCTTCCCTACGACGCCAGAGCCACCTTCGGCACGGCCCTGCTCGTCGGCCTCCTCAACACGCTGGTCGTCGCCGTGCTCGGCATCGTGCTTTCGACGATCGCCGGAGGCGTCGTGGGCATCGCCAGCCTGTCGCGCAATCGGCTCGTGGCGCCGCTGGCTACCGCCTATGTCGAGCTGGTGCGCAACGTCCCGCTGCTTCTCCAGCTCTATCTCTGGTATGCGATCCTGACACAGTTGCTGCCGGCCGCCAGCGAGGCGCCGCAGCTGCTTCCGGGGATCTATCTCGCCAAGAGCGGCCTGCACTTCCTGATCCTCGAATCCGGCGGCGGCATCGTCCTGGCCGGGCTCGTGCTGGGCATCCTCGCCTCCTTCGCCTACGGCAGATGGTCGCGCCGCCGCGCCGACCTGACCGGTGCCAACGCGCTGCTGTGGCCGCGCCTCGTCCTGCTCGTCGCCCTGCCGGCCGCCGCCCTCGTCCTCGTGGCAGC
Organism: Hyphomicrobiales bacterium; assembly: GCA_017305835.1. Lineage (GTDB taxonomy): Bacteria > Pseudomonadota > Alphaproteobacteria > Rhizobiales > Rhizobiaceae > RCIO01. Next base: position 56,986 of record JAFKJY010000041.1, read on the forward strand.
CACGACGGACTTCAACGTGCCGCGACCGACCCGCTTCGGCTTCAGCGGCGGCGGCATGGTGACGCCCGAGCTCACCGCGCTGCTCGTCGGGCTGTCGCTCTACAATGCCGCCTTCATCGCCGAGATCCTGCGGGCCGGCATCCTTTCCGTCGGCAAGGCGCAGTCCGAAGCAGCCGCATCGCTGTCGCTGTCGCGGGCGCAGACGCTCAGGCTCGTCATCGTTCCGCAAGCGATGAAGCTGGTCGTGCCGCCGCTTGCCAACCAGTACCTCAACCTTGCCAAGAACACCTCGCTCGCCATCGCCATCGGCTATCCGGACCTGATGTCGATCGGCAACACCATCATCAACCAGACCGGCCAGGCCATCGAGGTCATCGCCATCCTGATGGGCGTCTATCTGACGATGAGCCTTTCGATCTCGGCCCTGATGAACTGGTACAATGCGCGCGTCGCGCTGGTCGGCGTCCGATGACCGCCGCGATGGCAAAGCTGCGCCACCGGCTGTTCGGCAGCGTCGGCAACACGCTGCTGACGGTGTTCATGCTCTATGCCTTCGTCTCGCTCCTCCCGCCGCTCGTCCGCTGGGCGGCGATCGACGCGACATGGGGAGCGGCGACGCCCGAAATCTGCCGCGCCAATGGCGGCGCGTGCTGGGCCTTCATCCATGAAAAATACAGGCTGATCCTGTTCGGCCGCTATCCCTATGCGGAGCAGTGGCGCCCGCTGCTCGCGCTCGCGCTCGCCGTCCTGCTCGTGCTCGCCACCGCCTCGCTGCGGTTCGGCTTGCGCACCGTGCTCGCCGGCTGGGCGGTCGGCGTCGCTGCGATCATCGTGTTGATGCGCGGCGGCGTGCCCGGGCTTTCCTTCGTGCCGACGGACCTGTGGGGCGGGCTGCCGCTCACCCTCATGCTGGCGCTCGGCGGCATGGCCGGCTCCTTCCCGATCGCCATCGCGCTGGCACTCGGGCGACGCTCCCGCCTGCCGATCGTGAAATCGATCAGCGTCGCCTTCATCGAGATGGTGCGTGGCGTGCCGCTGGTCAGCGTGCTGTTCATGGCCTCGTTCATGATCCCGCTCTTCCTGCCCGGAAAGGTGCAGGTCGACGCGCTGGTGCGTGCGCTGGTCGCGATCACCCTGTTCTCGTCGGCCTATCTCGCCGAAGCCATCCGTGGCGGCCTGCAAGCCGTACCGGCGGGCCAGTCCGAGGGCGCCGCGGCGCTCGGCCTGACCTACTGGCAGACCTCCCTCCTGATCGTCGTCCCGCAGGCCCTGCGCCACGCGATCCCGGCGATGGCCAACCTCTTCATAGGCCTGTTCAAGGACACCTCGCTGGTCGGCATCGTCGGCCTGACCGACCTCCTGCTCGCCGCGAAGCAGGCGCTCGGCGACCCGCAATGGCGGCAGTTCTCGCTCGAGGGCTACGCCTTCGTGGCGCTGATCTACGTGGCGTTCTGCTTCTTCATCTCCCGCTACAGCCGCTCCCTCGAACATCGCCTGCGCCGGGAGCACCACTGACTTCGGGCGGTCGAGCCCGTCAGGTTGCGCCCGATGCGGCAGAACCGGTTCGGCGGACGCCCGGTGTCCACACGGTCGACGTGGTGATGTCGCTGCGTCGACGGTCTTACACCTCGAACAGCCTCTGCTCGGTCGAATGGAGGCTCGCGCCGGTGCCGTCGGGGCCGATGATGTAGTTGTCGCACATGATGGCGAAGACGGTGCGGGGGTCGGCGATGGTCGGGTGGATGGCGAAGTTCATGCCGGCGGCGACCTGCATCGGCTCGTCGTCGCGGATCAGCGGGCGCTCGACGAGGTTGTAACCCTGGCCGTGGGCGAAGATGCGGTCCTCGGCCGGCAGGCCGCGCGCGGCGCGGTCGCGGTTGTGGGCGGCGAAGATGTCGGCGCAGGCCGTGCCGGGCAGGAAGCGCCTCCTGATCGCCTGCTGCATCTCGGTCGCCGCGGCGACGGCTTCGGCGACTACGGCTTCAGCCTTGCCGACGACGAAGTTGCGGGCGATCTCGGTGAAGTAGCCGCCGGGACCCGAGTTCTCGACCAGCAGCGCAACCACGTCGCCGGGCTCGATGTGGCGGTTCTGGCGGGCGATCGGCTTGAACGGGGCGAACGTGCCCTGCGGGCCGGAGCCGGCGAGGATGATGCCGCCCTCGGCGCCGCGCGCCTGCGCATGGGCGCGCAGCGTGGCGGTCAGCTCGGCTTCCAGCAGGCCCGGCCGGATCGTGCGCAGGGCGAGCGCCATCAGCTCGTCCTGGAGGGCGGCCGCCCGGCAGATCGCCGCCTGCTCCTCCTCGGACTTCACCACCATGAAGCCGTCGAAGGCTGCCGTCTCGTCGGAAAACGTCACGGTTCCGGACAGCGCCTCCTCGATATGGCTGACGAAGCGATGCGGCATGTTGCCGGCGCCGACGAGCGCTATCCTGCGGTAGTCCCGCCGGCGGATCTCGGCGACGACGACCTCGGCCTCGTAGTGCAGCGAATAGTCGACGACGGGGAACTCGGCCACGCCCCAGATGTCGGTGATGCCGCGATAGTTGGCGTCGCCGGGATGCGGCGCGCGGTGGGCGCCCTGGCCGCCATGCTCGACGACGGCCATCGCGCCGTCGCGGGCAAACAGGACGCCACGCCGATAGGGCAGCACCGGCCCGTCGGTCAGCCAGCGGACATAGCCGCCCATGTCGTCGTCGCTGCACAGCGTCAGCACCGCGTCGAGGCCGCGGTCGGCGATCAGGCCGCGCACGAGCGCCCAGCGGCGCTCCAACTCGGGCGTGGACATGCGGAGGAACCTGTCGTCGGTCATCGTTTCATGCTCCGGAATATGAGGTGTCTATCTGGCCCAGCGGGCGGTCCAGCGGTCGGCGATCCCGGGGTTGCGGACGTAGCGCGGCACGCGGCCTTCGATCACGTCGGCGACCGCCTCGGCGAGCACATGGGGCAGGCGGTCGTGCGTCTCGAAGGTATGGCCGGCCTGGTGCGGCGTGAGGATGGCGTTGGGCAGGTCGCGCAGCGGGCTGTCGGGCGCCAGCGGCTCGGGGTCGAACACGTCGAGCGCGAGCCGCATGCGGGGCCGCTCGACGGCGAGCCGATGGACGTCGGCGTCCGGCGCGATGCCGCCGCGCGAGACGTTGACGAACACCGCGTCCTCCTTCATCCGCCGCAGCCTGTCGTAGGACAGCATGCCGCGCGTGTCGTCGGAGAGCGCGGCCGCCACGATGACGACGTCGCTGCGGTCGAGCAGCTCGTCCAGCGTCACCGCGCTCACATAGCCGGGCAGGGGGCGTGGGGTGCGCACCGAGGCGAGCAGGCTCACATGCCAGGTCTGGAGGCGCGAGGCCACCACCTGGCCGATCTTGCCGAAGCCGACGATGCCGACGGTCTTGCCCATCATGGTGCGGGCCGTCAGATGCGCCGGCCGCGGCAGGTTCTCGCGCAGCCGCCGCTCGGTGCCGTGCAGGTCGTAGAGCGCGGCCAGCGCCAGCATGACGGCGGCCTCGCCCATGCTGGTGTAGTTCTCCTCGATATGGCCGTTGGCGACGAGGATGGCGCGCGCGCTGGCCTCCGGCTCGTCGAAGCCCTCCGTGCCGGTGATCGGCGAGATGAGGGCGCGCAGGTTCGGCGCCTTGTCCATCAGCGCGGCGCCGATCGGGAAGTTGGGCAGGGCGGCCAGCACGTCGAGGCTGGCCAGAGCGTCGGTGTCGGCGGTGAAGGCCGCCGGGTCGGTGTAGCGCGATGCCCTGTGGCCGGCCCGTTCCAGTGCTTGCATGGAAGGCAGGAAGAAGCCGTCGAGGAAGGCGGGGCCGACGAAGGCGACGTGCATGATGTTTTGTCCCGATGCCATGGAAGGGGTCAGCCGTTGCGCCAGCGGCTGAAACGGATTTCGGCCCGCCGCATGATCTCGTTGAGGACCACGGCCATGGCGGCGAGCACGAAGACGAGGGCGAACAGTTTTGGCGTCTGGAAGCTGTCGGCGAAGAGACGGGTGTAGAAGCCGATGCCGGCGCTGGAGACGTAGAGCTCGGCCAGCAGCACGCCGAGGATGGCGCCGACCATGGCGAGCCGCATGCCGTTGAAGAAGCTCGGCACGGCATAGGGGAAGGTGACGTAGCGGAACACCTGCCAGGACGAGGCGCCGGTGATCCGCGCGAACTTCACAAGCGTGCGGTCGACCTCGCCGACGCTCGCGGCGAGCGTGAAGATGATCGGGAAGACGGCATGGGTGACGCCGAAGACGATCTTGGCGGCGGGGCCGATGCCGGACAGCATGATGATCAGCGGCAGGACGGTGATCTGCGGGATGGCGTAGAGCAGGAAGACGATCGGTAGCAGCGTGCGGCGCGAGGCGCCGGAGAGGCCGATGAGCAGGCCGAGCGGCAGGCCGATGGCGACCGAGACCGCGAAGGCGGCGACGAGCTCGCCGAAGCTCAGCGCCAGCGCGGCCGGCACGCCCTTCGTCGCCAGCATCGACGGGAGGGCAAGCAGCATCTCGCTGGGCGGGCTGGCGAAATGCGGGCTGACGAAGAAGCGGGCACCGATCTCCCAGACGGCAAGCAGGACGAGGATGACGACGACGCGGCCGCGCAGCAGCCGGACGGGCCGGGCGGGGCCTTCGCGCACGGGCAGGGCGGAAGTGGCTGCCGCGGCCATCAGCGCGCACCCATCAGGCGGTGGGCGCGCGCCTCGGCCCAACCGGCAAGCGCGTTGAGCAGCGCGGCGATGACGATGATCAGCACGATGTAAGCGTATTCCTCGACCGTATCCATCAGCTCGGCGAGCGCCACCATGCGGTAGCCGAGGCCGCCGGTGGCGGCGATCGTCTCGGTGCCGAGGCAGCCGAGCAGGGCGACGATCAGGCCCATGCGCAGGCCGGTGGTGACGACCGGCAGGGCGGACGGCACCATGACGTGACGCATGATCTGGCCGGGGCTGGCGCCCATCAGGCGGGCGGCGGCGAGGTGGACCGGGTTGACGTTGGCGAAGCCGGCGATCGTGTTGAGCACGATGGGGAAGAAGGCGATCGCGGCACCGATGGCGACCTTCGACGCGATGCCGAGGCCGAAGAACAGCACGAAGAGCGGGAAGAACAGCACCAGCGGGACGGCATAGACCGCCGACAGCAGCGGCTCGTATTCGGCGATGCGGCGCGGCGAGCGGCCGACGACGTAGCCGACGAGCAGCCCGGCGACCGCCGCCAGCACGAAGGCGCAGAACACCTCGAACAGCGTCGTCGCGAGGTCTGCGCCGAACTGGGCGCTCGCCACGACGCCGGGAATGGCGGCCAGCACCTTGTCCAGCGGCGGCAGGACGATCGGATTGACGAGGCCGGCGCGCGTGACCGCATACCAGCCGGCCAGCACGGCGACATAGAACAGGAGCTGGACCAGCCGGCCCTGGCCGTTGCCCGCCGGTGCGGCAGCGTCGTTCATGCGGCGGCTCCGGAACGGCGGTGGACGCTGTCGTCGATCGACTTGCGGATCTCGTCGTGCAGCAGGCCGAATATGTCGCCGCGCAGGCGGTTGAACTTCTCCGAGGTGGCGAACTGCGAGCGGCGCGGATGCGGCTCGTCGATGTCGATGATGCCGGTGATGCGGCCGGGGCGGGCCGAGAAGATCGCGACCCGGTCGGCCAGCAGCACCGCCTCGCCGAGGCTGTGGGTGACGAAGACGATGGTCTTCCGCGTGCGGCTGAGCAGGGCGGACAGGTCCTCGCCGAGCACGATGCGGGTCTGCTCATCGAGCGCGGCGAACGGCTCGTCCATCAGGATGAACTCGGTGTCGAGGCTGAGTGCGCGGGCCAGCGAGGCGCGCTGCTTCATGCCGCCCGAGAGCTGGCCGGGAAAATGGTCGGCGAAGTCAGCCAGCCCCACCGCCTCCAGCGCGTGCGCTGCGCGCTCGGCCGCCTCGGGCTTCGCCACGCCCTGGAACTTGAGCGCCAGCCCGATGTTGTCGCGGATCGTGTTCCACGGAAACAGCGCATGCTCCTGGAAGACGAAGGCGACCTTGCGCGGCATCGGGCCGGTCACCGGCTGGCCGTCGACCTCGATCGTGCCGCGCAGGGGCCGCACGAGGCTGGCGAACATGTTGAGCAGCGTGGTCTTGCCGCAGCCGCTCGGCCCGATCAGCGCCAGCAGCTCGCCGCGCCGGACGTCGAGCGAGACGTCGTCGAGGGTGGCGACGTGGGAGGCACTGCCGGGCACGCCGTAGGCGTGGCTGACTCCGCGCGCGGACATCGCGATTTCCGGCATCGACTTCCCTCCCGCTCGATCCGCCGCCGCAAACTGTGTCATCGGCGCTTGCGAGCCTCCCCAGGCTAATATACGGTCCTTGGTTGGACAACCGTCCAATTTCGTTTTGGCGTCGTTTTCCATGGTTGCCCGGCGGCGCCGCAGGCAAGTCCGCGCTCCCTGCGGGGCGCGGCGGGAGGATAGACATGACATTCCAAGGCGCCCTGAGGGCCCTGGCCGGCGCGGCGCTGGCCGCGACCCTGCTTTCGGCCAACCCGGCCGCGGCCGACGAGACGCTGACGGTCGGCAAGGCCAACCCGACCTCGTTCGTGTTCGCGCTGATCGACGTCGGCCAGGCGGCCGGCATCTTCGGCAAGCACGGGCTCACGCTCGACATCTCGGCCTTCGGCGGCGGCCCCAAGCTGCAGCAGGCGATGGCGGCCGGCAGCGTCGACATCGGCATGAGCACGGGCGCCGACATGGCGCTGGCCGCCAAGGGCGCGCCGGTCAAGGCGGTCGCCTCGATCCTCAACGGCGTCGACCAGGTGATCGTCGTCAGCCCCAAGAGCGGCATCGCGTCCGCCGACGACCTGAAGGGCAAGACATTCGCCGCCTCCTCGCCGGCGGCCGCCAGCGGCTGGCTGCCGACGGTACTGGCCACGCAGAAGGGCTGGGGCGCCGACGGCGTCAAGCTGCAGATCGTCAACTCGTCGGCCTCGGCGATGGCGCTGCTCGAGACCGGGCAGATCGACGCCATGACCATCGACCCGGCCAACGCGCTGAACGGCGAGAAGGCGGGGACGATGAAGATCGTCTACCACTATTCGGATCTGCTCTCGAAGTTCCCGCAATACGCCTTCTACGCCACCAACGAGCTGGCGCAGAAGCGGCCCGACGCGCTGAAGGGTTTCCTCGCCGCGTGGCTGGAGACGGTCAAATACGCCAAGGCCAACAAGGACGAGACGGTGAAGGTCATCCAGGGCGTGATCGGCATGGACGCCGCACTCGTCGGCGAGGTCTACGACAAGCTGATCGGCATGTTCTCCGACGACGGCCGCTTCGATGCCGGCTCGCTCGACGTGCTGCTTTCCTCCTTCGTCGACAACGGCGTGCTGGAGAAGAAGCCGGCCGTCGCCGACGTCTCGACCGACGCGTTCCTGCCCTGACCGCCACCGCCAGCCGGAGCGGACGGCCGGCGCGCCGGCCGCTCCACCCCTTCCAACGACACATCGCATCGCCGTGGAAGCGCGGCGCAGGAGGAGAAGATGATACGTGCACTTGCCGCCGCGGCCGCGGCGCTGACGCTTGCCGCGGGCTGGGCGACGGCGACGCTCGCGCAGGACAATTATCCGAGCAAGCAGATCACCATCCTCGTCGGCAGCCCGCCCGGCGGGCCGACCGACACCTTCGCGCGCCTCGTGGCACCGGAGATGAGCAAGCGGCTCGGCCAGACGGTGGTGGTCGAGAACAGGCCCGGTGCTGCGGGCGGCATCGCCGCGCAGGGCACGCTGCAGGCGCCGGCCGACGGCTACACGCTGTGGTTCACCACCACCAGCCATCTGGTGATCCCCACCATCATGCGCGATCCGCCGCCCTTCGCGCGCGACGCGCTGCGGCCGGTGGCCGGCGTCGCCTACGGCCCCGGCGCGCTGCTCGCCAGCCCGAAGGCGCCGTTCAGCACGCTGGAGGAGTTCGTCGCCTATGCCAAGGCGCATCCCGACGAGCTGAATTTCGGCAGTTCCGGGGTCGGCAGCAATGCGCACATCGTGATGGAGCGCATCATGGACCAGCTCGGCATCAAGCTGACGCACGTGCCCTACAACGGCAACGGCCCGGCGATGGCCGCGCTGATGGCCAATGAGGTGCAGGTAATGGGCGGCGACCTCGGCAGCGCCCGCGGCAACATCCAGGACGGCACGGTGAAGGCCATCTCGATCCTCGCGCTCGACCGCTCGTCGATCGCGCCGGGCGTCAAGACGGCCGACGAGACCGGGCTGCTGCCGGGCTTCAACCCGGTGTTCTATCTCGGCTTCGTCGTGCGCGCCGAGACGCCCGACCCGATCGTGGCCAAGCTCAACGGCGTCGTCGACGAGGCGCTGGCCGAGCCGGCGGTGAAGGAGCAGATCGAGAAGGCGCAGTTCGTCGTTCTCGGCGGCGCGCCGGAGGAGTTCCGCAAGCTCTACGAGGACGACGCGGCGGCGACCAGACCGATCCTCGAGAAGCTCGGCCTCGTCGGGAAATAGGCCGGTGCGGATCCGCAGCCTCCAGGACTTCCTCGCGGGCCTGATCTTCCTCGCCTTCGGCATCGTGGGGCTGTGGATCGGCCGCGGCTACCAGATGGGCAGCGCCTCGCACATGGGGCCGGGCTATTTCCCGGTCCTGCTGTCGGGCGGACTGCTCCTGCTCGGGGCGGCGGTCGCGGCGCGCTCCTTCGTCGTCGAAGGCCAGCCGATCGAGACGATCGGCTGGCGACCCGTCCTGTGCATCGCCGGCGCGGTGTTCGCCTTCGGCGCCACCATCGAACGCTTCGGGCTGGTCGTTGCGGTCTGCGCGGTGACGCTGCTGATGGCGGTCGCAACCGAGGAGCGCCGCTGGCCCGAGGTGATCGCCTCGGCGGTGGTGATGTCGCTGTTCTGCATCGGCATCTTCGTCTTCGGACTGGGCGAGCCGCTGAAGATCTGGGTCTTCTGACATGGCGGAGCTGTTCCAGCATCTGAGCACCGGCTTCGGCGCGGCGCTGACGCTTTCCAATCTCGGCTTCGCGCTGATCGGTTGCCTGCTCGGCACGCTGATCGGCGTGCTGCCCGGCCTCGGCGCCGTAGCGACGGTTGCGATGCTGCTGCCGGTCACCTACGGGCTCGACCCGCTGTCGGGCATGATCATGCTCGCCAGCATCTACTACGGCGCGCAGTATGGCGGCTCGACCACGGCGATCCTGGTCAACCTACCGGGCGAATCCTCTTCGGTCGTGACCTGCCTCGACGGCTACCGGATGGCGCGCAACGGCAGGGCGGGGGCGGCGCTGTCGGTCGCCGCGCTCGGCTCGCTGTTTGCCGGCATCGTCGGCACACTGTTCATCGCCGGGCTCGGGCCGCTGCTCGCCGGCGTGTCGCAACGCTTCAACTCGCCGGAATATTTCGCGCTGATGGTGTTCGGCCTGATCGGCTCGGTGGTGCTGGCCAATGGCAGCGTGCTGAAGGCGATCGCGATGGTGTTCCTCGGCTTGCTCGTCGGGCTGGTCGGCATCGACGTCACCTCGGGCACACTGCGCTACACGTTCGGCTCGCTGCAGCTCTACGACGGCATCGGCTTCGTGGTGCTGGCGCTGGGCTTCTTCGGCATTCCGGAGATCATGTCGAACCTGGAGAAGCCGGCCTCGACGCGTTCGGTGATGGTGGCGAGCTACGACAGCCTGATGCCGACACGGGAGGAGGTGCGGCGCGCCGTTCCCGCCTCGATCCGCGGCACGCTGCTCGGCTCCTTCCTCGGCATCCTGCCGGGCGGCGGCGGCATCCTCGCCGCGTTTTCCAGCTACGCGCTGGAGAAGCGCGTGTCGAAGACGCCGGAAAGGTTCGGCACCGGCATGGTCGAGGGCGTGGCCGGGCCGGAATCGGCCAACAACGCGGCCGCGCAGACCGCCTTCATCCCGATGCTGACGCTCGGCATACCGAGCCATCCCGTGATGGCGCTGATGATGGGGGCGCTGCTCGTGCACGGCATGGCGCCGGGCTCGTCGATCATGGTCAACCAGCCGGTGCTGTTCTGGGGGCTGGTGGCCTCGATGTTCATCGGCAACCTGATGCTGGTCATCATCAACCTGCCGATGATCGGCATCTGGGTGCAGCTCCTGAAGGTGCCCTACAGGCTGCTGTTCCCGGCAGTGCTGATCTTCTGCTGCATCGGCATCTACAGCGTCAACAACAGCGCCTTCGAGGTGATGCTGGCGGCCTTCGTGGCAACGCTCGGCTACGTCTTCTACAAGCTCGGCTGCGAGCCGGCGCCGTTCCTGCTCGCGGTCGTGCTGGGGCCGATGATGGAGGAGAACCTGCGCCGCTCGATGACGCTGTCGCGCGGCGATCCGGCCATCTTCGTCGAACGCCCGATCTGCCTCGCGCTGCTGGTGCTGTCGGCGCTCCTCGTCGCCCTGATCGCGCTGCCGTCTATCCGGAAGCGGCGCGAGGAGACGTTCGTGGAGTGACTGTCGCAGGTGGCGGAGGGTCGCCGGTCAGTCGGCCATCTCGTTCACCGTCAGGTACTTGCGGTCGCGGTAGATCAGCGGCGCGCTGTCAGCGGTGCGCGTGGTCAGGATACGGCCGATGACCAGATGGTGGGTCTTCACCTCGACCGACGTGAACAGCTCGCAGTCGAAGATGGCGGGCGCTCCGACCAGCGCCGGCGCTCCGGTGGCGAGCGTCGTCCACTCGCCCGCGTCGAAGCGGCTCTCGCGCGGCAGCCTGGAAAAGCCGACGGCGATGTCGCGCTGCGAGGCGCCGAGAATGCTGATGCAGAAGGTGCGCGAGCGCATCAGGGCATCGCAGATCCAGGACTGCTTGTTCACGCCGATGCTGATCAGCGGCGGGTCCTCCGACACCGAGGCGGCCGAGGTCACCGTTATGCCGTAGCGCCGGCCGCCGTCGACCGTCGTCACCACGGCGACGCCGGCGGCGAGCTGCCGCATCGCGGCGCGGAACTGGGCATCGTCCATCGACGGAAATCCCTGCGGCATGACGGTCATGGTCAAGATCCTTTCCCGGCCTTCGATGCGCCTGCGGCCTGCCTGCCCCCGCGCGAGACGAGATAGCCGCCGTCGACCGGCAGCACGACGCCCGTGAGGTAGCCGGCGGCGTCCGATGCCAGCCAGACGACGGTGTTGGCGACGTCGGCGGCATTGCCGATGCGGCCGATCGGCACGTTGGCGCCGATCCATGCCAGCCCCTCGGCGGTGCTGGCGATGCCGGTGCTCAGCATGTCGGTCATGATCGCGCCCGGCGCGACTGCGTTGACGCGGATGCCCTTGCGCGCATATTCGCCCGCCGCGCTTCTGGTGAGGCCGACAACACCGTGCTTGCTGGCATTGTAGGCGCTGATGTTGGGCACCGCCGACAGGCCGCTGATCGAGGCGTTGTTGACGATGACGCCGCCGTTCTGGAGCATGGCGGCAAGCTCCAGCTTCATGGCCAGGAACATGCCGCGCAGGTTGACCGACATCAGCCGGTCGAACTCCGCCACCGGCGTCTCGTGCAGGCGGTACGCCCTGCTCGCCACGCCGGAATTGTTGAAGGCGATGTCGATGCCGCCGAAACGGTCCAGCCCGGTCTCGAAGGCCGCGGCAAGGCTGGCTTCGTCGGTCACGTCGGCCGGACAGGCAACGGCGCGGCCGCCTTGGGCTGTGATCGCCAAGGCCAGGGCATCGAGCGCTTCCGCATCGCGACTGATCAGCACCACGGCCGCGCCCTCGCGGGCGAAGGCGCGTGCGGTTTCCGCGCCGATGCCGCGGCTTGCACCGATGACAAAAGCCGTGCGGTTTTCAAGCGTCGCCATCTCTCCCCCGGGGCCTGGGTTCCAGCAGATGGCGGACCCGCCATCGGTCGCCGCTGGCCAACCGCCTTGCTACACATTTTTGTATAAAATACAAAAATACGACTCGCAAGGGGCCACTTGTGGTCAGCACGATGCCTAAATGGAAATGTTTTCCGCTCTGGTGCGAATATCGTCCGGCAGCGCCACCGAACGGCGCTCGGTCATGCTGAACAGCACGATCACCGCCTCCACCGCGCAGACCAGAGCGCCGTCGGCGATGTCCACGAAGCCGTGCCGGAAGCGCCAGCTCTTCGCGGTCACCTCGCCGACGCCGCTGCGCAGCTCCAGGCAGTCGCCTTCGCGCGGCCAGCGCAGGTAGCGCAGCCGGTAGCCGACCGCGGCGCGACCGAAGCCGTTGCGCGTCATGTAGGATCGTTCGAGCCCCATCGCCGCGAGCAGGAAGGGGACCGACGAGGCCATGCGTGCGAAGAGGAAACGGGGCGGCATGACGCCGGTGTGGTCCACCTCCCACGGCAGTACCTCCTGTCGACCGAGCACGGTCATGCGTGCCAGCGTGCCGGGGTCGGGGAACCAGTCGCCGGCGCTCCAGACGGGACGCGCGGGCACGACCGCCTGCAGCCGGTCGAGCGCGGCGCGCATGGCGGCCGGGATCGGCATGGGCTCGCCTTTGGCGGAACAGAAGCGCAGGTCGCTTTCCATCGAGGCTGTGCCGCCCCCGGCGCCGTTGCGCAGCTCGACGCGGAGCGTCATGCGATCGGCATCCGCGGCCAGCTTGCCGGCCTCGGCGACGGCGACGTCGCCGGCCCGCATCTCCCCGAGATAGCGGAACCGATGCTCGACGGGGCGCAGCAGCGGCCGCTCGCGCCCGAGCGAAGCCGCGAAGAAGGCTTCCGATTCGGTCAGCCGGCCAGTGTAGAACTGCACGTTCATGTGGCGCATGACGTCACATTCCCACGCGTTCACCAAGCCAAGCGGACCGGCAACGGTGCCGGGACTCGCGGCGAGGGCGGCCTCGTCGAGCGCGCCGTCGCAGACGGTTCTCGCCGATGCGAGCGTGGCTCCGCCGGTCGCGTTCTTCAGCTCATGAACCAGCATTCCGCCGTCGAGGCGGCTCTCCACGCGGAGAAGCTCGCCGGCCGAGGGGAGCGCGGCAGGGTCGATGTGCATGTCGAGCGAGCCGGGCGAGCCGCCGATCGCAGCGGCCACCCGGTTGGCATCGTCGAGCGCGCCTGCGGCAAAGCGCGGGTTCCATCGGCCGTCGGCATCGCATTGCCAGGCCGGGACCTGACCCCGCCAGGTCACACTCGTTTTCATGCAGTCTCGCTCCTCGCCCGGCCCTGCCGGCGTCAGACCGCGAGATGCGCGCGCCGGATGTTCTCGTCCGCCATGATGGCGTCGAGGCGGCCTTCATAGCGTATGCGGCCGCGATCGACGACATAGGCGCGGTCGCTCACCTGGTGCGCGAAATAAAGGTTCTGCTCGGACAGCAGGATCGACAGGCCGGCGGCCTTCAGCGCCTTCACCGCATTGGCCATCTGTTCCACGATGATCGGCGCCAGGCCCTCCGAAGGCTCGTCGAGCAGGATCGCCTGCGGGTTGCCCATCAGCGCGCGCGCCACGGTCAGCATCTGCTGCTCGCCGCCCGACAGCCTTGCGCCGTCCGCCCTGCGCCGCTCGCCGAGATTGGGGAAGAGCGCGAACAGCCGCTCCGGCGTCCACGGATCGGCCGAACCTTCCCCAGCGCGGCGGCCGACCTCGAGGTTTTCGAGCACCGTCAGGCCCGCGAAGATGCGCCGTTCCTCCGGGACGTAGGCGAGGCCCAGCCGGCTGATCTGGTACGGGCGCAGCGGGCCGACATCGCGGCCGTGGAACTCGATCCTGCCGCGCCGGCGGGGCAGGAGCCCCATGATGCTCTTCATTATGGTCGACTTGCCGGCGCCGTTGCGGCCGAGCAGGGCCACCACCTCGCCGCGCGCCAGATGCAGCTCGACATCGTGCAGGATGTGCGCCCGCCCGTAATGGGCGTTGAGCCCGCGAACCGAAAGCATCGCGTCCGCCATCAGTGCGCCGCCTCCAGAGTGCCGCCGAGATAGATGTGCTTCACCTCGGCATTCTCCCGCACTTCGGCGGGCGTGCCCACCGTGACGACAGCCCCCCGGTTCATCACGACAATGCGGGCGGAATGGGCGAAGACCACGTCCATGTCGTGCTCGGTGAACAGCACCGCCATCTCCTCCTGCCTCACGATGTCGGCGGTGAGCTGCATCAGGGCCTCGCGCTCGGACGGGGACATTCCCGCCGTGGGCTCGTCCATCAGCAGCAGCTTCGGCCGGTGCGCGATGGCGACCGCCAGCTCGACCCGTTTCAGGTCGCCATAGGCGAGCACGCCGCACATATGGCTGCGCCGGTCGGCCAGTCCGATGCGATCGAGGATCGCCGCGGCCTCCTCGGCATAGAGCCGGCTGGCGAGCGGCAGAAGCGCGCGGGTGCGCCAGTGATGCGACATCAGCGCCATCTGCACGTTCTCGCACACGGTCATCGACATGAAGGTGGCCGAGATCTGGAAGGTGCGGCCGACGCCGCGCCGCCAGATGTCGCGCGGGGCCTTGCCGGCGATGTCCTGGCCGTCGAGCACGATCGTCCCCCGGTCGGGCCTGATCTGGCCGCCGACCATGTTGAAGCAGGTCGACTTGCCGGCGCCGTTCGGGCCGATGATGGCCAGCATCTCGGAACGGCCGAGCGAGAAGCTCACGTCGCGGACGGCCTGCACGCCGCCGAACGACTTGGCCAGCCCATTCACCTCGAGCAGCACGCTCATGCCAGCTTCTCCCCGGTCGACGCGACCGGCGCCTCGCTTTTGGCTCCGCCGAACCAGCCGCTCCGCGCGTTGATGAAACCGACGATGCCGCGCGGGAAGGCCAGAACCAGCACGATGATGACGATGCCCAGCACCAGCCGCCACTGGTCGGTGACGGGCATGATGTAGGCCTTCAGGAAGGTGAACGCCGCGCCGCCGACGAGCGGCCCGACCACCGTCTGGACGCCGCCGAGCAGCGACATGATCAGCGCGTCGGCGGAGATGTCCATCGACAGCAGGCTCGGATCGACGCCGCCCTTGAGGAAGGTGAAGAAGCCGCCGGCGACGCCCGCCGCCGATCCGGCCAGCGCGAAGGCCAGGACCTGGTGCCGGCGCACGTCGATGCCGATGGCGTCGCAGCGCAACGCCGAATCGCGGCCGGCGCGCAGCGTGTAGCCGAACGGCGCGAACATGATGCGCCAGATCAGCGCCACCGCGATGCCGCAGAACGCGAGCGTCAGGTAGTAATAGGCCCCCGTCTGCGAGGCCCAGCCCGGCATGTAGACGCCGACAATGCCGTTGTCGCCGCCCGTGAACTCGACCCACTGGAACGCCACCGACCAGAGGATCTGCGCGAAGGCGAGCGTCAGCATGGCGAGATAGATGCCGGTGCGGCGCACGATGAACCAGCCGACGCCGAGAGCCACGAGCCCGGCCAGGACAGGCGCCGCGAGCAGGGCGAGCCCCGTCGAGGCGCCGTGTGACTTGACCGCGATCGCAGCGGCATAGGCGCCCAGGCCGAAGAAGGCGGCGTGCCCGAACGAAAGGATGCCGCCGGTCGCCACGATGAAGTTGAGGCTGAAGGCAACGAGGGCGAAGATGATCGCCTGCGTCGCGAGCTTCACGACGTAGTCGGGCGCGAAGAGCGGCAGCACCAGCAGGATGGCCAGCGCGACGGCGAAGGCGTGGGCGGCGTACCGGTGCGCCGGCGGCGCGGTCTTGGTCTCCGCCAGATCGCTGACGGCCTGCGGTTCGGGCCGGCCGAGCAGGCCCCACGGGCGCACCATCAGCACCACGGCCATCACCGCGAAGACGAGCACCAGCGTGCTCTTGGGAAAGAGCAGGATGCCGAAGGCCTGCAGCAGCCCGATGATGATGGAGGCGAGCAGCGCGCCGCCGATGCTGCCCAGCCCGCCGATCACGGTGACGACGAAGGCCTCGAGGATGACGCGCGTGTCGAGATAGATGTTCGCCGGCTCGCGCGGCCATTGCAGGCCGCCCGCCAGCCCCGCGAGGGCAGCGCCCAGGAAGAAAACGGTGGTGAACAGCTTCGCCTGGTCGACGCCGAGAATGTCGGCCATCTCGCGGTCGCGCGTCGCGGCCCGCACCAGCGTGCCCCAGCGCGTGCGGTGGAGAAGCAGCCAGAGGCCGGCGAAGACGACCGGGCCGATGAAGAGCATGAACAGCTCGTATTGCGGGAAGCGCTGGCCGAAGATCGTGACCGCGCCGCGCAGGCCGGGGATCCGCGGGCCGACGATCTGGTCGTAGCCCCAGATCAGCACGACGGCGTCCTGCACGATGAGCACGATGCCGAAGGTGGCGAGGATCTGCAGCATGTGCGGCGCATGATAGAGCCGGCGCAGCAGCAGCACCTCGACGACCACGCCGATCAGCCCGACCGCCACGGCCGCCGCCAGCATCGCCAGCCACGGGCCGATGGCCGGCCCGAGCGCCGAGACGATCGGGCCGTAGACGGTCGCTGCCGCATAGGCCCCCAGCATGAACATCGAGCCGTGGGCGAAGTTGACGATGCGGCTGACGCCGAAGATGAGCGTGAGCCCGCTGGCGACGAGAAAGAGGGACGACGCGCTGGCCAGGCCGGTGAGGGCCTGGTTCACGAAGAAGCTCAGATCCATCGGCGGACAGACCCGGCCATAGCTGCCGCGGCAACCCGCGCGGCCGACACCAGACGCATGACTTCCTCCCTGCGAGCGGCCGGCCGCGTTGCACCGACGCTTCCGCGCCACTTTGCATACTTTTGTAAAAAAAACAAATACCACATGACGGCCGGGCGGCGGCCCGGGCGCGGAACGGGATCAGGCGAAGGCGGCCTCCGTCGGAAGGCCGGCGAGATCCAGGAAGCTCTGGAGGAACAGGCGGCGGCCGGTCGCCAGCGTCTGCCCGTCGTTGAAGAGCATGTTGGTGGAAAACCCGACGAGCAGGGCATGGAGCACGAGCGCGTCGTCCTCGACTTCCTTCGCGGAGAGGTCGCGCGCCTCCGCCAGCGTCCGCTGGATGATCGCCAGCACCTGCTCGTCATGCGCCACCTTCAGCGCGTGCAGTCGCTTGTTGTGGATGGCGATGCCGAAGATCTCGAACAGCACGCTGATGCGGTCGCGGGTCACGCGCTCGCCGAAGAAGCGGTCGGCGATCGCCAGAATCCGTCTCTCGACGGGAAGGGCCGCGATCTCCTCGAGGTCGTTGCGGACGATCTGGATGAAATGCTCGAGATAATATTCGAGCACCACGTCCTTGCCGTCGAAATAATAGCGGACATGGCTGGCGGACATGCCCGCCTCTTCCGCCAGGTCGCGGAGGCTGGTGAAGGCGTAGCCGTTGCGGCGAATGCAGCGATGCAGCGCCTGCATGATGTGGCGGCGCTGTTCCTGATGGTTGGGGGGCGGCAACTGGGCCGCTTGCGACTTCCGCGGAGGCAAGGCTAATCCCTGATTTGAATCAAAGCAAAATACGTCACGTGCCCCCGCCGCAGTCAAGGGCCGTGAAGCCGCACCTCAGCCCGGCAGGCCGAGGACCGCCTTGGCGAGGATGTTGCGCTGGATCTCGTTCGAGCCGCCATAGATGGTGGGCGGGGTCGCCTCGAGATACTGGTTCATCACGTCGATGACGGTGTCCTCGAACCGCACGGCATGGCGGAAGCTTCCCATCTCCC
Organism: Hyphomicrobiales bacterium; assembly: GCA_017305835.1. Classification (GTDB taxonomy): domain Bacteria; phylum Pseudomonadota; class Alphaproteobacteria; order Rhizobiales; family Rhizobiaceae; genus RCIO01. Next base: position 74,503 of record JAFKJY010000041.1, read on the forward strand.
CGCCGAGCTCGACCATCTCGGCTGTGATGCGCTGGAAGAGCTCCGTCGCCCATACCTTCAGCATGGAGACGTCGGGGCCGAGGCGTACACCGCGCTCGACCATGCCGACATAGCGCCGGAAGGACGCGCCGAGCGCCTGCAGGTCCAGCCTGAGCTGGGTCAGCCGGTCGACGAAGGCGGCGTCCGCGAAGGCGCCGGTCTTGCGGGCCAGAAGCTCCAGCCTTTCGATGGCATAGGCGGACTGGCGCGGAGAGCCGAGCGTGATGCGCTCGTCGCCCAGCAGCGACTTGGCCATGGTCCAGCCCTTGTCGATCTCGCCGACGAGGTTGTCGAGGGGCACGCGCACATTGTCGAAGAAGACCTCGGCGAACTCGGATTCGCCCTTGAGGTTCATGATGGGGCGCACGGTGATGCCCGGCGTCTTCATGTCGGCGAGCAGGAAGCTGATGCCGGCCTGCTGCGCCACGCTCCTGTTGGTGCGCACCAGCAGGAATATCCAGTCGGCATGCGGCGCCATGCTGGTCCAGATCTTCTGGCCGTTGACGACGAAATGGTCGTCGTCGACGATCGCCTCCGTGCGCAGGGAGGAGAGGTCCGAACCCGCGCCCGGCTCGGAATAGCCTTGGCACCAGATCTCGCGGCCCTCCACGATGGCGGGCAGGAAGCGCGCCTTCTGCGCCGGCGTGCCGTAGCGGATGAGCAGCGGCCCGAGCAGGTGCAGCGCGTGGTCTGGCAGCCGCCCGGTGCCGTGCCGGCCCAGCTCGTCGTAGTAGATCAGGTACTTGCCGATCGAGAGCCCCATGCCGCCATGCTCGCGCGGCCAGTGCGGAGCCAGCCAGCCCTTGGCGGCCAGCGCCTCCAGCCACGGCCTGATCTCGGCGATCGTCGGCCGCCGGTCGAGATAGCGCAGATGGTCCGGATAGGCTTCGTTCAGGAAGGCGCGCAGCTCGGCGCGGAATTCCGCGTCGGGCAGCGCGTTCATGTCACGCGGGTCTTTCTCGATCGCTGGCATGGCCGTCACGAGCCGGTAAAATTGGGTGCGCGCTTCTCGGTGAAGGCGAGCACCGCCTCGCGCGCGTCGGCCGTCCTGGACAGTTCCGCCGTCATGTTCTGCTCGAAGCGATAGGATTCCCGCGCCGGCATTTCGCTGATCGTGTTCATCGTCTGTTTGGCGTAGCGCATGGCCGTCGGGCTCTTGGAGGCAAGTTCGCGGGCGAAGCCCATCGCCGTCTCCATAAGTTTCTCGGGCGGCACGCAGGCTTCGACGACGCCGAGCCGGTAGAGTTCGGAGGCGGGCATGCGGTAGCCGGTGAAGAGCATGCGACGCGCCGTGGAGGGGCTGAACATCGACTGCACCACCGTGCCGCCGCCCATCAGCCCGATGTCGATCTCCGGCAGGCCGACCGATGCTTTCTCGGATGCGACGAGGATGTCGCAATGGGCGACCAGCCCGAAGCCGGCGCCGAGCGCGACGCCGTTGATCGCGGCCACCACCGGCTTCCTGCATTCGCGGATCGCATAGAAGGTCTCGCGTGCGGCGCGCAGGTACGACCATGTGTCGCCCTCGTCCTTCACCGCCTGCCCCCGCTTCTTCATGTCCACGCCGGCCGAGAACACCTTGCCGGCGGCGGTCAGGATCACGGCACGGACCGCGGCGTTGTCGCTCAGCCGGTCGAAGGTGCGCGTGAGCTCCTGATAATTGTCGAGGCCGAGCGCGTTGACCGGCGCGATGTCGAGCGTGACGGTTGCCACCATCTGGTCGATCTCGACGCGGATGCTGTTCTTCACTTCCACGGTTCACTCCTCCCCAGCTTCTTGCGGCACGTAGCCCGAAAGCCGGGCAAACCGCTTGCGGTGCACCGGCGCGCTGCCCATCCAGGCCGATTTGACGATGGCACGCTTCAGATAGAGGCCGATGTCGTGCTCGTCGGCGTAGCCGATGGCGCCATGAAGCTGGATGCTCTGGCGCCCGTTGTGCAGCGCCGCCGTCGCGGCGCGCGCCTTGGCCGCGCTGGCCGCGAGCGCCCTCTGCGTCTCGTCCGCCTGCCCGCAGGCTGCGATCGCCTCCTCCAGGCAGGCACGCACCATCTCGCGCTGCATCCACAGGTCGACGAGCCTGTGCTGCAGCACCTGGAAGCTGCCGATCGGCCTGCCGAACTGCGTGCGCTGGCCGAGATATTCGCGGGTCCGCTCGAAGGCGGCGCGGATGATTCCGAGCAACTCCGCCGTCGCGATCACCGCCGCCTCGTCGAGCAGGCGCGGCAGGAGCAGGGATGTCGCGGTCTGCGATGCGAGGATGTCCGCATCAGCCACCTCGACGCGGTCGAAACGGAGCGTGGAGAGCATGCTGCCGTCGACCGCTAGCGTCGCCTCCCGTGACAGGCCCCCGGATCCCGCTTCCACCCAGACGAGCACAGTGCCGTCTGCCGCTGCCGCGGTCACAACGAAGCCGCCGGCGCCCGCTGCGCCCGGAACGAAATGCTTCTCGCCCGTCAGGACGAGCCGTCCGCCGGCGTTCTTCAGCCGCGTTGCCGGATGCAGCGCGTCGAGCGTGTTGGCGCTCTCCTGCCAGGCGAGCGAGGCGATCAGCTCGCCCGATGCGATGGCCGGCAGCAGGCGCTGCTTCAGCCCGGCATTGTCGCCGCCGGCGATCGCCAGCGCGGCGACCGTTGCCGGGCCGAACGGCTCGGACGCCAGATCGGCGGCCAGCTCTTCGGCCACGACGCAGATTTCCGCCAGACCCAGCCCAAGGCCGCCGACGGCTTCCGGCAGCGGGATGCCGGTCCAGCCGGCTTCCGCCATCTGCCGCCAGACGCCCGGGTCGAAACCCGGCTCGGTGTCGCGCAGCCTGCGCGTGCGCGCCACCCCGGGATGGCGCGCACAGAAATCCTGCACGCTCTTGCGCAGCATCTCGCCGATGTCGTCGTCGGCCGGCATGGCGGTGGCGCTCGCGGCCGTCATGCCGCGACCATGCCGCCATCGACCGGCAGCAGCACGCCCGTCACGTAAGCCGCCGCCGGCGAGCACAGGAACAGCACCGGGCCGGCGACGTCGGCCGGCTGGCCGACGCGGTCGATCGGCACGCGCGAGGTCAGCTCGCGCGTCGCCGCCTCGTTCTTCATCAAGGGCGTGGTCATCGGCGTGGCGATCACGCCCGGCGCCACGGCATTGACGCGGATGCCTTCCTTCACCCAGGCGCTGGCAAGGCTCTTGGTGAGCAGCAGCAGGCCGCCCTTGCTCGCCGCGTAGGCCGGCAGATAGGCCGAGCCGAACTGGCTGTAGAAGGAACAGAAATTGACGATCGCGCCGCCTTTCCCCGCCATCTTCGGCCGCGCGGCATTCGCGACCCGCAGCGCGCCGGTCAGGTTGACGTCGATCACCTTCTGGAAGTTGGACGGATCGAACTCCGCGCGGCGCGGCATGCTCATGCCGGCGCAGTTCACCATGATGTCCAGCCGCTCCAGGCCGGAGACCACCTTGTCGACCGAGTCCTGATCGGCGACGTCGAGGATCATGCGCCGGGGGTCCAGGCCTGCCTCGAAAGGCGCCGAGTAGATCTCGGCCTCACTGATGCCGGTTGCCGTCACCACCACGCCGGCCGCCCCGAGCGCGGTGGACACCGCATGGCCGATGCCGGTCGTCCCGCCGACGACGAGCGCATGCAGGCCGCCCGCGAAGAGCGGCGCCATGCGCCGGCCGGTCTCGGCCGGCTGCAACGCCGGTTTTGCAATGGATGCGCCGATCATGCCTGCGCCCTCGCAGCCGGAACCCAGCCGTACGGACGCCAGCCGCCGGTGATGCTCGCGCCGCAATCGACCAGCAGGTTCACGCCGGTGATCGCGCTCGCCATGTCGGAAGCGAGGAAGAGCACGGCATTCGCCACTTCGTCCGGCAGGACCATGCGGCCGAGCGCGGTGAAGTCCTCCAGCGGTCCCGCGTCGCGCGCGCCGGCCTCGATCTTGTCCCTGATGAACTGCGTCAGCGTGTGCCCCGGCGACAGCGAATTGAAGCGCACGCCCGAGCGGCCCCACTCGCCCGCAAGGTTGCTGGTCATCATCACCACGCCTGCCTTGGCCGGCCCGTAGGCGTGCAGCGGCCCGGGCATCGAGCCGGCTATCGACGCGATGTTGATGACGGAGCCGCCGCCGCGCCCGGCCATGCGCTTGCCCGCCTGGGTGCAGACGAGCCAGGTGCCGCGCAGGTCGACGGCGATGATCCTGTCCCAGGACGATTGCCGCATTTCCTCCGGCGATTTCGGCAACTGGGCGATGCCCGCGCTGTTCACGACGATACTGACGGGGCCGGCTTCGGCTTCGACCTCGTCGAAAAGCTGGGTGACGGACTCTTCCGAAGCGACGTCCACGCCGCGCGCCTGCGCGCCGATGGCGGCGGCATGGGTTGCGGCGGCCTCGGCGTTCAAATCGGCGACGACCACGCGCGCGCCGGCCTTCGCCAGCAACTCCGCGCAGGCCGCCCCTATGCCCGAGCCGCCGCCCGTGACGAGCGCGACGCGCTCTTTCAGATCGATTGTGTAGGACATCCGGTATCCGTCGGTTTCAGTTCAGGGGTTCGAGCAGCACCTTGCCGTGCACACCCGGCAGGGCGAGGCTCTCGAAAACGCCGGGGAAGGCATCGAGGCCGACGCTGGCGGTGATCACCGGCTCGACGTCGATCGCGCCCGTGCCGATCAGGCGGCAGGCCTCGCGAAACTCGCCGGTCGTGTAGGCCTTGGCGAATCCGACGGTCAGCTCCTTGTAGAAACCGGCCATCGTCGCGACAGGGGATTTTTCGCTCAGCGGCGCCACGACCACGATGCGCGCGTCGCGGCCGGCAAGGTCCATGGCCAGGTCGAGCGTGCCAGTTCCGCCGGCGGCGTCGAAGACGACGGTCGGGCGGCGGCCCGCGATCGCCCGGAAGCTTTCGCGCGTATCCTCGCGGGAGGCGTCGATCGCACCGGTTGCGCCGACCAGCAGCGCGCGCTCGGCCCGCGCGCCGACGAGGTCGGAGACGACGACGTCGCGTGCGCCGTGGTGGCGGCAGACGGCGGCGAGCAAAAGCCCGATCGGCCCGGCGCCGAGAATGAGTACGCTTGCCCCCCTGAGCGGCATGGCAAAGCGGGCGGCATGGAGGCAGACTGCCAGCGGTTCGGCGACCGACGCCGCCCCGAAGGAGACGTGGGAGGCCAGGGGAACGGAATGCGCGGACGATGCGCATGCATATTCGGCATAGGCGCCCTGGGCGCCGGACAGGCCGACGAAGCGCGCGGCCCGGCAATGGGCGACGCGGCCGGACCGGCACGCCTCGCACGCGCCGCAGGAGAAGATGGGGAAGCCGGCGATGCGGTCGCCGATGCGCCAGCGTTCGCCCGCGCCCGGCCCGACCTCCACGACCTCGCCGGCGAACTCATGGCCGAGTATGGTGCCGGCTGGCAGGGGCCGGCCCAGTACCGAATCGGAATGCTTCGCCGCGTGGATATCGGAGCCACAGACGCCGCAGGCGCCGACCCGCACGACCAGCTCGTTCGTGGACGCCGCCGGATCGGGTACGCGCTCGATCGCGAGCGGCCGGCCGGAAGCTTCGAAGATGGCTGCAAGCATTGTGCCGATATCCTCCCCGCGCTCCGTTGCGCGGCAGCGACATTTTTTATATAAGATACAAACTCCAATGTGGGAAGCTCCAATTTTCATGGGCCGGTGGGAGGGGTGATTTTTGCAGGATCCAGTCTCGCGTACAAACGTGCGGGCGCTCGACGCGGCCGGGATGCCCGCTTCATGGGAGGCGGCGCGCCCGGCACGCTCGACCTATGAGATGCTCAGCCGCGCCTGGTCCCGGGACGGCGATCGCATCGCGCTGACGATGATTCCCACGGGCAATCCGGACGACGGAGACATCCGCATCTCGCGCGGCAGGCTGCTGCACAAGATGAACCAGGCGGCCAACCTGTTTGCTTCCCTCGGCGTCGGCCCGGGGGACAGCGTCGCCACGCTGCTGCCGTCAGGCATCGACGCGGTCGCGATCTCCTACGGCGCACAGGCGGCCGGCATCGTCGCGCCGCTCAACCCGCTTCTGCGGATCGCCGAGCTGGAGCATCTGATCCGGCTTTCCGGCAGCCGCATCCTCGTTGCCGGCAGCGCTCCCGAATTCGGCACCTGGGACAAGGCGCGGGAACTCGCGGCCCGTGTGCCCGGCCTGCGCCTCTTCAGCGTCGGGCCGGCGGTGGCGAGAGCCGAGGATTTCGACGCCGCCTGTTCCGCGTTCGACGGCGAAAGGCTCGCCTTCGCGCGGGAAATCCGGCCTTCCGACATCGCCGCATATATCCACACCGGCGGCACCACGGGCATGCCCAAGCTCGCCCGCATCACGCACGACAACTTCCTGTTCGGCGCATGGGCCCAGTCGCGGAGCTGGGCCTTCGGTGAGGACGACGTCATCCTGAGCGCGCTGCCGCTGTTCCACGTCTCCGGCCTCGCGACGCTGGCCATGGTCCCGCTGAGCGTCGGCGCCGAGGTGGTCTTCCTGTCGCCGTCCGGCTTCCGCAATCCGCAGATCGTCCCCAATTTCTGGCGCATCGTGGAGAAATACCGGGGCAGCTTCACCGCTCTCGTGCCCACGATGGCAGCGACGCTCGCGGCGATCCCCTCCGGCGGAGAGGACCTTTCCTCGCTGCGCACCATCATGATCGGCGGCTCCGCGCCGCCCGTCGATACGATCCGCCGCCTGCAGGCCCGCGTCCAGGCGGACATCGTCGTCACCTTCGGCCAGACCGAATGCCTCGCCGGCACCGGCAACCGGCCGGGGCAGGTGGTCGACCCGATGTCGTCCGGGCCTGCGGCGCCCTTTATGCAGGTCGCCATCCGGGCGCGGACGGACGGCCCCGACCTTCCGGCGGGGCAGGCCGGCGAGATCCTGCTGAAGGGCCCGGCCGTCTTCGCGGGCTACAAGGGCAGGCCGCCGGGCGAAGGCAGGACCGCAGACGGCTGGCTCGTCACCGGCGACGTCGGCTGGATGGACGAGGACGGCATGCTGTTCGTCACCGGCCGCTCGAAGGATCTCATCATCCGCAGCGGCCACAACATCGACCCGCGCCCGATCGAGGAGGCCGGCGCCAGCCATCCCGCGGTGGCGGCCTGTGCGGCGGTCGGCGCGCCCGACCGCTATGCAGGGGAGCTGCCGGTGCTCTACGTGGCCCTGCGTGACGGGGCCGAGGCAACGCCGGAAGAGATCTCGGCATGGGTGGCTGAGCGCGTGCCCGAGCGGCCGGCCGCGCCCAAGCATGTCCACATCCTGCCCTCCCTGCCGGTCACGGGGGTGGGCAAGGTGTACAAGCCGGCGCTGCGGCTCGACGCGGCCGAGCGCGTGGCCCGGCGCGAGCTGGCCGGTCTCGTCGCGGAGGGGACGATCGAGCACATCGCCGCGCGGCTGGACGACAAGCGCGGCGTCGTCATCGAGGTGATCGCCGCTCCGCATCTGTCCGCCGAGGCCGTGCAGGGTCGCGTGGAAGCGCTTCTCGCCGGCCTGCTGCTGCAGCCCAGGGTCGCCAGCCCCTATTGCTGCGCTGCCTGACCTGAAACGTCCAACCGCAAGAGCCGCATCATGCAAAACCGTCGCTACGTGCTCGTCCAGCATACGGACAAGGCTCCGATCGAGGAGTGCGTCGCATGGCGCACCGATCTGATACCGACGCCGGGGCCTGGCGAGGTGCTGACCCGCACGCTGCTGCTCTCGGTCGACCCCGCGAATCGCGGCTGGATGAGCTCGACCCCACCGAGCTACATAAAGGGTGTCGGCATCGGCGATACGGTTCGCTGCAGCTCGATCGACGAGGTGGTCGAATCGCGCCATCCCGATTTCAGACCGGGCGACGTCGTCGAGGCGATGAGCGGCTGGCAGGACTATGCGGTCGCCGCGGGACACGCGCTGCGCAAGATCGAGCCGCGCGGCGAGCTGGCGCTGGAATTCAGCCTCTACGGGCTGTCCGGGCTGACCGCCTATGTCGGCCTGATGGACATCGGCCGGCCGAAGCCCGGCGAGACGCTGTTCGTCTCTGCCGCCGCCGGCTCGGTCGGCACCATCGTCGGGCAGCTCGCCAAGGCTGCCGGCTGCCGCGTCGTCGGCAGCGCCGGCTCCGATGCGAAATGCCGCTGGCTGGTGGACGAGCTCGGCTTCGATGCGGCCGTCAACTACAAGGACGGGCCGCTGCGCAAGCGCCTGCGCGAAGCCTGCCCCGCCGGCATCGACATCTATTTCGACAACACCGGCGGCGAGGCGCTTCAGGCCGCCGTGCTGCTCGCCAACGAGCGCGCCCGCATCGTCTGCTGCGGCGTCATCTCGCGCTGGACGAACGACGGCCCCGACCAGGGCATCCGGGGCATTCCCGGCCTGATCGCGATGAAGAGCATGCTGATGCAGGGCTTCATCGTGTTCGATAACCTGCACCGCCGCAACGAGGCCTTCGGCGTGCTGGGCAGGCTCGCAGCCGACCGCCGCCTGAAGGTGAAGGACGACCTCGTCGAAGGGCTGGAGAATGCGCCGCGCGCGCTCGCCGGCCTGTTCGCCGGCCAGAACATGGGCAAGCGCATCATCAGGGTCGCCGAACGTTCGGCTGCCTGAGCCTCAGAACGCGGGAAGGCCGGGTACGGTGAGCCGCGCCCGGTAGATCGAGGTCGAAGCCGCGATGAAGAGCGTCTTCAGGTCGGCGCCGCCATGCGTGAAGTTCGCGACCAGCTCCGGCACGGGGATGCATTCGACATGCGCTCCGCGCGGGTCGAAGACGTGCACCCCGCCCTTGCCCGAGCAGAGCAGGTTGCCGGCCGAGTCGCATTTCAGCCCGTCGGGCGCGGCCAGCCCTTCGGACGGCACCTCCGCCCAGACCTTGCCGCCGTGCCACGAGCCGTCGGCCGCTATGGCGAAGCTGCGGATGTGGCGGCGCGCGGTGTCGGCGATGAAGATGGTGCGCTGGTCCGGCGACAGGCACAGCCCGTTCGGCATGTCGAAATCGTCGGCCATGCGCAGCAGCGTGCCGTCCGGGTCGATGCGGTAGACTCCGTTGACGGGTTGCGGGATCGGCCGCCTGCCGCCGAAGCCGCGCGTCTGCCGGCCGAAAGGCGGATCGGTGAAGAAGATCGCGCCGTCTCGCGCCACGATCACGTCGTTCGGGCTGTTGAGCTCGCGCCCCTCCCAGCATGCTGCGAGGACCGTCGCCCCGTCGCCATCGCGGCGCACCACGCGGCTGGTCGCATGCTCGCAGGTGACCAGCCGGCCCTCGTCGTCATAGGCATTGCCGTTTGCGTGGTTCGACGGCGCAACAAGGCTCGACGCGCTGCCGCCCTCCCGGAGCCGGTAAATGCGGTTGCCGGGTATGTCGCTGAAGGTGAGATGATGGTCGACCGGATGCCAGAGCGGCCCCTCGGCGAAGCGCAGGCCCGTGACGATCCGCGCCAGCGGGACGGAGTCGTCCCAGATGCGCAGGCGCGAGCCTGCGACATCCGCGGAAAATTCAGCATCCGCCAAAGGACACCGTCTTCCTGTTCAGGAAACCGTCGATCGCGTTCCTGGAATCGGCCGTGGCCATGGTGCGGATCATGTTGCGCGCCTCGAGGTCGAGCACGTCTGACAGGTGTTCCGTCTCGGCCGTGGCGAGGTTCTGCTTGACGTAGCGCCAGGCGATCGGAGGCCCGGCAGCCAGCCTGGCGGCGATCGCGCCGGCTTCGGATTCGAGCGCGTCCGGCTCGACCGTCCGGTTGACCAGCCCGTGTTGTGCCGCCTCCGCGGCGTCGAGGCGGCGGTCGAGGAAGTACATCTCCCGCGCCACGGTCGGGCCGACCAGCCTGCCGAGGAAATAGCTCACGCCGAAGTCGCCCGAGAGCCCCACCTTGCCGAAGGCCGTGCCGAAGGAGGCGGTCGTGTCGGCGAGGCGGATGTCGCAGGCTGCCATCAGGCCGAGCCCTGCGCCCATCGCAGGCCCGCGGACCATGGCGACGGTCGGCTTCGGCATGGCATGAAGCAGGAGCGACGACTGCATGCGCTCGCGCAGCCGGTCGACGAGATATTCCGCCCCGCTCCACGCCGGATGGCCGCTGCTTCGAGCCGCCACCGGGTCGGATGGATCGTTGGCGAGGAACTGGGTGACGTCGCCGCCCGCGCAGAAGGCGCGTCCGGCACCCGTAATCAGCACGTAGCGCACCTGCGGGTCTCGCGCCGCCGCCTGCAACGTCGCGGCGAGCCGGAAGCTCATCGGCGGCGTCAGCGCATTGAGCTTTTCGGGCCGGTTGAGGGTGACGCGAAGGACGCCGCCGTCCATCTCCGCGAGAACCAGCTCGCCGTGATCCGTGTCGTGCGGCTGCATCTGCCCGATCATCCGGTGGGTTCGCGGTCTGGACTTCCCGCGGAAGGAAGGGGAGGGGCGCTTTGCGAGCGCCCCTCGCTTTGCCTAGTTGGCCGGACGCGCGGCCCGGATTTCCTCTTCGGTCGGCAGGAACGGGCCGGTGAAGATCTCGTGGTTGTCGGTCATGCGGCCCTCGCCATTGGCGAGCTCCACCGTGCCGACATAGACCGGAGCGTTGCCCTGGTTGTCGATGCCGCGCATGGTGATCTCGCCGGCGGGCGAGGAGAACTTCAGTCCGTCGACGCCGTCGAGCATCTTCTCGGTATCCTTGGAGCCGGCCTTCTCGACCATCGCGACGAGCAGCTTGGCCGCCAGATAGCCGCTCAGCGAGGATTCGCTCGGCTCCTCATTGTAGAGCTCGCGCCACTTCTTGATGAATTCGACGTTCTCCTGCCGGTCGACCGCGTAGTAGGGCCAGCCGGTGACGGTCCAGCCGACCGGCGCCTCGTCCTTAAGCTCGCGCAGATATTCCGGATTGCCGGTCAGCACCGAATAGACCTGACGGCCCTCGAACAGGCCGCGCAGTTCGCCCTCGCGGACGAATTTCGGCAGGTCGACGCCGAACATGCCGTTGAGGATCGCATCCGGCTTGGCGGCGAGCAGGGCCTGGGTGGTCGCGCCCACGTCCATCTTGCCCATCGCCGGATACTGCTCGGCGACGATCTCGGCGCCCGGGAAGTCCCTGGCGAGGTTCGCCTTGAACGCCTCGGCGATCTTGAGGCCGAACTCGTAGTTCGGCAGCACCAGCGCCCAGCGCTTGGGCTGCTTCTTCTTGGCCTCTTCCATCAGCGCGCCGACGAGGCCGCGGATGGTCGAGCGTGCGCGAAGCGTGTAGCGGTTGCCGCCATCGAGCGACAGCGCGTCGGTCGTGGCATGCGAGGCGATGTAGATGATCTTGTGCTGCTTGGCATAGGCAGCCGCGGCCAGCGAGGTGCTGGACAGGCCGGCGCCGATGATGGCGTCGATCTGGCCGGTGCCGGTGAGCTCGTCGAGCACCGTGGTCAGCACCGCCGGCGACGAGCCGTCGTCGCGCGACACCATCTCGAAGGTGATGCCGCCGGCCACGCCGCCCTTCGCGTTGACGTCGTCGAACACCATCTTCATCGCCTTCTGCGACGGCTCGGTGGAGCTCGGAAACTTCGAATAGCTGTTCACGTCGCCGACGCGAAAAACCTCGCCCGCGAAGGCCCCCGGCATCATCGCCAGCGCGCCGGCGAGCGCGCTCACTCCCAAAAGCAGGATTCGTCTGTTCATCTCTCTCCCCATGGATCGCCGCGCGATTCGGAGGGCCCATGCCCGGCCTGATCGGCGATCGTGTGCTACCATCGCAATTTTTTATATTTATTACAAGAGGCGCGTGCGACCGGATTCTGATTTCCGGCTTGCGAGCTACCCCATGCCGAGGGAATACGGGGCATAAGATTGATATAAATGGGCATTTTCAGTCTTCCCACCTCGATCAAAGAGCAGCTTGTGCAGTTTTTGTATTTAATATAAACAATCCGCCGAGACAGCCAGGGAGAGTGAGAAATGAGCTTCGGATTCGTCGCATCGCCGACATACCGCAACGGGGCAACGGATGCCGAACTGTATGCCGAGGCCAGCGAGGACTGCACCTACACGCAGTCGCTGGGCTATGACACGGCGTGGTTCATCGAGCACCACTTCTCCGACTATTTCCCGACGCCGAGCCCGTTCGTCTTCATGGCGGCGGTCGCCGCCCGCAATCCCGACCTGAACCTCGGCACCTGCGCGACCGTCACGCCGTGGTATCATCCCCTGCGCTTCGCCGAGGAAGTGGCGATGCTGTCGCATCTCACGCGCGCGCATCTCTTCATCGGCATGGGGCGCGGCAGCGCGCCGATGGAGTACGAAGCCTACGGCATCGACCAGGAGTTCTCGCGCGAGATGTTCGCCGAGCACTGGCAGATCGTGCGGAGTGCCTTCTCCGGCGAACGCTTCAGCGTCCAGGGGCAGTTCACCAAGATGGGCCGCGAGGTCGTGCTGCGCCCGGTTCCGGCCCGCGACCGCGTGCATTTCCTCGGCGCGGTCTCCAGCCAGCCGACGGCCAGGCTGATGGGCGAATACGGGCTCCTGCCGCTCTGCTCCTCGGCCTACCCCATGCATCTGCAGTCGCAGATGCTGAGCGAGTGGCGCGAGGCGGCGGCGGATCCGAGCGGGGAGGCCACCGCCATGGTCCACCTGTTCATCGCCGACACCGACGAGGAAGCTCAGGCGCTCTGCCGCCGATACGGCCCCCTTCATTTCCAGCAGCAGATCGTGCACTACGAGATCGGCCGCGCGAACTACGACGGCATCAAGGGCTACGAGAATTTCAACCGCATGATGGGTACGTTCAAGAAGCTCGCGGATTCGACGCAGATCGATTCCTGGATGAAGCTGCAGCTGGTCGGCTCGCCGGCCACCTGCCGCAGGATCCTGGACGAGTACCGCGCCGCCGGCATCACCAAGTTCATCCTGCACACGGCGACGGCCGGCATCCCGCGCAGCCTCCGCCATGAGATGCTCGCGCGTTTCGCGGCCGAGGTGATGGACAAGGCGGCCGAGCCGGCCCGCATGGCAAGCTGATCTCCGCCGGGCCCGATCCGGCCGGCGGGCGGGCGCCGGCGCGACCTGTTGGTTCGACATGATCTACGATTTCTGCGTCGTCGGCGGCGGCATCGTCGGCCTGGCAAGCGCCATGAAGCTGCTGGAGCGCCGGCCGGGCGCGAGCCTTGTCCTGATCGAGAAGGAAGACGGGCTCGGCCGGCACCAGACCGGCCACAACAGCGGCGTCATCCACTCCGGCATCTACTACGCGCCGGGCAGCCTGAAGGCGGAACTGTGCAAGCGCGGGGCGGAGGCGACGAAGGCCTTCGCCCTCGAGCACGGCATTCCGTTCGAGGTCTGCGGCAAGCACATCGTCGCCACCGGCGAGAAGGAGCTGAAGCGGCTGGACGCACTGTTCGAGCGCGCCGGCCAGAACGGGATAGAGGCCGAGCGGATCGACGCTGCGGAGCTGAAGCGGCGTGAGCCGAACGTCACCGGCATCGGCGCGATCTTCACCCCTTCGACGGGAATCGTCGACTACCCGGCGATGTGCGGCGCCATGGCGGACGCGATCCGCGCCGCCGGCGGCGAAATCGTGCTCGGCGGCGTGGTGACCGCGATCGCCGAAGCCGGCGAGCGCGTGACCATTCGCGTCGGCGAGCGCTCCATCGATGCCCGCCGTCTCCTCGCCTGCGCCGGATTGCAATCCGACCGCATCGCCCGTCTCGCGGGCATGCGGGTCGACCACCGCATCGTGCCCTTCCGCGGCGAATATTTCTCCCTGCCCGCCCGCCTTAACGAGGTGGTGAAGACGCTGATCTATCCGGTGCCGGATCCCGACCTCCCGTTCCTCGGCATCCACCTCACCCGCATGATCGACGGCAGCGTCACCGTCGGCCCGAACGCCGTGCTCGGCTTCGCGCGCGAGGGGTACGAGCGCCTGTCGATCGACATGCGCGACACCGCCGACTGGGCGCTTTTCCCCGGGCTCTGGAAGACGCTCGGGCGGAACTGGAGGTCGGCGGCCGTCGAGTTGCGCAACTCGCTGTGGCGCGGCGGCTACCTGGCCGAATGCCGCAAATACTGCCCATCACTCACGCTGGCCGACCTGCGGCCGCATCCGGCCGGCATCCGCGCCCAGGCCGTCATGCGCGACGGCTCGCTGGCGCATGATTTCCTCTTCGTCGGCAGCGAAAGGCAGCTCCACGTCTGCAACGCCCCTTCGCCCGCCGCCACGTCGGCCCTGCCGATCGGCGAGATGATCGCCGGCCGCCTGCTCGGAGAGGCCGCCTAGAGCAGAAGGCCGCCAACTTACCCGCTTCACTTGCGTGAGAAGGTCTCGAGGGCGGCGCTAGATCAGCCTCAGGTTGGCCAGCCGCGCCACGGCCTGCGCGCGGTTCTTCGCGCCGAGCTTCCTGCGGGCGTTGTCGATATGGAAGCGCACGGTCGTCTCGGTGATGCCGAGCAGGTCGGCGATGTCCTTGTCCCGCCTGCCGTCGGCCATGAAGGCGAGGCAGTCGCGCTCGCGGTCGCTCAGGCCCGGCAGGTCGTCGCCCAGGCCGCCGGAAAATTCCATCAGCCGTTCCGTCAGCATCAGCCCGGCCATCTGCGCGGCCCGCGCCAGATCGGGATCGAGATCGCGCTCGCCGAACCCCAGATGCAGGGAGGTGATCACGCCGCGTGAGCCGTAGGAGGTGGCGCACAGCGCATCGGCGATGCCGGCCTCGCCCAGGGCGTCCCAGTAGACCTTGAAGTTGCGTGCGGCGTGCGGCGCGAAATCGGAGAAGCGATAGCGCGTGCGGTTCTCGCGGATGGCGCCGAGCAGCGGGTTGCAGTCGAAGCAGATATAGTTGAAGGCGGCGCTGCCCGGCCATTTCTCCGGCGAGATGCGCGTGATGAAGCCGCCTGCCTGCCAATGGACCTGCGAGGTCAGCCGCGCCAGCGGCCGCCGGTAGAGGCGGGTCTGGAGATAGGTCGCGCCGATGCGGCTGGCGGCCTGGAAGAAGCGGGTGCTGGCCTCCTCGGGGGTCGCTGCGGTCAGCGCGTCCTCCGCCAGCAGCAACGCCTGACCGACAATGTTCTCCTCCGGCGGGACATGCCTTGCGATCATCCGTTCGGGCCTCTGTGCCGAGCAGTCTGTCAGCGGCCTATAGCACACACACGCCTGAAAAACCGACAAAACCTGTGAGTTTCGAGAGTTGCGCCCCCGAGGACGATCGGCGACCGATTTGCCGGAGTTCTGTTCGTATGCGGGGCGTCATGGCAGGGAAGCTTATCGGGCACTGGACACGCGGCGGCAGACTTCTCGCCGGCACCGCGCTGGCGGGATTCGCCGCCTCGTCGCCCGCCTTCGCCCAGACCTGGACCGGCGGAGCCGGCACCGTGAACTGGTCCGATGCGGGCAACTGGTCGTCCAACAATGTGCCTACTTCCGGCACCGCAGTCGTCATCAACAACGGTTCCACGGCTTCTCCCGTCGTCATCGACGCGGCCGGGGCACAGTCCGGAGGAGTCACGCTCGGCAGCGTCGCCGGCTCGGTGGGTGCCCTTCTGGTGACAGGCGCGGGCCGGATCACGGACAGCGGCACCTATTTCATCGTGGGCAACCGTGGCGAAGGTGCGGTCACCGTCTCGAACGGCGGGCAGGTCACGACCAAGCACGCGGTCGTGGCCAACTTTCCCGGCACAATCGGCTTTCCCGTCACAACCGGCAGTGTGCTCGTGACCGGCGCGGGATCGCAATGGACCGCTACCGAACTCACCGTCTCCTACGACGCCAACGTGGGCTCCTTCGTGGTCGAGGATGGGGGTAAGCTCCAGATCGTCAATCCGGGCGGCAACGCCATCGTCACGCTGGGACGCGACTCCACGACGGCCGATGGAACTCTGACCATCACTGGCTCCGGCTCCTCCTTCATCATCACGAACGGAGTGAATTTCAATATCGGCTCACCCGGCCGCGGTGTCTTCAACGTCCTCAACGGCGCCTCCGCGGACACCAGCGCCATCGTCAGCATCAACAACAGGAGCGAGGCGCATGTCACCGGGACGGGCTCGATCTGGTCGGCCCAGGGCGGCATCACCGACTTGGGCCTCCTTACGGTGACCAATGGCGGCACGCTTGCGTCGAATGGTCGGGTCACGGTGGGAACCCTCGGCACCGCGACGATCGCTGATGGCGGCACCCTCACAGCGACGCAGGTCGATATATCGGGCACCGCGACGATCGGCAGCGGCGGTACGGTTCAGTCGTCCGGCAGCGTATCGGTGGGCAGCGCCAGCAGCGGCGTTCTGACGGTCGCCGACGGCGGCGCGCTGCGCCTCACCGATCCGACCCAGGGCGTCCGCATCGGCAACGGCATCGGCACCGGGGGAACGCTGATCATCGGCGCTGCCGAGGGGCAGGCGGCGGTCGCGCCGGGCACTGTCGAGGCGCCCTACGTCGTCTTCGAAGGCTCGGCGAATCCGGGGACGCGGACGCTCGTCTTCAACCATACTTCGAACAACTACCTGTTCGCGCCCTACATCACCGGCGGGAGCGGCAAAGGTAACGTCAACGTCCTGGCGGGCACCACTACGCTCGCCGGCGGCGTCGCTCCCTTCGACGGCACCATCGACATCTCCAGCGGCGCTACCCTCAAGATCGCCGCTAACGCCTCGTCAAACATGGTCCTGCCCGTCGATACGAAGAACGACGGCACGCTCTTTCTCAACAGCGCCGATTTCTTCACCAGGGCGACCGGGAACATCTCCGGCACGGGCAATGTGGTGAAGACAGGTTCGGGCTGGCTCACGCTGACCGGGCAGAACAGCTGGACCGGCGGCACCGAAGTGCAGGACGGAAGGCTCTATGTCGGCGAACTGGTCGGGGCCGAACCGCAGGACGGCACGCTGGTCGGCGACGTGCTGAACAACGGCCAGATGATCTTCCGCCGAAAGACGGACTACACTTTCGGCGGCGCTATCTCCGGCTCCGGCTCCTTCGAGAAGGAAGGAGCGGGCACGCTCACCCTCACGGGCCAGAGCGGCTATGCCGGCGACACCACCGTCTGGAGCGGCAGCCTGGCGCTGGGCGCCGACGACCGGCTTCCCACCGCCACGACTCTCCGGCTCTTCGGCGGGACCTTCGACCTCAACGGCCACTCGCAGACCGTCGGCGACGTGGCGGGCTTCGCAAGTGGCACCCTCGCCATTGGCACCGGAGCGCTCACCACGGTCACGTCAGTCAATACCACGCTTCCCTCCGAGATCACCGGAACCGGCGATTTCATCAAGCAGGGGGCCGCAACGCTCACGCTCACCGGCGCCAAGAGCTTCGCCGGCACCACCACCGTCGACGGCGGCCGCATGCAGGTGAACGGATCCATGGCCGCGAGCCGGTTCGAGGTGAATTCCGGCGCGACCCTCGGCGGGTCCGGGAGCGTGGGCGCGACCACGATCGCGGGCGGCGGCATCCTCGACGGACGCGCCGGCCAGACGCTGAGCCTCGCCTCTCTCGCCCTTGCCGGCGCCTCCAAGGTGAACGCCGCGCTCGGAGCGCCGGGCAATCCGGCGCTGTTCGGCGTCACCGGCAACCTGACGCTGGACGGCACCCTCGACGTGACCGACGACGGCGGCTTCGGCGCCGGCGTCTACCGCATCTTCGACTATGGCGGGTCGCTGACCGACAACGGCCTCGCGGTGGGCTCGATGCCGACCGGCACGAGCGGCACCGTGCAGACCGCCGTCGCCAACGAGGTCAACCTCGTCGTGAGCGGTCCAGCCCCCGCCATCCAGTTCTGGAACGGGACGACGACGACCGCCGACGGCTCCATCCACGGCGGCGACGGCACCTGGAGCGCCGGCCCCACGACAAACTGGACCGATGCCGCTGGCACGGCCGCCTCGGCCTGGGGCAGCAAGTTCGCCGTCTTCCAGACCAATCCGGGCGACGTGACCGTGGACGCCTCCTCCGGCGCGGTCTCCGTGACGGCGATGCAGTTCATCGGGCAGGGGTGGAATGTCTCGGGCGCTCCGATCACGCTCGACGGCGCCGGCGGCAGCACGTCGGTCCGCGTCGGCAACGGCACATTGGCCAGCGCTTCCGACTTTACAACCGTGGCGTCGGAGCTGACCGGCAACAGCCGGCTGGTAAAGAACGACTTCGGCACGCTGATCCTGACCGGCGCGAACAGCTACACCGGCGGCACGACCGTCGCGGCCGGAACGCTCCAGATCGGCAATGGCGGCACATCCGGCTCGATCGCCGGCGACGTGCTGAACGACGCGGTGCTCGCCTTCAATCGCTCCGACGCTACCACCTTCGGCGGCCAGATCTCCGGCTCCGGCGCGGTGCAGCTCGTGAGCGGAGACCTGACCTTCACCGCCGGCAACAGCTATACGGGCGGCACCGGCATCGCCGCCGGCTCGACGCTGCGAATCGGAAACGGCGGCGCGGCGGGCAGCATCGCCGGCCCCGTCGCCAATGCGGGCACGCTCGTCTTCAACCGCTCCGGCAATCTCGCCTTCGCCGGCGTTATCGGCGGCAGCGGCGCGATCCGCCAAGTCGGCCCGGGCACCACCGGGCTGACCGGCGATTCCGGCGGCTTTGCCGGCACGACCACGGTCGAGAACGGCATCCTCGCCGTGAACGGCCGGCTCGGCGGCACGCTGGACGTCTGGGCCGATGGTCGCCTGCAAGGCGCCGGCACGGTGGGGGATGTCAATGTCACGGGCGTGATCGCGCCGGGCAATTCGATCGGCACGCTCGATGTCGGCAACATCGTCTTCAACAGCGGCTCGACCTACGAGGTCGAGGTCGACGCGACGGGTCAGTCCGACCTCGTCAGGGCGAGCGGCACGGCCACCATCGACGGCGGTACGGTACGGGTATTGGCCGGCGCCGGCATTTATCAGCCGCAGACCGACTACCTGATCGTCACCGCGACGGGCGGCATTGCGGGCGTGCCGGGCAGGTTCGACGGCGTGACCTCGAACCTCGCCTTCCTCGATCCCTCACTCAGCTATGACGCCAACAACGTCTGGCTGCGGATGACCCGCAACGGCACGGCTTTCCAGAATGTCGGCATCACGCCGAACCAGATCGCCGCCGGCGGCGGCGTCGAAAGCCTCGGGCCGGGCAATCCGGTCCATGATGCGGTGCTGGGCCTGTCGGCCCCGCAGGCCCGGTATGCCTTCGACCAGCTCTCGGGCGAGATCCATGTCTCGGCCCGCACTGCCATGCTGGAAGACAGCCGCTTCCTCCGCGACGCCGTCAACGACCGCATCCGTGCCGCCTTCGACGGGGCGGGCGCTTCCTCCGCGCCGGTGCTGGCCTACGGTCCGGGCGAGGCGCCGATGCTCGCTTCGCCCGACCATGCCGGCCCGGCCTTCTGGAGCCAGGCCTTCGGTTCGTGGGGCCATTGGAACAGCGACGGCAACGCCGCGCGTCTCGACCGCTCCACCGGCGGCTTCTTCATAGGCGTGGATGCGCCGGTCTTCGACACCTGGCGCTTCGGCGCGGTGGCGGGCTACGGCCATTCCCAGCTGGGGGTGACGGATCGCAACTCCTCCGGTTCGAGCGACGACTACCATGTCGGCCTCTACGGCGGCACGACATGGAAGGTCTCCGGGGGCGATCTCGCCTTCCGCACCGGCGCGGCCTACACATGGCACGGCGTCTCGACCTCCCGGACCGTGAGCTTCCCCGGCTTCGCAGATACCCTCAGGGGCGATTACCAGGTCGGCACGGCGCAGATGTTCGGCGAGGCGGCTTACGGCTTCCGCGCCGGCAGTTTCGCCTTCGAGCCCTTCGCCAATCTCGCCTATGTGAGCCTCCACACGGACGGCTTCACCGAAAGGGGCAATGCGGCGGCGCTGGCGAGCGGGCCGGCCGACAACGACGCTACTTTCGCCACGCTCGGCCTGCGCGCCTCGACGCGCTTCGATCTCGGCAGGACGGCGGTCACGCTGAAGGGCATGGTCGGCTGGCGTCACACCTTCGGCAACGTCACTCCGAATGCCGCGATGCGCTTCGCCGGCGGCGGCAATGCCTTCAACATCGGCGGCGTGCCGATCGCCCGCGACGTCGCGGTGATCGAAGCCGGCCTCGACTTCGCCCTGTCGCCGACCGCCACCCTCGGCGTCTCCTATGTCGGCCAGTTCGGCTCCGGCGTCAGCGACCAGTCTGCGCGCGCCCGCTTCAACATGAAGTTCTGACGCCCGACGGGAGATCAGTCAGTCCCGTCGCGCTACCGGGCTTGGCCTCGACGCCGGATATTCGTCCGCAGCGTCATGCCCTTGCGCCAGCTTTGCCGCTCTCCCGGTTCCCTGCTCCTTCAGGGAACCCAGCGTTCGTCCCGCGCTGGCGCGGCTGCCTCCTTACCCGAGGCGCTGAAGCGCCATTGCGGGTGCGGCGTGACCCGCTTGAGGCGCCATTTTCCGTCCTCGCGGACCAGATCGACGTCGTAGTAGCCGCCGACGGTGGTGAAGTGCGTCCCGCCACTGTCGGAGACATGCGTGGCGAGCAGGGTCATGCGCGCGGTCGCCGTCGAGGCGCCCGGCTCGACCTGGATCTCGTATCCCGCGCCGACATGGTGCATGGCGTGGAAATGCCCGAGATCCTTGCGCACGTATTCGGCCTTTCCCGCACGGCCCGAATGGCTGCCCCACGGGGTGGCAAGCGTACCATCGACGGCATAGAGCGAGGCCAGCCCGTCGAAATCCTTCTCGTCGACCGTGCGGGAGAGCGCCAGCAGCAGCCGCGTGATCTCCCTCTCGTCCATCAGAAGCTGGACCTGCTGCTGAAGGGCCGCGATTTGGGTTGCGGGATCGTCCATGGATAGGTCCTTTCGTCTGAAGGTAGTCTCGGTCCCGGTCTGCCGTGGGCTAGTCGACGAAGACGGGCGAATCCGAAGGGATGCGCATGATCACGCTCTTGCCCGGCTCGGCAGGGCTGGGAATGTCGGCCAGGTCGCGCACGGTCAGCGTCGTCCCGCCATACTCGACATGGGTTTCCCGCCAGCGCCCGAGGCCCTGTATTCGCGTCACCCGTCCGGACAGTTCAACGAAGGGGCCGCCGTGCGGCTCGCTCCTGTCGGTGAGCACGATGTGCCCGCTGCGAACCGCGACGGCTGCGGCATGCCCGGCCTCCGAAGCCGGCCGCTTGTGGCGGAGCCGGACCGTATCGCCGCCGTCGAGGCGGATCCGCACGGCCGAACCGTCGGTATGCTCGACCACGCCGGGGATGAAATTGTCATAGCCGACGAAGCCGGCGACGAAGCGGTTGCCCGGCCGGTCGAGAATGTCGTTGGGCGGGCCGACCTGCACGATGACGCCCTGCTGGACGACGACGATGACGTCGGCGAGCATGGCGGCCTCCTCCTGATCGTGCGTCACGAGGATGCTCGTCGTGCCCTGCCGATCGTGCAACTGCCTGAGTTCCCGCCGGAGCTGGTCGCGCAGGTTGGCGTCGAGATTGGACAGCGGCTCGTCGAGCAGCAGGACGTTCGGCCGCGACACGAGCGCGCGCGCCAGCGCCACGCGCTGCTGCTGGCCGCCCGACAGTTGCGATGGTCGCCGGTCGAGGATCGTCGGAAGCCCGACGGCCTCGGCGATGGCTTTGATCCGCGGCTCCCATTCCTCCCTGGGAAAGCCCTGCTTGCGCAGGGGAAAACCGATGTTCTGCCGGACCGTCATGTGCGGCCACAGGGCATAGTGCTGGAATACCATGCCGAGGCGCCGTTGCTGCGGCGGAACGAGAACGCCTGCCGCGACGTCGACGACGCGCCTGTCGCCGATGTCGATCGTGCCGCCGCTCGGCTGCTCCAGCCCGGCGATCGTGCGCAGCAATGTGGTCTTGCCGCAGCCGCTCGGACCCAGCAGCGCGACGAAGCTTCCGGGATCGATGCGCAGCGAGATGCCGTTCAGGACCTGCAGCCGGCCATAGAACTTGTCGAGGTCGCTGATCGTGATGCCCACGCTTCCGCGGCTGGAAGGGTCAGTCGGCATGCAGCTTCTCCCCGGAGAGGGCCAACGGTTCCGCCGCCAGCAGCCGCGGACGGTTCATGAGCATGCGGATCAGCAGGTACAGCAGGATCAGAGCCAGCGTGCACGCCGCGAGCAGGACGAGGAAGCTCACGAAGATCGCCGCCGCCAGCGAGAACTCGCCCTGGGTGACGAGCGAATAGGCATAGGTCGCCACCGTCTGGCTCCTGGTGGACTGCAGGAGCAGCGGGATGTCGAGGGTTCCGGCCATCCATAGCGAGATCAGCAGCCACGCCCCGATCAGACTCGGTGCGCACAGGCGGGCCAGTATGCCGATCAGCGTCGGCAGCACGTTTGCCCCGCAGATGAAGGCAGCATCCTCGAGTTCGCGCGAGACCTGGGCGATCATGCCTTCGGCGGCGCGCACCGCGATCGGGATCGCGCCGACCATGAGCGCGAACATCATGAGCCAATGCGTCCCGAACAGCTCGCGGACGAAGGGTGTGCTGAGATAGGTGAACAGCAGGGCGACGCTGAGCACGATGCCCGGTGCCGTAGCCGGAATCCAGGAACCGATGCGCGCCAGAATGCCGATGCCGCTGCCGGGCGCACGCGTGATCACATAGGCCATGAAGAAGCCCGCGAGCACCGTGATCGAGGCGCCGACGAAAGCGATGACAAGTGTCGACTGCAGCGCGCCGATCCCGACGGGATCGCTGAACAGCCGGGCATAGTTGTCCAGCGTCCAGGCTCCGTAGAGCCCGAAAAACGGCTGGAACGAGCCGATGACGAACTGTGCGACCGGGGCGACGATGGCAATCAGGGCGTAGGCCAGTATGGCGAGATCCAGCACCCAGCCCCACCGCCGGGGGCGCAGCCTCGCCCCCTGTTGGGACTTTCCGGCGACGGTCACATGGTCCTTGCCGTGCAGCACCCAGATCTGGATCGTCACGAGGATCGCGACGAACAGCATCGTCAGCACCGCGATGGCGTTGGCTGCGAGCCAGTTGGGCTCGGCATAGCCGACGAGGTAATCGTTCACCCGCAGCGAGAGCGTCTTGATCCCGACGGGGAGGCCGAGGACTGCCGGCATGTCGAAAGCCTGGATCCCGGCCACGATCAGCAGCATGCCGACCGCGAAATAGGCGGGCGCGAGCGACGGCAGGGTGATCGTGAAGAAGGCGTTGATCCGGCTCGCCCCGGAAATCACGGCGGCGTCTTCCTGGCTGCGATCGGCCGCCGACATCGGCCCGACGAGGAACAGATAGGCGAAGCCGGTAACCTTGAGGGACCCGACGATGATGAGGCCGGGCCAGCTCATGGCGTTGAACCACTGGCCGATGCTCCCCAGCCCGACCGAGGCGAACAGCCGCGAGACGATGCCGGCATTGGGGTTGGCGAGCATTGCCCAGCTTATTGCGTAGAAAAGGCCGGGGGTCGCGGCCGCGACCACCATCATGGGCGTGATCCAGCCGCGCAGGCGCGTCTGGAAGCGAGTGGCCAGCACCGCGAAACAGGTGCCGCCGATCAGGCTTCCCACCGTGACGCCGAACGACAGCAGGAGCGAGGCCCCGATATTGGAGACAAGTTGCGGGTCGCTGAGGACCTGCCGGAATCCGCTCGTGGTCCAGACGGTGTCCGATGCGAAGGGCGATCCTATGAACGCCCCTCGCACCAGCATGACCATCGGCCAAAGCAGGCAGTAGATGATGGCCGCCGCGACAAGCAGCCTGAAACCCGCGCGCCTTGCGCCGGCCGCCGTCAAGGCAGCGACCGGATTCGAGATGCGCATGCGGGTTCCAAGCGCGTTGTCCGTCGACACGTCGGGCGGGCCGCTACTGCTTGAATTCCTTGGCCGGCCCGTCGAACCAGCTCTTCAGGGCCGCCTGCATGTCGCTGCCGGTCAGGACGAAGAGCTTGTGGTCGGCGGGCATGCCCTCCGGTCCGGGCGAACCCGGCATGGTGCTGACGGCGCCCGTCTGCTCGGCGGCGATCTTGGCGGCAGAGCTCGTGAGAAGCCACGAGATGTACAGCTTGGCGGCGTTCGGCTGCGGCGCCGTCTTCATGAGGCCGGCCGAAAGCGGCACGACCGCATTGCCTTCCTTCAGGAACCAGAAGTCGACGGGCGCGCCCTTCTTCTTGGTGTTCGACAGCACCGAATAGGCCATCAGCGGCGCCATCGAATACTGGCCCTGCGCGACGCCGAGCATGGTTGCCGAGGTCGAGGCGGTCACGGCCGGCTCCTGGGCGGCGAATGCGGCCACCCATTTGTCGTCGATCGCGCCGCCATGCATGGCCTGGACAAGACCCATCGGCGAGGTGGTCAGCGTGGTCGCGCTGGTCATCGCCATCTTTCCCTTCAGGGATGGATCGAGCAGGTCGGCCCAACTGTGCGGACCCTCCTTGGTGATCTGGGTGGTATTGACGGCGGGGCCGATCGGCACAAGCTCCCAGACCACCCAGTTGCCGTCGCCGCCGAGATATTCCTTGGCGAGCTTGTCCGCACCGACGGGCTGATAGGGGGCCAGGTATCCCTTGGAATTGAGCGTGGGGAAGTCGAGATCGCCCGACGTCACCAGGTCCGCCTGCGGCTTGCCGCTCGCCGCCTCGGCTTCGAGACGCGCGAAAAGGGCGGCGCCGGAGATGTCCGTCGGCACGACCTTGATGCCGGGAAACTCGCTTTCGAACGCATCGAAGAAGGGCTGGTTGGATGCCGCGGCCGGCAGGTAGATCGAAACGGTCGTCTCGCCGGCGGCCTTCGCCGCCTCGTACAGCGACTTCAGATCGGCGCTGTCTGCATAGGCGCGGTCGGCAGCGGCCGACAGAAGTGTAACGCACGCGCCCGCGACGGCAAGGAACGTCCGACGCGTAAAGCTGGCATGTCGCATTGTTGGGTCTCCTCCCTTTAAGCTGGGCTCGGGACGACAGCTCGTGTAGCCTTTGCCCGGTTACTGCAGATGTGAAGTTCTACATCTCGCCGCCACTCCGGGCGGATCAGGCGACGGGCAGCGCGCCGTCGAAGAGGCGCACTCCAGGCTCGGTCGTCATGATGGAGAGGCCGGCCGCCGCGGGAAAACCGGCAAGAGTCATGTCCTCCGGACCACGCTCCGCAAATGCCAGCTCCGGACGTGCACGCATCGATCCTCACTCCCATCGTCTGCGGCCATCTGGCAAAAAAGCTATCGGCCATTTTCCCGATAGTCAACATTTTATTCTTGAAAAATGGGAATTGGCTGGATAGCCTTCACGTATCAAAACGTGAGGCTGATGGCGTCGAGTCACGCCTGTCGGCCCCGGAGGAGGAGGCGCGCGAAGACGTTTCGCGGCAGGATATTTCCGGCGGGAAGTCCTATGCCGTTCGGATCGCCACGCCGCGAGCAGGAATTCCGCAAAAACGATGCGCGGGAACGCGCTGCAAGGCGGCGATGCTTCAGGACGTATTGCGGGGAGGACGAAGGTGGTTGTGACCAAGCGCACGCTGATCAAGTGCGGGTGCCTCATCACGATGGCTCCCGGCAGTCGGGAGGCTTCGGCCGGGAACATCCTGGTCGAAGGTGGCAAGATCGTCGACGCGGGGCCGCGGATCGATGCGTCGGACGCGGAGGTGATCGACGCCGGCGACATGATCGTCCTGCCGGGCTTCGTCGATACGCATCGGCACACATGGCAGACCTGCGTGCGCCACCGCTGCGTCAACATCCATCCGCCCGTCGCCTATTTCGAGGAGATGATGTTCAGGCGCGGCCCGCGCTACCGGCCCGAGGACGTGTGGATCGCAAACTATCTCGGCGCGCTGGGCGCGATCGACAGCGGCGTCACGACCATGCTCGACTGGTCGCAGATCCAGAACACGCCCGAGCATTCGGACGCCGCCGTGGATGCGCTGCGTCAGTCCGGCATCCGGGGCGTGTTCGGGCACGGCTGGTCGCTGACTCAGACGGGCTCGCGCACGCCCAACAGCTCGCGCCCGCATCCGGCCGACATCGCGCGGCTGCGCCGGGAGCAGTTCGCTTCCGACGATTCGCTGCTGACGCTGGTGATGGCGGCGCGCGGTCCCGAGATCACCGACGGCGAAACCTGGAAGGCCGACTTGCGGCTCGCGCGGGAGCTCGGCATCCGCTCCAGCATCCATATGGGCGCCTTCGCATTCAACGGAGCCAAGCGCGGCATCGCCGAAATGGACAAATACGGCATGCTGGGCGACGACCTCACCTTCGTCCACTGCAGCAGCAGCAGCGACGACGAGTTGCAGATGGTCGCCGACAACGGCGTGACCGTCTCCCTGGGCGTCAACGTGGAGATGAACTCGCCGGGCATGGGCGACATCCCGTTCGACCGGCTGCTGGCGCGGGGCGTGCGGCCGAGCCTGAGCGGGGATACCGAGACGCTGGGAAGCGCCGACATGTTCACCCAGATGCGGTCGGCTCTCGCCTATTACCGCTCCTATGTCGGCGGCGGCCATTCGAGGGAGGCAAGCGCCCCCGAGACGCTCACGACGCATGACGTGCTCCAGTTCGCCACTGTGGAAGGCGCCCGCGCCAACGGCCTGCTGCACAAGGTCGGGACCATCGAGCCGGGCAAGTCCGCCGACATCATCATGATCCGTTCGGGCGACATCAATCTCATGCCGGTGATCGACCCGGTCGCGGCGATCGTCTCCGGTTGCCATCCCGGCAATGTCGACACGGTGATGGTCGAGGGCCGCGTATTGAAGAAGGACGGCAGGCTGCTCGGCGTCGACCTCGCCGACGTCAGGGAGCGCGCCAAGGCCTCGCAGGATTACGTGCTTGCCGACTAGGCGGGCTGTCGCGTCCGACCTCGCGAGAGGCTGCGCCGCCGCAGAGATTGCAGGAATGCCAGAGAGGGGAGTGCCGAATTGACCGGCGTCAGGACCGAATACGATGTCTGTTATGCCAAGGTCGATGGCGTTGAACTGCGCCTGGACATCTATCGTCCCGACGTCGCGCACGACGTGCCCGTCGTCGTTTACCTGCATGGCGGCTCGTGGGCGCGCGGCGACAAGCGCGACAATGCGGTCGAGCGCCTCGAACGAACGGCGATGAACGGGGTCGCCGTCGCCTCCGCCAACTACCGCCTGGTTCCCGAACACATCTATCCGGCGCAGATCCACGACGTGAAGGCGGCCGTCCGCTGGCTGCGCGCCAACGGGACCGCCCGCGGTCTCGCTACGGGAAAAGTCGGCATTTGGGGCGCTTCGGCGGGAGGCTATCTCGCCACCATGACGGGGCTGACGGCCGGTGACGACGAACTCGAGGGGACCGTGGGCGACCACCTCGACCAGTCGAGCACCGTGCAGGCGGTGGTGACCTGGTTCAGCCACCATGACTTCGTGACGATGAGCCGGCAGTCGCCGCTCGAAAGGCGGCTGCGGGGAACGCCGATCGCCGCCGCCCTCTTCGGCCTCGACGAGATCGCGCAGGACAATGCGCTTGTCCGCAATGCCAGCCCCGTACGGCGCATCCACGCCGGCGCGCCGCCATTCCTGATCGCGCATGGCGACTGTGACCACATCGTGTGGACTTCGGAGAGCGCGAACATGCTGGCCGCGCTCTCGCGTGAGGGTATCGACGCGACCTTCTGTCTCCTCGCGGCCGCAGGCCATGAGGATCCCAAGTTCGACAGACCGTCCAACCTGGCGATGACCGCCGCCTGGCTGAAGGCGAAGCTCGGCGAGGAGTAAGCGCGCGGCTTAGGCGGACGCCGTGGCGCGCAGCGGCCGGCTGGCTGCGGAAGGCACCCATTCCGCGACTTCGGCCTGCGGCAGGTAGCGGTCGAGCGGCAACTCGCCAACCCACGCGACATGGCCGTCCGGGCGGACCAGCGCACTTGCAATACCTCGATAGCTTCCGGACGCAGGCATCTGCAGCGATGCCGCCACGACGGGCAGGCCGTCGTCGACCGCTGGCAATGACGACCGCCCGGTGAGGTCGATCAGGGCGAACTTCTGGCTCCGCAGCAGCGAGAAGACCGAATCCGTGCCGTGCCGGTCGTTCTTCAGGGCGAGGTTCGGGAAACGGCGGCCGACGATGTCGTGGGTTGCGTCCGCCGAAGGGTAGCGCACAGACAGTCCCGCCAGCTCCTCGCAGATGCGGCGATTCACCTCGGGGATCGTCAGGAAATCCGCTTCCAGGCGCTTCTTGAGCGCGACGTGCTCGC
>JAFKJY010000041.1:102608-192466 GCA_017305835.1 Hyphomicrobiales bacterium
CGAGCAGGCGGTTGATCTCGGGCAGTCTCTCGGTCGTGAAGGAATCGAGCAGCCAGCGGGGGCCCTCGTTCCTGACCGCATAGGCCAGCTTCCAGCCGAGATTGAAGGCGTCCTGCAGGCAGAACTGCATGCCGACGCCGGAGGCCGGATAGTGCACGCGCACGGATTCGCCGACCAGGAAGACGCGTCCCTTGCGCAATTGCTGCGCGAGATAAAGCGCGTCGTGGAACTTGTTGATCGAGTTCACCTCGCGGATGCCGAAATCGGAGCCATGGACGCGGCGCAGCATCGCCTTGGCCTGCTCCAGGCTCGGCTGCTCGTCGGACATGTCGCGACAGGTGGCCGCGTCGATCATGGCGAACCGCGTCAGCCCGTTGCGCAGCGGATAGGTCATGGCCCATCCGTTCTCGCTGTTGGAGACCGTCAGGTTGCGCGGGTAGGGGTTGTCGGTGAACGCATCGACATTGATGGCGATGCGGCTCGCCGGATCGCCGACGAACGCGATATCCGCGGCGGTGCGGACGGCGCTCCGGCTGCCGTCGCAGCCGACGAGATAGCGCGCCCTGAGCTTCCGCTCTCTGCCTTCGCCATCGCGGTAGCGGACGGTGACGCCTTCCTCGTCCTGCTCGAGGCCCGTCACCTCGCTCTTGAGGCGGATCTCTCCGCCGAGGCTTTCGAAATGCCTGGCGAGAAGCTGCTCGGTCTCGATCTGCGGGAACATCATCACATAGGGATATTCCGTCTCCAGCGCCGTGTAGTCGATGCCCGGCAGTCCCGCCCATATGCCGTTCGGCGTACGCGGGTCGGAATGAAGCTCGTAGGCGCGAGCCGTGACGGCGTCGATGATGCCGCGGCTCGCGAATATCTCCAGCACGCGCGGCGCCAGCGTGCCCGCCCTGGTCAGGTGCGGCCCGTCGCGCTTCTCCAGGATGATCGTCGAGGCGCCGCCCAGGGCGGTCTCGCAGCCGACCATCAGGCCGGACGGACCGGCTCCGGAAACGATCACGTCGGCATCGAACGTCGCAGTAGTCACGGCCCGATCTCCTCCCGCCTCGGTCTGGCGCCGGAAAGCATGCCGTCTGGCGGCACGTTTCCACGCAGCCATATGACGCCGAAATGTCTCGAAAATCAACAAATATATCCTGATTTTCAGGACATGGTATTTAGCTCAGATGACGGGAAGCGCCTCCGGGGCCGCTCCCGCCTGAACGAGCCGCACGTCATCCGTGCGCGACGTGGCTAGGTTTCGTGTTCCTTGAGGCTGCGGCTTATCTGTGTGGCCGTGTCCTTCACCATCTCGATGAATTCGGGAAGCTTCTCGTCGGTGAGCCGGAAGGTCGGGCCGACGATCGCCACCGAATAGCGCACCGAGAAGCGGCCGAAGATCGGCGCCGCCACGGCCCGGATGCCTTCGTCGAGTTCCTCGTCGTTGTAGGCGTAGCCATTGGCCCGCACCAGTTCGAGCTGCCTGCGCAGTTCCTGGGGATCGACGATCGACCTGGGCGTATATGCCTGGAGGTCGACCGAGCGCAGCAGCTCCTCGAACTCCTCGGGCGGGGCAAAGGCGGTCAGCACCTTTGCCGAGGCGCCGAGCGGCGACGGCAGCACCTGTCCGCGCAGATAGGTGATGCCGATCCGGTGCTTGCTCTCGATGTTGTCGAGCATGATGGTCTGACGGCCGACACGCTCCACGAGCTGGACGATCTCGCCGCACCTGTTCGCAAGCTGGTGGATGTGGGGCTCCGCGATCTCGAGGATCGAGTTGCCCTTGCGGGCGATGCGCGCCATCTCGATCAGCTTCGGCCCGAGGCGGAATCCCCTGCCGGGCTCCTCCGCAATGAAGCCGCCGGCGCGCAGCGAGGTGAGATAGCGGTAGATGGTGCTGCGCGACATGCCGTTCGCCTCGCACAGCTCGCCCGCCGTCAGGACGGGTCGGTCGTCGGTGAAGCTCAACAGGATCTCGATGGCGCGGTCGGCGACCGCATTGCGGCCGTCGGATCGTATCTCCAGATCACTTTTCAAACGCGCCATGAATCACCCGCCGCAAGGTGATTTCTCGATATTCGGGAAATTTATCCCTGTCAATCGAGCGCCGGACACGACAAATGCCGCCGGCGCGCACGGCACCAAACGCAATAGGACCTTTGTTTCCAATGCCCCGTTACGGGACGCCGGCTGTCATAAGGCCGATAAAATCTCCTCCGCGCGTATGATGTTTGCGACCGGGCCGGCAATGCGCCGCCCGGCACGCGGCAACCTGGCGTTCAGTCCTCAGGCAGCGACCACCTTCTGGTCGATGGCGCCGAAGATCGAGGCGCCGCGAGCATCGAACATCTCGATGCGGACTGCGTCGCCCGGTTTCATGAAGCCGATCTCGGTGGAGCCCTTCTCGATGATCTCGATCATCCGTTTCTCGGCGAGGCAGGAGGATCCGACTTCCTTGTAGGCATCGTTGGAGACGGTGCCCGAACCGATGATCGTGCCGGCCGCCAGATCGCGGGTCCTGGCCGCATGGGCGATCAGCGCGGGGAAGTCGAAGGCGAGGTCGGCTCCGGCATCGGGCGAGCCGAACCATTCGCCGTTGTAGGTCGAGACCAGGGGCAGGCAGAGCTTGCCGCCATCCCATGCCACACCCAGTTCGTCGAGCGTGGCGCAGACGGGCGAGAATGCGCTGGCCGGCTTGGACTGGAAGAAGCCGAAGCCCTTCTGCAGTTCGGGCCGCATCACCTCGCGCAGCGAGACGTCGTTGCACAGCATGACGAGCTTGATGTGGCCCCTGGCCTGCGCCGCTGTCGTCCCGCGCGGGACGTCGTCGACGATCACCGCGATCTCGGCCTCGAAATCGAGCCCCCAGCTCTGGTCGTACGATGGAATATCGTCGGTCGGGCCGAGGAAGATGTCGGAGCCGCCCTGGTAGATCAGCGGATCGGTCTCGGCGCCCGGCGGCAGCTCGGCGCCGCGTGCCTTCCTGACGAGGCGCATGTGGCTGAGGTAGGCGCTGCCGTCCGCCCACTGGAAGGAGCGCGGCAAGGGAGACGCCATGTCCCCGGAGACGAACGGTTTCGCGTCCGGCCACTGGCCGGCCTCGAGCAGCTCCGCGCGCCGGCGCAACAGCGGCTCGACGGCTCCCCAGGATTCGATCGCCTGACGCAGGGTGGGCACGATGTCGGCGGCGTCGGCGCGGCGCGTCAGATCCCCGGAGACGATCGTCAGCGTGCCGTCGCGGCCTCCGCTCTTCAGACTACCCAGCTTCATACAACCTCCCTTTGCGGCACTGTCACAGCCCGAAAAGGGCATTTGGCTGCAGTCTGTTTTACAATTTTCGTAACATATGCGAAAATGGAAATACTATCAACCATGCCGGGCCTTCCTCCGGCAGAGAACAGGGGAGAACGTGATGAACCTGCTTTCCCTCGGATATGTCGGGATCAGCACGTCCAGCGCCACCGACTGGCGCGACTACGGCACCGGGCTGCTCGGTCTGCAGCTCGTCGACAGGTCTGCCCGCACGCTCGCATTCCGGATGGACGACAGGAGCCAGCGCATCCATATTGAGGAGGATGGGGGCGACGGTTGCCGCTTCTTCGGCTGGGAGGTTGCCGATGCGGCGGCGCTCGACGCAGCCGGCGCAGAGCTCGAGGCGCGCGGCATCGCGGTGACGCGGGGCAGCGCTGCCCTCGCCGACCAGCGCCGCGTCGCCGAGCTGATCAGTTTCCACGATCCGGTCGGCAACCGCGTCGAGCTCTTCCGCGGCGCTGAGATCGCCGACACGCCCTTCCGCCCCGGCCGGTCGATCTCGGGCTTTCGGACCGGACCGCTCGGCATGGGGCATGTCGTGCTCACCGCCGAACGCATCGAGGAAGTCATGCCGTTCTACCAGGACATCCTCGGCTTCCGGCTGAGCGACTATGCGCTGAAGCCGTTCAAGGCGTATTTCTTCCACGTCAATCCGCGCCACCACAGCCTCGCTTTCGTGGAAACGGGGCGGAAGGGCGTCCATCATCTCATGATGGAGCTGATGAGCCTGGACGACGTGGGGCAGGGATACGACCTCGCCCAGATGCGGCCGGACAATATCGGCGCGACGCTCGGTCGACACACCAACGACTTCATGACCTCCTTCTACTCGTGGTCGCCGTCGCGCTTCATGGTCGAATATGGCTGGGGCGGGCGCGAGATCGACTCGCAGAGCTGGCGCCCCGAGGAACTGGCTCACGGTCCCAGCTTGTGGGGGCATGACCGCACCTGGCTCGACGAGCGTGGCCGGGCGCAGGCGCGCGACCTGCGGCTGGGGGCGGCCCGCGACGGCCTGCGTCAGCCCGTGCAGGTGATCGACGGAAACTACAATGTCATGTCGGGTCACTGCCCCTGGTGGGACAGCCTGAAGGGCGGATCAGGCTCGATCTGAGGGCAGGGGCGCCGGACAAGTCCCGCGCAACCGCTGCCGGGTCGCCGACCCGATCCGGCCGGCTGCCGAATGTCGACCTTCGATTGAAACCATGTTAGCTAGCAGCGCCGCCGTAGCGGGCTCACGGCATGCGCGGCAGGCGGAGGTCGTCCCGCCGGATTCGGCGGATCGTCCGAAACATTGGGATCGACCGTATGGCGCCGACGAAGAAGGGGACTGCGAGAAGGCCGCTCGCGCCGGGTGAACGGGTCGACATGGCGATCCGCGAGGCCGGCTCGACGCCGGACGCCGCTATCCGCGCCTATCTTCTCTTCCACTACGCGTCCACCGTCATCAACAAGGCCGTCGACCAGCACCTCTCGGCCTGGAGCTTGTCGGTTCCGCGATATTCCGTCCTGCGCAACCTGCTGCAGCGCGGCGAGCTGAATCTCGTCGAGTTGAGCCGGCTGCTCATGTGCAACGCGTCGAATGTCAACTCGGTCGTCGGACGGCTCGAGCGGGACGGCTTCGTGAAGAGAAGCTCCAATCCGCATGACGGGCGCAGCACGACCATCTCGCTGACGCCGAAGGGAAGGAAGACCGCGCGGGAAGCGGTGCTGCCCCATCGGGAGTTTCTCTCGAAGCTGATGATGGTGCTGGACGAGCGGGAGTTGCAGCAATTCTCCAGATCGGTGGAGGAATTGATCAGCCAGGCCGCGGATCTGGCTGCCGAGAGCCCGCCTTCCACGCCTGCAAAGCGGAGCGCCGGGCGCAAGCGAGCCGTACCGAAACCCGACAGGCAACCGGCTCGTCCCTAGCTGTCAAGGTGTGATGGCGGCGCCCGGCGAAGAGAGGCTGGCCGTCAACGCTCGCTGGTCGCCTCGTTGCCGAGATGCGCGAAGGACGAGCGGAAGAACAGCAGCGGGCGCTTCGACTGATCGTGACGGAGCGCCTCGACCCTGCTCACATTGATGAAGTGGTCTCCCCCTTCATGCTCGTCGTATGAGCGGCACGAGATGCTCGCGATGCTTCCCGAAATGACCGGCTGGCCGAAGCAGTCCTCGCTCCACTCGGTACCGGCCCACCTGTCGATACCGGATCTGCTGAAACGCGATGCGAGTGCAGCCTGGTCGGCGGCCAGCACGCTGATGCAGAACCGGTCGAGCCTGCGCAACTCGCGATAGCTCTTCGAGGCCCGGTCGGCGAAATAGGCGACCAGCGGCGGATCGAGCGAAAGCGAGTGGAAGCTCTGGCACGTCATTCCGAAGAGATTTCCCTCGGCGTCACGCCCGCCGACGATCGTCACTCCCGAACAATAGCTTCCCAGCGACTTGCGCAGATCCGCGGGACTTATGTCGCCTCCGACCGTCATGCAGTTCATGCCGATGCCCTCGATGCTTCACGGCCGGTTGCGA
The DNA here is from genome assembly GCA_017305835.1 of Hyphomicrobiales bacterium. GTDB lineage: Bacteria > Pseudomonadota > Alphaproteobacteria > Rhizobiales > Rhizobiaceae > RCIO01. Next base: position 108,411 of record JAFKJY010000041.1, read on the forward strand.
CAAAGCCCGCTAGCTTCCAAGGACTTGCGCGGCGAGGGTGGACAGTTCGCGTGCTCTCGGGTGAAAGCAGCCGCCGGGCGGGAACACGACCGTGTTCGTCAGATAGCAGAAGGAGAGGCCCGAGACGGGGTCGGCCCATGCGATCTGGCCGCCTTGTCCCTGATGGCCGAACGTCCGGGCCGACGTCGCCTCGCCGAAGAACGAGCGCTCCCCGTAGCGGTCTGTCAGGGCGTCGCCCAGATGGAACGAAAGGCTGCGAACGATCGGTCGCCCCATCGGATCGGGGACGCGGACGCGGACCCTGGAGCGCGCGTCTTCCAACACACCCGGCTTCCACAACTCTCCCGGATTGTGCAGATAGGCCTGATAGAGCAGCGCCACGCCGGTGGGCGTTCCCACCGCCCCGGACCCTGGCACGCCGACCGCCAGGGCGTCCTCCCTGTCATAGGAATGCGGCACCGGCGGAAGCTTCGCCCGGTCCGGTGTCCATCCGCGACTGCAGTTGATGTGCTTGAGGGTCAGCTTCTGCAGCTCTTCCGGCTCGCCGAGGCTCACCTTGCGGATGTCGGCGAGGCCGAGCGGCTCGAGCACCTCCTTCTTCAGGAAGGCGCGATAGTCCATGCCCGATACCCGCTCGATGATCTCCGCCAGCACCCAGTTGCCGCTGCCGATATGGTATTCGTAGTAGGTTCCGGGGACGCCTTCCGCCGACCATCCGCGAAAGGCGGCCAGCCGCTTTTGCCTGTCAGCGTGGTCAGGGTGATCGATCATCTGGTTGGCAATGGCGCTGGTGTGGGTCTCCAGCATCTCCAGCGTGATCGTTTCCTTGCCGTTGGTGCCGAACTCCGGGACGTAGTCCGTGACGCGATCGGCCGCAGCGATCAGACCCCTGCCGTAGAGGACCCAGAGCGCCGCCTCCATGATCGTCTTGGTCGGCGACATGATGAGGATCGGCGTGTCGATCTTTGCCGCGCCGTAGGCCTCCGCAAAGACGATCTCGCCGCGATAGCCGATCGCCAGCGAACATCCTTCGACGCCGCCATATTCCAGCCCGACGTCGACGTCGTGCCGCGCCCGCGCGCTCAGCTCCTGCAGTCTGGTCCTGTCGAGCATTTCAAAGCCTCGTTGCCAACCGCCTGTTCACCACTCCGGGCTACACGGCCTTCGCGCGCAGCCCTTCGACCGCCGGGATGACTTCGGAGCCGAACAGCTCGACGGAGCGTCTCGCGAAGTCCGGATCGTTTGCGCTGAAGGACAGGTTCACCACGTCGATGCCGCGATTGCGGATGGCCGTGACCTGCTCGATGCACTGGTCGACCGTGCCCGCAACAAGCAGGTGGTTTTCCAGCATGTCCTCGATCGAGGATTTCGCGAAGGCCTCGTAATTGGGACGGTGCGTACGATAGGTTTCGTCGTTGTCCCCGGGCCGGTCGGTGATCGAGCGCGAGAAGTGCTCCTTCCGCTTGTCGAAATGATGCGCAACCTGCGCGTAGGCCTCGTCGAAGGTGCGGCCGATCGCGACGTCCGCGGTGATCGAGAACTTGCCCTGTCCCTTGCGGTCGGGATTGCAGCGGTCCCAGTGGCGCCGGTATTCGGCCATGTGGGTATCGGAGACTTTTCGGGAAAGCAGCGCGGTCGCGCAGTACATGCCGAGCCGGGCGGCCTTCTCGATCGACGAGTCGCTCGCGGCGCTCAGCCAGAAGGGCGGATGCGGCCTCTGCGTCGGTTCGGGGGTCACGAAGGCGTTCGACCCTTTCCACCAGGGCGTGTCGTAGTCGATCCGCTCGCCGAGCAGCAGGCGCCGGATGATGTCGAAGCCGGCATCGAACATGTCGACGGTCGCGCTCCTGTCGGTTCCGAAGGCGGCCTGCTCGGTACGGACCTGGCCGCGGCCGAAGCCGACCTCGAGACGCCCGCCCGTGAAGGTGTCGAGCATCCTGATCTCCGCCGCCAGCCGGTAGGGATGGTGGAACGGAATGAGGTTCACGAGATTGCCGAGCTGCAGGCGGCGCGTGCGCTGGCTCAACGCGGCGATCACGAGATTCGGCGAGGGCAGCAGGGAGAACGACGCCTCGCCATGATGCTCGGCGAAGAACCAGCCGTCGAAATGCGATCGGTCGGCGATCTCCACCGTGCTGAAAAGCTCGGCGTAGCGCTGTGCGTGGGACTGGCCCTCGCGCGCCGGCGTCAACGTGAAACCATAGTATTCCATGCGATCCCTCCCTGCGTGCCGCGTAGCCGCCGAAGTTGCTACACATGTGAAGCTTTTTGCCAGATTACTACATATATGAAGTTTTGCAATGCGGGCCGCCCTGGCTGGCGATTTCCTGCCGGCGGTTCCGGAGCGCTGCACCGGCTTGCTGCCCCGGCCGCCTTGCGGTAGCTGAGTCCATGGCCGGCCAGTCGCGTCTTCTCAATATCCTGCTTCTCTATTCGGAAGCGGATTCCGCCTTCTCGGCCGACGAGATCGCAGCCAGGCTCGGCGCGACGCTCAGCACCACTTACCGCGACCTGCAGAAGCTGCGGCAGCACGGCTTCATCGAGTACGGCATCGACGACCGCTTCATCCTCGGCGGCCGCATCAGCATCCTGGACAGGATCGCCCGCACGACCAGCCCGCTCCTCGCGGCCGGCATGGCCGAGATGAAGCGCCTTTCGGCGCAGACCGGGCTGACCGTGACGCTTACGCGGCTCTACGACAACGCCGTCATCGGGCTCGGCCATGTCGATGGCGACCGGGAACTCAGCATCGGCTACGAGCGCGGGCAGGTGGTGCCGCTCTTCCGCGGCTGCACCGGCAAGGTCATCCTCGGCGCGATGCCGTGGCGTAGCCTCAGGAAGGTGTTCGATGCAAACCCGAGGGAAATCGCGGCCGCGGGTCTCGGCGAAACCTGGGAGCAGTTCCGCGCGACCGCGCGCAGCTTCAGCCGGCAGCCTTTCCTGTGGACCGAAGGGGAGTTCGTTCCGGACAACGTGGCAATTGCCACCGTCCTCGCGGGGCCGACGGGCTCGCCGCTAGGCAGCATGACGATCATCATGCGCAAGGCGGCGGCCGGCGCTTTCGACCGGGCGGAAATCGAGCGGGAACTGATCCACTCGCGCCGGTCGATCGAGGAAAGCCTCGCGCGCCAACCGCCTGCCGGGTAGCTCAGTTCCTGCGCTGTCAGAGAGACGGTTCGAGCATCTGCCTCAGCCTGGCGCATGAGGCACCGAGAGCTTCGTCGGATCGCTCTATTCGGCCTGCCCACTTCGCGAAGCCGCGATTCATGTCGGAATAGCAATGCAGGTCGGGTCCCGGGATATCCTCCCGCTCAGGTCCCGAGCGGGCGGTTTTCCAGTTCGCCGGCGACATCGGGATCGACCGGCGTGCGGAAGCTGTTCACGATGTAGCCGAGCGTCGAGTACATGCCGACGGTGGCGATGACGTCGAACACGCCTTCGGTCCCGACCAGCATCGCCAGGGCCTCCACCGACGCTTCGCCGATGCGCTTGCTGTCGAACATCTCGTCGACCGCGCGCGCTATGATGGCGTCCTCCGCCGACATGCCGTCCAGCGGCCCGGCGATGGAGGCGATTCTGGCATCCGACATGCCGCATGCGCGGGCACGCACCACGTGATGGCTCCATTCGTATTCGGAGCCGAGCCGATGCCCCGTCCGCAGGATCGCCACCTCGCTGCGCTGCGGCCCCAGCGCGTTGCCGACGACCACATGCTGGCGTAGCGCGCTCCAGGCGGAAAGAAGCGCTGGATGATACGCCATGACGCGGTAGACGTTGAGCTTCCCGGCAAAACCCTGCCGCATCTGCGCGATGGCGGCGGGCCACTCCGTATCGGCGAGAGGCGGATAGGACAACGGCACGGCTGGATTCCCTCGTTATGAATTCAATGCAAAGCCGCTTGGAGGTCTCTGGCGACATGTCACGGCAGACCCCCGCGCCTGACTGTCTGTGGGCTCGCCGGCACTATCCAAACGCAACCAGAAACAGGTCAAAAACAAGGGACTGGATGGTGGGCGTGACAGGGATTGAACCTGTGACCCCTACGATGTCAACGTAGTGCTCTCCCGCTGAGCTACACGCCCATCCGTGGCGCGCATAGACCACACCGCCGCATCCGGCGTCAAGGGGCGATCTGGAGCGTTTCGAGAGCCGTTTTCGACGGATGCGGCAGCTCGTTTCACCCGCTCTCGCGGCTTGGTCGTCCAGCCTCGGCAAGGGCTGGGCGACCCCGACCGACTTGCGGTGATCTGCCCGGGTCCGTCTTGCGACGAGGTTGTCCCGGAAGCCGTTTCGGAGGGCGTTGCGGGAGCCGTCAGGCGGCCTTCAGCATGCGGTCGACCTCGTTGACGAGGTCGCGCAGGTGGAAGGGCTTCGACAGGACCTTGGCGTCCTTGGGGGCGTTGGAGTCCGGATTGAGGGCGACGGCGGCGAAGCCGGTGATGAACATCACCTTCAGGTCCGGGTCGAGCTCGGTGGCGCGCCGCGCCAGCTCGATGCCGTCCATCTCCGGCATGACGATGTCGGTGAGCAGCAGGGAGAAGGGCTCCTCCCGCAGCCGCTCATAGGCGCTGGCGCCGTTGTCGAAGTCGCTGACGTCGTATCCCGCCCGCTCGAGCGCCTTGACGAGGAAGCGGCGCATGTCGTTGTCGTCCTCAGCGAGGAGAATCCTTGCCATCGAAACCTTCCGAACCAATCCGGCGCGCACCCGCGAAGCAGCGCCGTTAACCATAGACGTATATGCGTGGCGGGCGGTAAACATCAAGTGAATGAAGGGACTAGCTGGCGCTGCGGCACCGCGCGCGAGGCTGGACAGCACCGGCAAGTGGTGGCACGGTCGTGGCGGCAATCCGGCCCGGGGCAATCATGGCGGCGATCGGCGACTTCAAGGACACAGCTCCCTTCCACGTCCTGGAAGCCCCGGTGCAGCGCGTGCCCTTCGTGTTCAACTCGCCGCACAGCGGCCGGGTGTATCCGAAACGCTTCCTCGCCATGGCGCGGCTCGACGCCGAGACGATCCGCCGCTCCGAGGACTGCTACGTGGACGAGCTGTTCTCGGGCGCGGCGGCCGCGCTCGGCGCGCCGATGCTGGCGGCCGATTTCCCGCGCGCCTATCTCGACGTCAACCGCGAGCCGTGGGAGCTCGACCCGCGCATGTTCGCCGAGCCGCTGCCGGCGTTTGCCAACATCCGCTCGCCGCGCGTGGCCGGCGGCCTCGGCACGATCCCCCGGCTGGTCGGGGAGGGCATGGAGATCTACGGCCGGCGGCTGCCGCTCGCCGAGGCGATCGAGCGCGTCGAGCATATCTACAAGCCCTATCACGAATGCCTGAAACGGCTGGTGATGCGCACCCATGCGCGCTTCGGCCAGGCCGTGCTGGTCGACTGCCACTCGATGCCGGCGAGCATCCGCATCGGCGACGGCGGCATGCGGCCGGACTTCATCGTCGGCGACCGGTTCGGGGCGTCGGCTTCCTCGACGCTCAGCGAGCATGCGATCCGGCTGCTGACCTCGCTCGGCTACACCGTCGCGCACAACAAGCCCTATGCCGGCGGCTTCATCACCGAGCATTACGGGCGGCCGGCGCGCGGCCTGCATGCACTGCAGATCGAGATCAATCGCGGCCTCTACATGGACGAGCAGACCTACCGGCGGACGGACCGCTTTGTTGCACTTGCGAACGACCTGACCCGGTTCGCCGTCGCGCTGGCGACGCTGCCGATCCAGAACGACAGGCCGATGCCGCTCGCCGCCGAGTAGGACCCGACGCGGCCATTTTCGCCAAGACACTGGAAACGCATAAAAAAGACCGCATCGCTCGCGCGACGCGGTCCAAGTCTAGGGAGGAAACGCCCAAAAGGGCTGGACAGAGCAACTGTCCCACTCCAACAGTATGTTGCGCCGCACAAATGTCAAGCGGCACCATGACTATAGGCAATTTGCGCCGCCGGTGCGGTGCGGACCAGGAATTTGCGCGGCCGATGCGGCGCGGGAGGATCGAGTGGACGAGATGAGGACATTCCTGCGCGAGGTGGCGGCGGCGGCCGCGGCGCAGACGCTGCCGCGCTTCCGGCAGCCGACCGAGGTGGCCAACAAGTACACGGTCGGCTTCGATCCGGTGACGGAGGCCGACCGCGAGGCCGAGCGCGCCATCCGCGCCCTGATCGAGCGCCGTTTCCCAGCCCACGGTATCGTCGGCGAGGAGTTCGGCGCCGCCAATGCGGATGCCGAGCATGTCTGGGTGATCGACCCGATCGACGGCACACGGGCCTTCATCTCGGGCCTGCCGCTGTGGGGCACGCTGGTGGGGCTGAAGCGCGCGGGCCGGGCCGTGACCGGGATGATGTCGCAACCCTTCACCGGCGAGCTCTTCATGGCGGACGAGAAGGGCGCCTTCTACGAGGGGCCGGGCGGGCCGCGCGCCTTGAAGACGCGCGCGACCAGCAGCCTCGCCGACGCGACCCTATGCACCACGACGCCGGCGCTGTTCTCCGGTCCCGGGCGGACCGCCTATGACAGGCTCGAATCGCAGGTGCGGCTCGCCCGCTACGGCACCGACTGCTACGCATACTGCATGCTCGCCGCCGGCAATATCGACCTGGTCGTGGAGACCGCGCTCCAGCCCTACGACATCGTCGCGCTGATCCCGATCATCGAGCGGGCGGGCGGCGTCGTCACGCGGCTCGACGGCGGGCCGGCGGAGCTGGCCGGCGACATCGTGGCGGCAGCGAATGCCGAGCTGCACAAGGCGGCGCTGGACGTCCTGAACAAGTGAGGCGGGCGAGGCTCAGCCACCGAGCTTCTTTATCTGCTTTTCAGCGTCGGGATGAAAGGCGCCGTTTGGCTCAAGTTCCAACGATTTCTTGAAATCACGCACGGCTGAGCTCTTGTTGCCGCGCAGCATATGGATATTGGCCCGAAAATAGTAGGCGGTCCCCCGATTTGGGCTTGGTTCGATCTCGATTGATTCGGTCAAGTCGTCAAATGCACCGTCGAACTTTTTCGTCTTGCGTTGCAGAGCATCCATCAAGCGGGCGACACCTCGCTTGAAGTAAATAGTCGACTTGAAGCCGTTGTTGGTCCATTCATCCTTGTTTATCAGTAGCGTACAGTCTGGAATCGCCTCCAACGGGGCGCTCATGAATTTTGACCAGCAAACATCTCCCGGTTCCGCGGACGCGGATGTTATGGCGCCGAGCATCCAAATTGTCCAAACGAGTGTATAATAGATGGCTCTCATGGATGTCCGCCCGTTCCTCAGCGCCGTACGAACTGCGAATGTTGCCATACGTGGCCGTTTCTAGCTGAATGGTGCATCCGACCCCGGCACGAAGGCGTCGAACGCCGCCAGCACCTGCTCGCGGTAGAGGTCAGCCTCCTGCAGCAGTTCGTGGCGGGCGCCGTCGATGGTGATGATCGAGCCGGAGCGGATCCTTTCCGCCATCCGCTCGGCGGCGAGCGTCGAGACGACCTCGTCGGCGCCGGCCGCCACGACGAGGACCGGCACGTGGATGCGGGCGAGGAAATCGGGATCCTGCAGCCGGTCGACGGCCACGCACACGGCATGCACCCATGCGGCGGTCGGGCCGCCTATCGCCAGCTCGGGATGCTCGCGGAAGATCGCGACGTTGCGCTCGTAGCGGGCGTGGTCGGTGGTGAGCTTGTTGGTCGAGAAGGGCTGCGGCGTCTGCTGGCGCGGGCCGCCGCCGAAATAGCGCGAACCGAGCCCGAGATAGCGCATCAGGCCGCTCAGCCGCCGCACCCATTTCATCGACAAGGGCAAGCCGGCGAACTCGATGAGCGGCGCGGTGAGCACCATGCGGCGCACGCGGTTGATGAGGTCGGGCGCGGCGAGCAGCGCCACCAGCCCGCCGGTCGAATGGGCGAGCACGTAGTAGGGGCCGGGGCAGTCCGGCAGGACGAGCTGCTCGAAGATCTGCTCGAGGTCGCCGACATAGTCGTCGACGCTGCGGACATGGCCGCGCGCCGGGTCGGCGAGCAGGCGGTCGGAGCCGCCCTGTCCGCGCAGGTCGAAGATGAGGCTGCCGAGCCCGCGGTCGGAAAGGTCGCGGACCGTCTCGAAATATTTCTCGATGCATTCGTTGCGGCCGGGGATGACGACGACGGTGCCCTTGAGCGGCCGCGCGCCCGCGGCGAAGCGCGCCCAGCGGATCGCCTTGCCGTCGCGCATGGTCAGCCGGCCGGCCACCATCCTGTCGGGGACGGGGTTGCCCTCGGTCGCAAAGATCAGTTCCGACATCGCCCGCCCAGTTCGCGAACATCCGCCCGCCTCAATAAAGGAGTGCGGCGCAAAGGCAAAGCGCGGCGAAGCGGAAACGCGCGGGCAGATGCGGGCGGCCCGGAAACTGCGGAGGCCGGCCAGCTTTTGGGCTGACCGGCCTCCAGTCGGGGTCCGGGAGGAAGGGACGTTGCACCCGGTCCCGATATGCTCGGCGGTCCAGGACCGCCATTTCCGGAGTACGTGGGAAGATTAGGCGATGCTGGCTGAACGCAGCCCGAAGCAACGGTTCATCCGGCGTTCATCGGCGCGAGGGCCGGAAAAGGGACGCGCAGACGTCCGAGCCGCGCCTTGGCGGCAGGTCTTGAAGCCCGCGAGGACAATCCCCAAATCAACCGTGGCGGCCGCCGATGCCGGGGTCGCCGACCGGAATGGAAAGGCCAGAAGGCTTTCCGATGCCGGTCAACGCAAACACTTGTTGCTTCCAGGAGAACAGACCATGCGTCACGTTGATTTTTCGCCCCTCTATCGCTCCACCGTCGGCTTCGACCGCCTGTTCGGCATGCTCGACCAGCTCGCGCCTTCGGAGAGCGCTCCCAGCTACCCGCCCTACAACATCGAGCGCACCGGCAATGATGCCTACCGCATCTCGATGGCGGTCGCCGGCTTCTCGGAAGACGAGATTTCGATCGAAGCCCACCGCAACGTGCTCACCGTGAAGGGCGAGAAGACCGAGGAGACCAAGGACGAGGGCGAGTTCCTCTATCGCGGCATCGCCGCGCGCGCCTTCGAGCGCCGCTTCCAGCTCGCCGACTTCGTCGAGGTGACCGGCGCCGAGCTCAAGAACGGCCTCCTGCACATCGACCTGAAGCGCAACATCCCCGAGGAGATGAAGCCGCGCAAGATCGAGATCGCCAAGGTCGCGAAAGGCTCGAAGCAGATCGAAGCCAAGGCTGCCTGACCGACCGGCAGACGGCAACGGAACGAAGAAGCGGCGCCGCGAGGCGCCGCTTTTTTCATGCCCGGGGCTGCCCGGCGGCGGTCACGAGATCAGGCGGCCGAAGCGCTCGACCTCCTCGCCGGTGGTGGCGAAACTGGTGACGAGGCGGGCCATCGTCTCGCTCTCGCCGACCGGCCCGGCATAGCCGTACGGCGGATGCCAGTCGTAGAAGACGGCGCCGGCCTTCTGCAGCGCCTCGAAGGTCGCCTTCTCCATGATGGCGAAGACCTCGTTGGCCTGCGGCGCCCAGGCGAGCCGCAGCTTCGAGGAGACGTCGATCGCGGTGGCGAGCGCGGCGGCCATGCGGTTGGCGTGGCGGGCCGAGTCCAGCCACAGGCCGTCGGCGAGATAGGCGTCGAACTGCGCCGCCACGAAGCGCGACTTGGAGAAGAGCTGGGCGGCGCGCTTGCGCAGGAACGGCATGTCGCGGCCGATGTCCGGGTTGAGCACCACCACGGCCTCGGCGCACCAGCAGCCGTTCTTCGTGCCGCCGAAGGAGACGATGTCGACGCCGCTCTTCCAGGTCATCTCGGCCGGCGTGCAGCCGAGCGAGACCAGCGCGTTGGCGAAGCGGGCGCCGTCCATGTGCAGCGGGATGCCATGCGTGCGGCAGACGCCCGAGACCGCGCGGATGTCGTCGAGGCCGTAGACGGTGCCGACCTCCGTCGCCTGCGTGATCGAGGTGGCCATGGGCTGGCCGGCATGGACGAAGGCGGCCGGATGGCGGCGGATGGCGCGGTCGAGCAGCGCCGGGTCGATGCGGCCGAGTGCGCCGTCGACGGGCGACAGGCGTGCGCCGCCGGTGAAGTATTCCGGCGCGCCGCACTCGTCCTCCAGCATGTGCGCCTCGCGGTGGGCGAAGGCGACGCCGCCGGGCCTGGCGAGCGCCGTCATCGACAGCGAATTGGCGGCGGTGCCGGTGGCGACGAAATAGACGGCCACCTCGCGCTCGAAGATCTCGGAAACCCGGGCGGCGACCTTGCGGTCGAGATCGCTGGTGCCGTAGGCCGGTGCGAAGCCCGCCGCCTGTCCGGAAAGGGCGGCCGCGACCGCCGGATGGGCGCCCGCCCAGTTGTCCGATGCGAAGTTCATGGAGATGTCCCGTGCCGATGCTGCGCCGGCCATGTCGGCCGCGTCGCGCAGTTTGAGGATTTGCGGCCTGCTGGCAAGGCTCCGGCGCCCTTCTCGGGCGGTGCGGGCGATGCCTGGACGTGCGCGCAAGAAAATTACGCAACACCCGCTGATGCAAACATGAAATTTCTTGATCCGCTCCCTTTTTTGCTGAAAGCGTCTTGCGAGCCGCCGGGATTTCTGGCATACGCGATATAGGACAGTAGTACTGTCTTATTTATCGAAGCGTCGAACGGGGAGTTGCCGTATAGTATCGGCAGCTCCGCGCTTGGGCGCGAACGCGTCCGGACCGCTTGGCGGCGGCGCCGGCGGCGGAGATGAGGCATCGCGCGAGACCGCGCGGCCTCGACCTGCAAGGAGAAGCCGCGGATTGCCGGAATGCTGCCCCGGGCAGCTTGCGGAGAGGATGGGTGGCCCGACAGGGCGAGACTGGAGGACAGGCGATGACGGACATGACGCCTTCTGTGACGACCGGAACTTCGACGGCCGCGCGGACGGATCGCGCCGTCAAATCCGCGCGTCCGCGATCCGGCCTGCCCGCCGCGCAGGGCCTCTACGACCCGCGCAACGAGCACGATGCCTGCGGCGTCGGCTTCATCGCGCAGATGAAGGGCGTCAAGTCGCACGGCATCGTCGTGGACGGGCTGGCCATGCTGGAGAACCTCACCCATCGCGGCGCCGTCGGCGCCGACCCGCTGATGGGCGACGGCGCCGGCGTGCTGGTGCAGATCCCCGACCGCTTCTTCCGCGAGGAGATGGCGAAGCAGGGCGTCGAGCTGCCGCCGGCGGGGCAGTATGCGGTCGGCCACTGGTTCATGTCGCAGGATGCGGACCAGCGGGCCCATGTCGAAGAGATCGTGCGCGAGGCGGCGCATTCCGAGGGAATGCCCCTCATCGCCTTCCGTGACGTGCCGGTCGACAATTCCTCGCTGTCTCGTGCGCCGGAGATCGCCGCTTCGGAGCCTTGCCACCGGCAAGCCTTCTTCGGCCGGCCGGCCGGAGTCGACGACGAGCAGTACGAGCGCGAACTCTACATCCTGCGCAAGGTGATCTCCGGCCGCATCTATGCCGAGCACGCCAACCGCGACGTCGGCGCCTATTGCGTGTCGATGTCGTCGCGCACGATCGTCTATAAGGGCATGTTCCTGGCCTACCAGGTCGGCGCCTATTACAAGGACCTGAAGGACCCGCGCTTCGAGACGGCGCTGATCCTCGTCCACCAGCGCTTCTCGACCAACACCTTTCCGTCGTGGAAGCTGGCGCATCCCTACCGCATGGTCGCCCACAACGGCGAGATCAACACGCTGCGCGGCAACGTCAACTGGATGGCGGCGCGGCAGGCCTCGGTCGATTCCGAGCTGTTCGGCAACGACATCTCCAAGCTGTGGCCGATCTCCTACGAGGGGCAGTCGGACACCGCCTGCTTCGACAACGCGCTCGAATTCCTGACGCAGGGCGGCTACCCGCTCGCCCATGCGATGATGATGCTCATCCCGGAAGCCTGGGCCGGCAACAAGCTGATGGATGCCGACCGCAAGGCCTTCTACGAGTATCACGCGGCCCTCATGGAGCCGTGGGACGGGCCGGCCGCAGTCGCCTTCACCGACGGCCGCCAGATCGGCGCCACGCTCGACCGCAACGGCCTGCGTCCCGCTCGCTACATCGTCACCGACGACGACCGCGTCATCATGTCGTCCGAGGCCGGCGCGCTGCCGGTCGCCGACGAGCACATCGTGGCGCGGTGGCGGCTGCAGCCGGGCCGCATGCTGCTGATCGACCTCGAGCAGGGCCGCATCGTCGGCGACGAGGAGATCAAGAAGGAGATCGCCACCCGCCATCCCTACAAGAAGTGGGTGGCGAACACGCAGCTCATCCTCGAGGACCTGAAGCCGGTCGCCCCGCGCGACCTGCGCCGCGACGTCTCCGTGCTCGATCGCCAGCAGGCCTTCGGCTACACGCAGGAGGACCTGAAGCTGCTGATGGCGCCGATGGCGGCCACCGGCCAGGAGGCCGTCGGCTCGATGGGCACCGACACGCCGATCGCGGCCATGTCGGACAAGCCGAAGCTCCTCTACAACTACTTCAAGCAGAACTTCGCGCAGGTCACCAACCCGCCGATCGACCCGATCCGCGAGGAGCTGGTGATGAGCCTCGTCTCCTTCATCGGGCCGCGGCCGAACATCTTCGACCTCGTCGGCACCTCGCGCAAGAAGCGGCTGGAGGTGCGCCAGCCGGTGCTGACCAATGCGGACCTGGAGAAGATCCGTTCGATCGGCCACACCGAGGATCGCTTCGACACCAAGACGCTCGACATCACCTATTCGGTGACCGAGGGCGCCGAGGGCATGCCGGCCGCGATCGAGCGGCTGTGCGAGCGCGCGGAAGCCGCGGTCGCCGGCGGCTACAACATCATCATCCTGTCCGACCGGCAGATCGGCCCGGACCGCATCGACATCCCGACGCTGCTCGCCACGGCGGCGGTGCACCATCACCTGATCCGCAAGGGCCTGCGCACCTCGGTCGGGCTGGTGGTGGAATCGGGCGAGCCGCGCGAGATCCATCATTTCTGCTGCCTCGCCGGCTACGGCGCGGAGGCAATCAACCCCTATCTCGCCTTCGACACGCTGACCGACATGCACCGGCGCGGCGAGTTCCCGCCCGAGGTCGACGCGACGGAAGTGGTCACCCGCTACATCAAGTCGATAGGCAAGGGCATCCTCAAGGTCATGTCCAAGATGGGCATCTCGACCTACCAGTCCTATTGCGGCGCCCAGATCTTCGACATCGTCGGCTTGAAGCAGGACTTCGTCGACCGCTACTTCACCGGCACGTCGACGACCATCGAGGGCGTCGGCCTGGAGGAGATTGCGGCCGAGACGGTGAAGCGCCACGCGCTCGCCTTCGGCGACGACCCGGTGCTGCGCAACGCGCTGGAGGTCGGCGGCGACTACATGTTCCGCATGCGCGGCGAGGCGCATCAGTGGTCGCCCGAGGCCGTGGCGACGCTGCAGCACGCCGTGCGCGGCAATTCGTGGGAGACGTTCAAGACGTTCTCGGCGCATATCGACAGCCGGGCGGCGCAGGCCAAGACGATCCGCGGCCTGTTCCACGTGATGGAAGCCGGCGAGAGCGGCCGCCAGCCCGTGCCGCTCGACGAGGTCGAGGCGGCGGCCGACATCGTCAAGCGCTTCTCGACCGGCGCGATGTCGTTCGGCTCGATCAGCCGCGAGGCGCACACGACGCTGGCACGCGCCATGAACGCGATCGGCGGCAAGTCGAACACCGGCGAGGGCGGCGAGGAGCCCGACCGCTATGCGCCGTTGCCCGACGGCTCGCCGAACCCCGAGCGCTCGGCCATCAAGCAGGTGGCGTCCGGCCGGTTCGGCGTGACCGCCGAATATCTCGTCAATTCCGACATGATGCAGATCAAGGTGGCACAGGGCGCCAAGCCCGGCGAGGGCGGACAGCTTCCCGGCCACAAGGTCGATGCGACGATCGCCAAGACCCGCCATTCGACGCCCGGCGTCGGCCTGATCTCGCCGCCGCCGCACCACGACATCTACTCGATCGAGGACCTGGCGCAGCTCATCTACGACCTGAAGAACGTCAACCCGGCGGGCGACGTGTCGGTCAAGCTCGTCTCCGAGGTCGGCGTCGGCACGGTGGCCGCGGGCGTCGCCAAGGCGCGCGCCGACCACATCACCATCTCGGGTTATGACGGCGGAACGGGTGCGTCGCCGCTCACCTCGCTGAAGCATGCCGGCTCTCCGTGGGAGATGGGCCTGGCCGAGACGCACCAGACGCTGGTGATGAACGGCCTGCGCTCGCGCGTCGCGCTGCAGGTCGATGGCGGGCTGCGCACGGGGCGCGACGTCATCATCGGCGCATTGCTGGGCGCCGACGAGTTCGGCTTCGCCACCGCGCCGCTGATCGCGGCCGGCTGCATCATGATGCGCAAGTGCCACCTGAACACCTGCCCGACGGGCGTGGCCACGCAGGACCCGGTGCTGCGCAAGCGTTTCAAGGGCACGCCCGAGCACGTCATCAACTATTTCTTCTTCGTCGCCGAGGAGGTGCGCGAGCTGCTCGCCGCGATGGGCTTCCGCCGGCTCGACGAGGTGATCGGCCGCTCGGAGCTGCTTTCCAAGGAAGCGATGATCGACCACTGGAAGGCGAGGGGCCTCGACTTCTCCAGGGTGTTCTTCAAGCCGGATGCGCCGCGCGAGGAGACCTACTGGACGACCCGTCAGCACCATCCGATCGACGACGTGCTGGACCGCAGCCTGATCGAGCAGGCGAAGCCTGCGCTCGAGGCGCGGCAGCAGGTGCGGATCGAGATGCCGATCCGCAACGTCGACCGCTCGGCCGGCGCCATGCTGTCGGGCGAGGTCGCCAAGCGCTTCGGCCACAAGGGCCTGCGCGACGACACGATCAAGGTGCGGCTGACCGGCACGGCCGGCCAGTCCTTCGGCGCGTTCCTGACCCGCGGAGTCTCCTTCGAGCTGATCGGCGAGGCCAACGACTATGTCGGCAAGGGCCTGTCGGGCGGGCGGCTGGTGATCCGGCCGTCTGACGCCGCGCGCACCGTCGCCGAGAAGTCGATCATCGTCGGCAACACCGTGCTCTACGGCGCGATCGAGGGCGAGTGCTACTTCCGCGGCGTGGCCGGAGAGCGCTTCGCCGTGCGCAACTCCGGCGCCGTCGCGGTGGTCGAGGGCGTCGGCGACCATGGCTGCGAGTATATGACGGGCGGCATCGTCGTCGTGATCGGCCAGACCGGGCGCAACTTCGCGGCGGGCATGTCGGGCGGCGTCGCCTACGTGCTCGACGAGGTGGGCGACTTCGCCGCGCGCTGCAACATGGCGATGGTCGAGCTGGAGCCGGTGCCGGAGGAGGACGACATGCTGGAGAAGCTTCTCCACCATGGCGGCGACCTCGACTACAAGGGCCGCGTCGACGTCTCCGGCGACATGACGCGCCACGACGAGGAGCGGCTGGTCCAGCTCATCTCCAACCACATGCACCTGACCGGCTCGACGCGCGCCAAGCAGATCCTCGACGACTGGGCGGCCTACCGGCCCAAGTTCCGCAAGGTGATGCCGGTCGAATACCGGCGCGCGCTGCAGGAGATGGAGCGGCTCAGGATGGGCGTCGCCGCCGAATGATGCCGATCGCGATCTTCCTCATGGGCGTCCCGCCCTCGCTCAAACCGGGGGCGCGTCCGCGCTGACAGTGCGGCCAGCGGGCTGGCCGGAGCTGCGGGGGCACCCTCGCATATCGAGACAAGATCGACGCACGACCCTTGGAGACCGAACGTCCCGGGTCGAACGCAAGTCCGAGGAACGGGACATGGGCAAGGTAACAGGCTTTCTGGAGATCGACCGGCAGGTGCACAAGTACCAGCCGGCGTCCGACCGCATCCGGCATTTCCGCGAATTCACGCTGCCGATGTCGGACAAGGAGGTCGAGAAACAGGCTGCCCGCTGCATGGATTGCGGCGTGCCGTTCTGCCACGGCCCGACGGGCTGCCCGGTGCACAATCAGATCCCCGACTGGAACGACCTCGTCTACCATGACGATTGGGAAGGGGCGATCCGCAACCTGCACTCGACCAACAACTTCCCCGACTGGACCGGGCGCATCTGCCCGGCGCCCTGCGAGGAAGCCTGCACGCTGAACATCGAGGACATCCCCGTCGCCATCAAGACGATCGAGCAGGCGATTGCCGACAAGGCCTACGAGACCGGATACGTGCGGCCCTATCCGCCCGAGCGCAAGACGGGCAGACGCGTCGCCATCATCGGCTCCGGCCCGGCCGGAATGGCCGCCGCGCAGCAGCTCGGCCGCGCCGGCCACGACGTGCATGTCTACGAGCGCGAGAGCCGGCCCGGCGGGCTGATGCGCTACGGCATCCCCGACTTCAAGATCGAGAAGCGGCATGTCGACCGGCGCGTCGAGCAGATGAAGGGCGAGGGCGTGACCTTCTTCTGCGGCGTCAATGTCGGCGTCGACAGGAAGGTCTCCGATCTGCTCGCCGAATATGACGCGGTGCTCTATTGCGGCGGCTCGGAGAAGCCGCGGCCGGCGGGCATACCGGGTGTCGAGTTCGAGGGCGTGCACGACGCCATGCCCTATCTCGTCCAGCAGAACCGGCGCGTCGGCGGCGAGGACATCCAGTCGGTCGCCTGGCCGTCCGAGCCGATCCTGGCCGGCGGCAAGCATGTCGTGGTGGTGGGCGGCGGCGACACGGCGTCCGACTGCATCGGCACGGCCTTCCGGCAGGGTGCGGTGCGCGTCACCCAGCTCGACATCCGGCCGCAGCCGCCCGAGAGGGAGGACAAGCTGGCGACGTGGCCCTACTGGGCGACGAAGATGCGCACCTCCTCCAGCCAAGCCGAGGGCGCGGAGCGCGAGTTCCAGGTCGCCACGCTCGAATTCGTCGGCGAGGACGGCGTGCTGACCGGCGTCAAGTGCTGCGAGGTCGACGACAGGCGGCGGCCGGTCGCCGGCACGGAGTTCGTGATCCGGGCCGACCTCGCCTTCATCGCGATCGGCTTCGCCGGGCCGATGGAGGCCGGCGTGCTGTCGGAGCTCGGCGGCGGGCTGAAGACCAGCGTCGACCTTCGCCGGTCGACCAACGTCACGGCGAACGAGCGTGACTACCGCACCAGCGTCGATCGCCTGTTCGCCGCCGGCGACGTGCGCCGCGGCCAGTCGCTGGTGGTCTGGGCGATCCGCGAGGGCCGGCAGGCCGCCAGCTCGATCGACGAGTACCTGATGGGCTCGACCCTGCTGCCGCGCTAGGCGGCGGGGTCTACTTCCCGGAGACGGTTTCGATCGTCGAGGTCGTCTCGGCGGTGGCTGAGGTCGTCGGTTCGGTCTTGCCGGCCGCGGCTTCGGCGCTCGCCGGGACGATCGCGAAATTGTCGGCGCGGCCGGGCTTGCTGGCCGGGGCCAGCCCTTCCTGTACGAGCTTCTCGACCGGGGTGCCGAGCTTCCTGTCCTCGGCGGCCGGGTCGTGCGCGCCGAGCAGCGCGGCGCCGCCGTCGAGCGCGGGGTCGGCGAGCGAGATGGGCGCCGTCCGGTCGATCTCGGCCGGCTGCTGCATGCCTATCCCGGCTGCGGGGCCGGTGGTGGGACCGAGCGAGGCGATGCCGGGCGCGACGGCGTTGCCGAGCAGCTTGTTCAGCGGCCGCTCGACGTAGAAGGCGACCTTGCGCTTGCCGGCGACGGTCAGGTTGATGCCGTCCGAGCCGCGCAGGCGCACGCGCTGGCCATTCATGTCGGGACCGACCGAGGTGAAGGCGCCGTTGTCGTCGACGAAGCCTTCCCAGATGTCGACGAACTCGCCGCCCGCCTGCTCGGCCGCGGCGCGGTAGATGTCGTTCAAGGCGAGCATGTCGGCGGTCATGCCGGATGGCTTGAAGGAGGGCATGCCGACCCACAGAAGCGGCACGTGCGCCTGCCTGATCGCCGCGGCCAGCTTGCCCACGCGGGTGGTGTATTCGGCGGTCCATGCGTCGGAGCGCACGCGCTCGCGATTGCCGTTCACGGCGAGCTGCTGACGGTCGTTGGCGCCGAGCATCACCACCACCACGGCCGGCTTGACCTCCTCGATCACGCCGCCGATCTGGCTCGGCCAGTCGTAGAAATCGTCGCGGACGAAGCCGGAGGAGCCGTTGGCGCGGACCTCGACGCGGACGCCGGGCGACTGCGCGAACGCATCCTGAAGGCCCTCGGCGAGGCCGCCGGCCATGAAGTCGCCGACGACGAGCACCGGGCGGGCGTTCTCGAGCTTCTCGACCGCCTGCGGTGGCGGGGGCGCGGCCGGGGCGGAGCCGGCCGGCGCGCTGCGGGCGGCGGGGCGCTGCCTGGCCGGCGGTGGCGGCGCCTCCTGGCGGTCGCGGCGGCCGAACAGGAAGTCGAACAGGCCGAAGCGGTGCTGGCGCGGCTGTTGTTCCTGCGCCTGCGCGGCGCCGGAGGTCACCACGGCCGCGGCCGGCGCGGCGACGGCGATGCAGAGCACGACGAGCGCAAGTCTCAGGAAGGTTGCCGTCGCCCGCCGTGCCGTCACACGCTACTCCGTCACCTGCGCCTCAGGTTGGTGAGGACTTCTTTGCTGGGGTGGCCGTCCTGCGTCAAGCCTGCCTGCGCCTGGAAGGCCCGGATGGCCGTGCGCGAGCCTTCGCCGATCATGCCGTCGATCTTGCCCTCGTAATAGCCGAGCGCGGAAAGCCGGCGCTGCAGCTCCTCGCTCTCGTCGGAGGTGAGACGGGTGTAGGGGCGGTTCCAGTCGCGCACCAGGCCGCCATAGCCGGCGATCTGGTCGGCAAGAAGGCCGACGGCGAGCGCGTAGGTGTCGGCATTGTTGTATTTCTTCAGCACGAAGAAGTTCTTCGTCATCAGGAATACCGGGCCGGTCGGGCCGTCGGGCAGCTTCAGCTCGGCCTTGTCGGCGCCGCGCGGGAACGGCTTGCCGTTGGCGCGCACGACGCCCATGGCCGCCCACTGGTCGAGCGTCAGCGAGCCGGAGGGGAACTTGCGGCCGGCCGGCAGCAGCACCTCGTAGCCCCAGGTCTTGCCGGCCTGCCAGCCGCCCTTGGCGAGCAGGTTGGCAGCCGAGGCCAGCGCGTCGGGGACCGAGCCCCAGATGTCGCGGCGGCCGTCGCGGTCGATGTCCACGGCGAAGGCCTGGTAGCTGGTCGGGATGAACTGCGTGTGCCCCATCGCGCCGGCCCACGAGCCGGTCAGGTGGCCGACGTCGATGTCGCCGGTCTGGAGGATCTTGAGGGCGGCGACGAGCTGCCCGCTCGCCCATTTGGAGCGGCGGCTGTCGGCATAGCCGAGGGTCGCCAGCGAGCGCACGGTGGAGCGGACCGCGGCCGGATTCTCGAAGATCTTGCCGTAGTTGGTCTCGACCGACCAGATGGCCAGCAGCACTGTGCGGGGGACGCCGAAGGTCTGCTCGATATGGTCGAGCCACGGCTTCCAGTCGCGCGCCATCTGGCGGCCGGTGCCGATCGAGCGCTCGTTGACCCTGCCGTCGATATAGTCCCAGACGGCGGCCTTGAACTCCGGCTGGAAGCTCGCCTTCTGGAGCACTTCCGGATCGGGTTCGGTGATGCCGCGGAAAGCGCGGTCGAAGACGCCCGGCGTCACGCCCTTGGCGGTGGCGACCTTGCGGAAATCGGCGATCCAGCGCTGGAAGCCGGCATCGGCGCGGGCGACGTTCGCGCCCGCCAAAAGGAAGATCAACAGGCCGGCCAGCGCCGCGGCACCGATCGATCGCGCTGTTCTTGCAGCTTGCATCCTCACCTCCTGCGAGAAGTCGTCCCTTTCATCGGACCCACTTAACGCCGAACGCGGTTAGGAAAGAGTTTACCAAAGTTTTAAGCGGCGATCACCCCGGCTGCGCAGGCGACCCCACAGGGGGCCTCTTGCCTTCGGGCGTTCAGTATTCTTCAATTCGGGCGTGAAATTGTCCGGCCGGCGAAAAGCGGGCGAACAGGACTGGCGAAGACATGACGCAGCGCGTGAGAAAGGCCGTATTCCCGGTGGCGGGGCTCGGCACGCGGTTCCTCCCGGCGACCAAGGCGGTGCCGAAGGAGATGCTGACGATCGTCGACCGGCCGGTGATCGACTACGTGGTCGAGGAGGCGCGCGAGGCCGGCATCGAGCATTTCATCTTCGTCACCGGCCGCAACAAGGGCGTCATCGAGGACCATTTCGACGTCCAGTTCGAGCTCTACGACACGCTGGCGCAGCGCGGCAGGGACGAGACGCTCGCGATGCTCCAGCGGGTGCAGCCGCTGCCCGGCCAGACCAGCTTCACCCGCCAGCAGGCGCCGCTCGGCCTCGGCCACGCGGTGTGGTGCGCGCGCGAGCTCGTCGGCGACGAGCCCTTCGCGCTGCTGCTGCCCGACATGATCATGCGCGCCGAGGTCGGCTGCCTCTCCCAGATGGTGTCGCTTTACGACCAGACCGGCGGCAACGTCGTGGCCGTGCAGGAATGCGACCCTGCGGACGCCCACAAATACGGCATCGTCGGGCGCGGCGCGCGGGCCGGAACCGGCTTCGAGATCGACAGGATGGTGGAGAAGCCGGCCCGCGGCACGGCGCCGTCGAACCTCTACCTCAACGGCCGCTACATCCTGCAGCCGCAGATCTTCTCGATCCTGGAGAAGCAGGAGCGCGGCGCCGGCAACGAGATCCAGCTCACCGACGCGATGCTCAAGCTCAAGGCGAAGCAGCCCTTCTACGGCTATCATTTCAAGGGCCGCGCCTTCGATTGCGGCTCGCCGGAGGGCTTCGTCGAGGCCAACCTCACCTTCGCGCTGGAGCGGCCGGAGATGCACGAGCGCATCGAGCGTGCGCTGCGCGCGCTCACGGGCGAGCAGCCGCGCGGCAAGTCGGGCCTCAAGGCCGGCTGAGGGCGCGGCTCAGCGCCGCAGCGTCACGCCAAGATAGATGCTGTCGGTCTGGCTGTCGCGGCCGGCGATCGTGCTCGTCG
This sequence comes from Hyphomicrobiales bacterium, assembly GCA_017305835.1. Taxonomy (GTDB): domain Bacteria; phylum Pseudomonadota; class Alphaproteobacteria; order Rhizobiales; family Rhizobiaceae; genus RCIO01. Next base: position 129,288 of record JAFKJY010000041.1, read on the forward strand.
TCTGCTCATGGCGGGCGCGCGCCTTGATGCCGGCATAGCGCCACAGCCACCAGGTGAGGCTCGCCTCGGTGCTCCAGGTCAGGTCGCGGTCGCCGGTGCCGGCATAGCGGCGCCAGTCGGCTCCAACCGTCGCCGCGCCGGTCAGGTTGGCGCGCAGCTCGCGCGAGACCCCGAGCGTCGACGAATAGAGGATCGAGCCGGACTGGCCGGGCGTTGTCGAGCCCTCGACCTGCGTCGAGCCGGTCAGGCTGACGATCGTGCCGCGAACGGGCGACCACTGGACGTTGCCGGCGGCCGAAAGGCCCGAGACCGCCGACAGGCGGGCGTCGTCCGGCTTTTCCGACAGCCAGCCGGCCGAGACCTCGCCGTTCAGCTTCTCGCCGAGATCGAAGGCGAGGCCGGCGCGGGCGCCGTACCGGTTGGCCGAGCGGCTGTAGCCGGAGCTGTCGGTGGCGTTGTCGTAGAGCCGCCGGCCGAGTTCGGCCTCCACGAAGGGCGTCAGCGCCGGCGAGACCTCGTAGCCGCCGCGCAGCACCATCGAATAGAGCGTCTGGTTGCGGTCGGCCTGCGAGAGCGTGCCGCCCGCGGCGAGGGCCACGTCGCCATAGGTGTCGCGGCTCACGGCGCCGGTCAGGCCGAACTGCAGCTTGCCGACCGCCTTCTCCAGCCCGGCGCTGGCCGACAGCGTCTGCCGCAGCGGGCGGCCGATCGCGCCGGTGATGTCGACCGGCGAGGAGGCGTCTTCGGGCTTGCGCTCGTAGCCCAGCGTCGTGTCGAGCCGCAGCGCGTTGCCGAGGTCGAGGCCGAGCGCCGCATTGGCGGCGCCGCGGAACTCGGAGAAGCCCGACCCGGTGACCGAGGTGCGGTAGGTGCCGTAGGCGTCGAGCGAGGCGGAATGGCGCGCCCAGTCGGACGCCGCGTCGAGGCGCAGCGTGGTGTCGGAGACGAAGTCGGAGCTGCCGCCGGCCGTGTTGGTGGCGTTCGACGTCCACTCGATACCCTGGTCGAGCGTCGGTCGCAGCAGGAAGGTCCCGACCCGCATGCCGGGCGGCTCGAACGGGCTCTGCTCCGGCGGCCGGCCGAGCCCCTCGATCGGCGTGGCGCGTTCGCCCGTCGGGCGGGCGGCGATGTTGCGCTCGAGGTCGGCGGCGTCGATGCTTTTTGTCGGCACCGTGCCGGTCGAGGTCTGCGTGTCGAGCTGCCTTGCCGGCTTCGCGGCCTTGGTGCCTGAAGCGGGTTTCGCGGCCGTGGTCGTGGCCGGCGCTTCCGTCGGGCGCCTGGCCACCGTGGGGTCGGGCAGCGTGTCGCGCGCGCGCTGACGCGCGCGTGCCGCGGCATCGACGCTGCCGTCATCATCGGAAGCGCCGGCGAGCTCGTCGTCGAGATCCTCGGCCTGTTTGCGCGGTCGGGCCGGGGCAGCGGCGGGCGCGATGGCGCTGCGCGCGGAGAGCGGCGCGGGCTTGAGCGGGGCGAGCGGCTCGGCCGGCCCCGGGGGCCTGAGCGGATCGACGGTGTCGGAGGCGAGCGCGCCGCGCAGGCCGCCCGCCTGCTGGGCCGCGGCCGCGAGCGGCCAGCCGGCGGCCAGCGCCGCCAGCGCGACGGGCGCCATGCGTGCGGCGAAACGGCTGATCGTGGCGCGGGCGCGCGACATCGTCACCTGAACGGTTCGGGCGGCGCAATGCGCCGATACTTACCAATCCGTAAATGGCGATGGTTAATGGAGGGTTGACGCGGGCTCGCCGACGTCCGGCTCGACCGCCAGGTCACCGCCGCGGGCCGAGACGACGCGGACGCGGGTGCCGGCCGGCAGGTCCGGCCCGGTGACGCGCCAGATCGTGTCGCCGAGGCGGATGCGGCCGACGCCTTCCGCGATCGGCTCGGCCAGGATGCCGGTGCGGCCGACGAGCTGCTCGTCGCGGCGGTTGAGCAGCGGCTCGTCGGTGGCGGTCTCATTGGAGCCCATGACGCGCCGGCCGGCGAAGGCCGAGACGAGGGACAGAACCAGGAAGACCAGCACCTGCACCTGCCAGGTCCAGAAGCCCCAGTCCCACAGCCACAGCGACAGCGCGCCGGTGACGATCGCGGCGATGCCGATCCACAGCAGGAAGACGCCGGGGAGCAGGATCTCCGCCGCGAGCAGGGCAAAGCCCAGGACCATCCAGTTCCAGGCTTCGAGGTCGGCGAAGGCGCTGGCCAGCATGGGCGTCGCTCCGGCTCAGCCGCGCTCGGGGCGCGTCACCGGCGGACGCCCGGACGGGCGGGCAGGGGGCTGGTCGCCGAACACTTCCTTCGCGATCGCGCCGATGCCGCCGAGCGAGCCGATCAGCGAGGAGGCCTCGAGCGGCATCAGCACCACCTTGCTGTTGGGCGCGGCGCCGATCTTGGCCATGGCCTCGGTGTATCTCTGGGCGACGAAGTAGTTGATCGCCTGCACGTCGCCCTTGGCGATCGCCTCGGACACGACCTGCGTCGCGCGCGCCTCGGCTTCCGCCGCGCGCTCACGCGCCTCGGCGTCGCGGAAAGCGGCCTCGCGGCGGCCCTCGGCCTCCAGCACCTGTGCCTGCTTCAGGCCCTCGGCGGCGAGGATCTGGGCGCGCTTGTCGCGCTCGGCCATCATCTGGCGGGCCATCGACTCGACCAGATTGGCCGGCGGGTTGATGTCCTTGATCTCGACGCGGGTCATCTTGATGCCCCACGGATGCGCCGCCTCGTCGACGATCCTGAGCAGTCGCTCGTTGATCGCGTCGCGGTTGGACAGCAGCTCGTCGAGGTCCATCGAGCCCATCACCGAGCGGATGTTGGTCATGGTCAGGTTGAGGATGGCGTTCTCCAGCCCCGACACTTGGTAGGCCGCCTGCGGCGCGTTGAGCACCTGGTAGAAGGCGACGCCGTCGACCGAGACGATGGCGTTGTCGCGGGTGATGACCTCCTGCGTCGGGACGTCGAGCACCTGCTCCATCATGTTCATCTTGGCGCCGACGCGGTCGATGAACGGCACGATGATGTTGAGGCCGGGCGACAGCGTGCGCGTGTAGCGGCCGAAACGCTCCACCGTGTAGTTGAAGCCTTGGGGCACCGTCTTGATGCCGGCGAAAATCAGAAGCAGGACGAGAACGACGAGAACGCCGATCACGATGTCGAGGCCAGAAAACATTCGGTCTCCTCCGCAAGCCTGCGCCGCAGCGCTCCTGTCAAATGATCTATTCGCAGAACGGGCTACTTACAATCGCTCGCGGCTGGAATCGTGGTCCGACCGGATCCCTATTGCGGCGACGTTGGCCGGCCGGTAGCCTGCCGGCTTCACGAGATCGACGAGCCATGCCGCTGCTGAGCTTCGATAATCCGGTATTCGCCGCCTTTGCGATCTCGGCGGCGATCATGGTGCTCAAGGCCGTCGCCATGTCGTGGCTGACGGTTGTGAGGATGATGCAGGTGAACGGCGGGTTCCGCTCGCCCGAAGACCTGCGCAGGACGCTGCTCAACCCGACGCCCGACCCGAAGCAACTGCTTCCCGACGAGCGTGTCGAGCGCATCCGGCGCATCCAGCAGAACGATCTGGAGAACCTGCCGTTCTTCTTCATGGCCGGAGCCCTCTATGTCCTGACCGATCCCCCGCTGGCCCTCGCCCAATGGCTGTTCTACGGCTATGCGGTGTCGCGGCTCCTGCATTTCGCTGCCTACATTTCCGGGCAGATCCACGACATTCGTGCGACGCTGTGGACCGTGGGATCGCTGATCATCGTGTTCATGGCCGTCATGGCTCTGGTGCACGCGCTGAACTAGGCTTGCGTTCCCGAGGCGGGCTCCTCTAGCCGAAGCCGAACAGCGCGGCGTCCGCGTCGCCGCGGCCCTCGATCAGGTTGCAGACGATCTCTGAGGCGATCTGCGAGAACGTGATGCCGTTGCCGCCATAGCCCATGACGGCGAACAGGCGGGGACGGCGCGGCAGCCGGCCGATGCGCGGCATGCCGGTCGGCGTGGTGCCGAATGAGCCCGTCCAGGCAAAGGCCGGGGTGGGGTCCACGGCGGGCAGCAGGCGGTGCAGCTTGCGCGCGATCAGCGCCGATTTCTCGGCGATCAGCGCGTCGCGCGCCTCCTCGTCGGAGAAGGGCTCGTCCTCGCCGCCGCAGATGATGCGGCCGTCGCGGGTGCGGCGCAGATAGAGATAGGGGTCGGACGCCTCCCAGACGAGCGCATCGTCCGGCCAGCCGGGCTGGCGCGGGCGGGTGGCCATCGCCCATGTCGAGATGATCGAATGCGGCACGCGGGGCACCATGTCCATCAGCTCGTAGCCGGTGGCGAGCACGACATGGCCGGCGCGGATCGTCGGCCCGTCGCGGGTCTCGACGGTCACCTCGGAGGCGGAATGGGCGATGCGGACGGCTTCGGCCGGCGCGTGCAGCTTCGCCCCGTTGCTCATGGCGCGGAGCAGCGCGGCCGCCGTCAGCCGACGCGGGTCGAGGGTTAGGTTGCCGGGGCTCAGGATCGCCGCCTCGCGGCCGATGCCGTAGCCGTCGCGCAGCGCCCGCCGGTCGAGGAAGTGCGCCGCGATCCCGGCGGCGCGGCGGGCTTGCGCCTCCTCGGCGAGCGCATCCGGATCCAGCTCGTCGCCGGCGAGATAGAGCGAGGGGCGTTCGGCGAGGCGGCAATCGACGCCCAGCGCGCGTACCCGGCCGGCGAGATTGGCGACGCCGAGGCGCGAGCGGCGCCACGCCGCGACGGCCCGGTCCTTGCCAACCTGCCTGATGAGGCGCGAAAGCGGCTGGTCGAGCTCGTACTGGACGAGCGCGGTGGTGGCCGAGGTGGAGCCCTTCAGCGGGCCGCGCCGGTCGATGGCGATCACCGACAGGCCGGCCTCGGCGAGCGCGTCGGCGATCAGCGCGCCGCTGATGCCCATGCCGACGACGAGCACGTCGCAGCGCGCGTCGCGCGCCAACCGCGCGGCCGGCACCCGCGGCGCGCGGTAGGCAAACCAGACAGGCTTTCCTGTCCTGAGATCGAGCTTTCGGGGCATGGGCGGTTTCGGCGAGGCTCCGGTAACGCGCGGGCGGCCCTTGCGTTCCGCGACTCTTCAGATCCAGCCGCCGAGCTCGCGGCGCACGACCGCCTCGATGACTGCCATGCCCTCGTCGCTGTCGTTCAGGCAGGGGATGTGGGAAAAGTTCGCGCCGCCGGCGTGCAGGAACTCGTCGCGCACCTCGCGGCCGATCTCGTCCAGCGTCTCGAGGCAGTCGGCCGAGAAGCCGGGATTGACGACGGCGATCGACCTGACGCCGTCATGGGCGAGCTTTCCGACCGTCTCGTCGGTATAGGGCTGCAGCCATTCCTCGCGGCCGAAGCGCGACTGGAAGGTGGTGATGAGCCGGCTTTCGGACCAGCCGAGGCGCTCGCGCAGCAGCCGCGTCGTCTCCAGGCAGTGGCGGTCGTAGGGGTCGCCCTTCTCGCAATAGCTCTTCGGCAGGCCGTGATAGGAGGCCACGACCACCTCCGGTTCGAAGGGCAGGGTGGCGAGATGGCGCTCGATCGAGCGCGCCAGCGCGTCGATGTAGACGGGATCCTCGTAGTAGGGCGGCACCGAGCGCACGGTCGGCATGTGGCGCAGCTTCATTAGCGCCTTGTAGAGCTGGTCGTTGGCGGTGGCCGTGGTCGAGGCCGCATATTGCGGATAGAGCGGGAAGGCGAGGATGCGCTCGCAACCCTGCGCGGTCAGGCGGGCCAGCACGCTCTCGACGTCCGGCGTGCCGTAGCGCATGGCCCAGTCGACGACGATGCGGTCGTCGCCGCGGAACGTGTCGGCAAGGCGCTCTGCCTGGCCGCGGGAAATCGTGCGCAGCGGCGATTCGTCCTTCTCGCGGTTCCAGATGCGCGCGTAGTTGGCGCCGGAGCGGCCGGGGCGGGTCGTCAGGATGATGCCGTACAGGACCGGATACCAGATCGCGCGGCTGGTCTCGATGACGCGGCGGTCCGACAGGAACTCGGCCAGGTAGCGGCGCATCGAGCGATAGTCGGTGCCATCCGGCGTGCCGAGGTTGAGGAGCAGGACGCCGATCTTGCCGCCCTGCGCGGCGGGCCTGGCCGCGGCCGACGGCGCCGCGGTCCGGACAGGGGCAGGATCGCGCCGTTCGGTCCCCGTACGATCGGTATTCTTCACATCCATGCCGGGCTCCCTTGCTGCGGGCGGAACGTAGCGACGCGCAGCCTCAATGCAAGTGACACAATGGCCGCAGCCGGCCGCATCGCGGCATACCGGAAAAGGCGGATGCCCGCCCGGCGGGGCCGGGCGGGCATCCTGGAAGGCAGGCGCGACGGCGCGATCAGGGCAGCTTGAGCACCTGGCCGACATGCAGCCGGTAGGGCTTCTTGAGGCCGTTCGCCTCGGCGATCGCCGTCCACTTGGTGGGATCGCCGAGCTGCGCCTTGGCGATCGTCCACAGATTGTCGCCGGCAGCCACGGTGTAGGTCTTCTCCCCGGCCGCAGCCTGTTCGGCCGGCTTGGCGGCTTCCGCCGGCTTCGCCTCCTCCGCCGGCTTGGCAGCCTCGGCAGGCTTGGCGGCCTCGGCGGGCTTTGCCTCTTCGGCCGGCTTCGCCTCGGCCGCGACCGTCGGCGGGTTCGCCGCGATGTCGGTCGCGCCCTTGGGCAGGTCGGGCGTCTGCGCGGCTTCGGCCGGCTTCGCCTCCTCGGCGGGCTTCGCAGCCTCCGCAGGCTTGGCCGTCTCGGCGGGCTTGGCTTCCTCGGCCGGCTTGGCAGCCTCGGCCGGGGCGGCAGCGGCTATCTCGGTTATGCGCCCGTCGGTCTTGGGCGTGTAGGGACGGTGGGCCTTGAGATATTCGGCCACGACCTGGTCGAGCTGCGGACCGTAGTCATAGGCGTTCTGGCCGTTGGTCGAGAACAGCTTGTAGCCGTCGCCGCCGTTGCGCATGAAGTTGTTGGTGGCGACGAGATAGACCTTGTTCTCGTCGATCGCCGCCCAGCCGTCGCCGTCCTTGACCTCGACCGACTGGATGCGGCCCTCGCCGGGCTTCACCGACTTGTCGAAGGAGTAGCGCATGCCCGCGACCTGCGGGAAGCGGCCGGCGCCTTCCTCGATCTGGGCCACGCCGCCCTCGAGCGAGGCGACGATGTCCTTGCCGGAGAGCTGGAAGGTGGCCAGCGTGTTCTGGAACGGCAGCACCGCCAGCACCTCGCCCATGGTGACGACGCCCTGGTCGATCGAGGCGCGCAGGCCGCCGCCATTGGTGATGGCCATCGTCACGCCCTGGTCCTTGGTGCGCTCGAGCATGGCGTCGGTGACGAGGTCGCCCATCGAGCATTCTCGGGCGCGGCAGGTCTCGCGGCTGCCGTCGACGGCGGCGGTCGTCTCGGAGACCTCCTGCGCCTTCAGGTCCTCGATCGGGCCGGCCATCTCCTTGACGCGGGCCAGAACGGCGGCGTCGGGCTCGATCGACTTGTCGAGGTAGATCGGGTCGCCGGCGGCCGACTTGACGACGCCGTTGTCGTCGAACACGACCTTGAACTCGCCGAGATACTTGGAATAGGAGGCCGCCTGGGTGACCGGGACCTTGTAGCCCTCGGGGTTGTCGATCATCGTCGGATAAGGGCCCTCGGCCTTCGCGTCGGTGTTCGACAGCAGCGAGTGCGAGTGGCCGCCTACAACGACGTCCACACCCGGGATCCTGGCGATCGCTTCCTTGTCGCGCGGGTAGCCGACATGGGTCAGCGCGATGATCTTGTTGATGCCCTGGCCCTGCAGCGCCTTCACCGCCTCGGTGATCTTGGCGACGTCGTCCTCGATCTTGATGTTCGGGCCGGGCGAGGAGATCTCGGGCGTGTCGGTCGTCACTGCGCCGACGATGCCGATCTTCTGGCCGCCGACCTCGAGCACGACGTAAGGCTTCACCAGATCGCCGACCTTGGACTGGGCGTTCGGGGTGACGTTGGCGCTGACGACGGGGAATGTCACCATCTTGAGGAAGGGGACGAGCGCGTCCTCGCTGTCGTCGAACTCGTGGTTGCCGAGCGTCATGGCGTCCGGCTTCATCTGGTTGAGGAACTCGCCCTCGGCCTTGCCCTTGTAGGTCGTGTAGAACAGCGAACCCTGGAAATTGTCGCCGGCGTTGAGCAGGAGGACGTTCTGGCCCTCCAGCTTCTTGCGCTCCTGCGCGATGGCCGTGATCAGGCGGGCCGCGCCGCCGATGCATTTGCCCTCGCCCTCCTCCTTGGCCGAGCAGGTCGATTCGAAGGCGTTGTTGGATTCGATCCGGCTGTGCCAGTCGTTGAAGTGCAGGATGTTCAGTTCATAGTCGGCAAAGGATGCCTGAGCCGACATCGCCAGCGCCGATGCCGACAGCGCCGCGACCAGAAAAGTCCTTTTCATGCTTCGATCTCCCGTTGAACTCGCTGGAGGCCAATAACCGGCAAGTTTGAAAGTTTTTTCTCGGCCGGTTTGCCGGCATGTTCACACCGGACCGCGCGGCCTTGCAAGAAGATTCCTCCGGCCCGGCTCAGCCCGAATAGTCGCGCTCGTCGGCGATCACCTTGCCATCGTTGGGCAGCGATCCCGCGGGCACCAGCTTGACCGCGCCGCCGAGCTTGGTGACCTCGCGCAATACGGCTTCGATGCCGCGCGCGTCGAGGGCTGCGCCGTCGGCCGGCTCGACATGCAGGGTCATGGCGTCGCGCTCGCCCTCCCGCGTCACGACGAGGCGGGCGCGGCCGATCGCCGGGTCGCGGCGGACGACCTCGGCGACCTGCTTCGGGTCGACGAACATGCCCTTGACCTTGGTGCGCTGGTCGGCGCGGCCGAGCCAGCCGCGGATGCGCATGTTCGTGCGGCCGCAGGGCGAGGCGCCGGGCAGAACGGCCGACAGGTCGCCGGTGCCCAGCCGCACCATCGGATAGGCGGGATTGAAGGAGGTGACGACGACCTCGCCCACCTCGCCGTCGGCGACCGGATCGCCGGTGCCGGGCCGGACGATCTCGAGGATCACATGCTCGTTCACGACCATGCCGGGATTGGGCTCGCCCGCCGCCGAAGCGGTCTCGTAGGCGATGACGCCGAACTCGGCGGTGGCGTAGCACTGCATGACGGCGACGCCGCGCGCGGCATATTCGGCACGCAGCGACGGATAGAGCGCGCCCGCCGAAACCAGTCCGCGGCGGATTGAGGAGAGGTCTCGCCCCATCTCCCCGGCCTTGTCGAGCATCACCTTCAGGAAGTCAGGCGTGCCGGAATAGGCCGTGGGGCGCAAGGTCGCTGCCGCCTCCACCTGCATCTCGGTGTTGCCCGTGCCGGCGGCGAACACGGTGCAGCCCAGCGCGCGGGCGCCGTCGTCCAGGATGAAGCCGCCGGGCGTCATGTGGTAGGCGAAGGCGTTGTGGACGAGATCGCCGGGCCTGACGCCCGCCGCGAAGAAGGCGCGGGCCGCCTGCCACGGGTCGACGCCGAGGCCCTGCGGCTCCCATATCGGGCCGGGCGACATGAAGACGCGGCCGCCCCTGACATGCGCGGGATCGGCGAAGCCGCCGAAGGGCGGTTCGGCCCGCTGCATCTCCATCAGCTCGGCCTTGCGCAGCACGGGAAGCGCAGCCAGCGCGGCGCGGCTCGTCACCTTCGACAGGTCGTGGCCGGCCAGCCATCGGCCGAGCCCCGGCGCGGCGGCGGAGGCCCTGCGCAGGAAGTCCGGCAGCCGCGCGAACAGGTCGCGCTCGCGCGCCTGCGGCGCACGTGTCTCCAACTCGTCGAAATGCGACGCCATCGTTCCTCCCCCGCCTCTTTTGCCTCCTTATCGCAGCCGTCCGTGCCCGTGCGCAAGGCACGGGCACGCCGGAGGAGGCGCGGAACGCGGGAGCGGCGTCAGGACACGCCGGTACGGCGCGTCAGCACGAACTGCTGGCCGGTCGAGCTGGTGCAGTTGAGCTGGACGGGCGTGGCGACCGCGCAGTTGAAGGCGACCGGCTTCTGCTGGATCAGCGAGAAGCCGCTGATCTGCGCGACGGTGGGGTCGCGCATCGTGTAGGTGCCTTCGGACAGCTTCTGGCCGGTGTCTGTGGCGTAGGTCTCGAAGCGGCCACCGGTGAAGTTGGTCACCCCGGTGCCCTGCTGGTCGATCCAGGCGCCCTCGACGCCCTGCGGCGCGACGGCCACCGGGCGGGGGCCGGGACCGGGGCCCGTGGTGCAGCCGGCGAGCGCCGCCAGTGCGACGATCCCCGCAGTCGAGGCAATCCTGCCCGCAGTCGACATGGTGTTCATCCTCTCCTCGTCCTCGCCCTTCGACCGCCGCGCGGTTCCCGCATCCGGGCTCCGTCCTATCTTACGAGAATGTTCCGGAATTGCCACGGGTCTGATGCGTCGATGTCCTCGGCGAACAGGCCGGGGCGGCCCTTCAGCGGCGTCCAGTCGGTGTAGTAGCCCTTGACCGGGCCGAGATAGGGCGACTGCACATCGAGGCAGCGCCGGTAGTCCATCTCGTCGGCCTCGACGATGCCGGCGGCCGGGTTCTCCAGCGCCCAGACCATGCCGGCGAGCACGGCCGAGGTGACCTGCAGGCCGGTGGCGTTCTGGTAGGGCGCGAGCTCGCGGGCCCGCGCCAGCGAGAGCTGCGAGCCGTACCAGTAGGCGTTCTTCTTGTGGCCGTAGAGCAGCACGCCGAGCTCGTCGACGCCGTCGACCAGCTCGTTCTCGTCGAGCACGTGCCGCACCGGCTGCGCCCTGCCGGCGGCGCCGAACATCTCGTGCAACGACAGCACAGCGTCGTTGCAGGGGTGATAGGCGTAGTTGCAGGTCGGCCGGTAGGTGACCTTGCCGGCGCGGTCGCGCACGGTGAAGAAGTCGGCGATGGAGATCGCCTCGTTGTGGGTGACGAGGAAGCCGTACTGGGCACCCGGCGTCGGGCACCAGCTCCTGACGCGGGTGTTGGCGCCCGGCTGCTCGAGGAAGATCCCGGCCTTGCAGCCCTTGCGGTGCCTGCGGGCGTTCTTCGGCATCCACTTCTCGTGCGTGCCCCAGCCGAGCTCGGCCGGCTGCAGCCCTTCCGAGATGAAGCCCTCGACGGACCATGTGTTCCAGAACGTGTCGAGCGGCTTGGGGTTCTTGGTGCGCTGGGTGTCGCGCTCGGCGATGTGGATGCCCTTGACGCCGGCCTTCTTCATCAGCCTGGCCCAGCCGGCGCGATCGTGCTGCGCGGGCTCCTCGACGTCGAGCCCGAGGTCGCCGGCGAGGTTGATCAGCGCCTTCTTGACCAGCCAAGAGACCATGCCGGGATTGGCGCCGCAGGTGGAGACGGCGGTGGTGCCGCCGGGGTTCGCGCGCTTCTCGGCCAGCAGCGTCTCGCGCAGCGCGTAGTTGGTGCGCTCCGCATTGTCGACGTCGTCGTCGAAATAGAAGCCGAGCCAGGGCTCGATCACGGTGTCGACGTAGAGCGCGCCGAGCTCGCGGCAGAGGCGCATCAGGTCGACCGAGCCGGTGTCGACCGACAGGTTCACGCAGAAGGCCTGGCCGCCGCCCTTGGTCAGCAGCGGCTTGAGCAGCTTCCTGTAGTTCTTCCTCGTCACCGCCTCCTGGATGTAGGCGATGCCGCGTTCGTCGAGCAGGCGCTTGTTCTCATCACTGGGATCGATGACGACCATGCGCGACCTGTCGAAGCCGAAATGACGCTCGATCAGCGGCAGCGTGCCGCGGCCGATCGAGCCGAAGCCGATCATCACGATCGGCCCGGTGATTTCGCCGTAGACGGGCCATGTCTTGTTCGCCATTCCGGGCTGTCTCCTTTTGTTCGCGACGGAAGGTTGCAGGGAAGGTTCAAACCACATGGAGGCGCAGGAAGGAAGGGGCATCGCGCCCGCCGGGCCGGCGCCGCGCCGGCCGTTCCCCGGGGGCAGGCCTTCGATACCCAGTTGTCAAACACCCAAAAATCGACACCATTCGCATGTGGGCTGCACCGATCGTGGTGCTTGGGGAGAATTCACATGAGCAGAAAATTGGGCGGTCTGGCGTGGGCGCTGGTGCTTGCGCCGCTCGCTTTGACGGCGCCGGCGACGGCGCAGGACTTCTCGGCCGGCAAGAAGGTCGACAAGCCGGAGGTGTCGCGGTCCCTCGGGGATACCGCGATGCCGCAGAAGGCGACGCGGACGAGCACGCTGCAGCGGTCGAGCGAATCGAGCCGCGCCCTGCCCGGCGCCTCGGCGGCGCCGAGCTACCGCATGATCGGCCGCTCGCGCGACGGCGCGGAGCGCAAGATCGAGCCGAGCCAGCGCGTGATCCAGGCGATCCAGGGCGAGAAGAAGGCCGAGCAGTCGCGCGACGTGATCGGCCGCGACGGCCGCTCGCACGTGCAGGACACGACGCAGTATCCGAACATCGCCGTCGGCTTCCTGCAGTCGACCAACACGGACCCGCAGCTCGTCTACAACTGCACGGCCGCGCTGATCGGCCCGCGCATCGCCATCACCGCCGCCCAGTGCGTCTACGACCACGACATCGACGGCGGCTGGCTGGAGGCCTCACGCTTCTGGCCGGCGCTCAACGGCAACGACGTCGTGCCGTTCGGCGAGGCCGAGTGGGACGAGATGTACGTCCTCGAGGACTACATCAACGACTATGACGGATCCTACGATTCGATCTGGCCCTACGACGTGGCGGTCATCGTCTTCAAGGAGCCGGTGGGCGACAACATCGGCTGGCTCGGCTACAACTCGTTCGACGATCTCGACACGTTCGACGCGGTGCTGACCGGCTATGGCGACGGCCGCGAGCCGTGGCGGCAGTTCGATTCCAAGTGCAAGGTGCAGAAGGCCAACATCTCCGACCTCGACTTCCTGCACCAGTGCGATGCCGACTACATGTCGACCGGCGCACCGATCTACATGCACGACGCGAGCGACGATTCCTACACCGTGCTCGCCCTCAACATGGGCGGCCTCAACGGCCAGAACTGGGCGCTCAGGATCACCGAGCCGATCGCTCTGTGGATCGACGACCTGAACCAGAAGTAGCGGCCTTCCGGCTCTCCGCGCGCGGCGCGGGGAGCCGGCCCGCTCACGCCTCGCGGTCGAGCGCTTCGAGTTCGTCGATCAGGCCCTCGATGACCGACAGGCCCTTCTGCCAGAAGTCCGGCTGGCTGGCGTCGAGGCCGAACGGGGCGAGCAGCTCCTTGTGATGCTTGGTGCCGCCGGCCCGCAGCATGTCGAAATACTTCTCCTGAAAACCCTTCTCGGCGTTCTGGTAGACTGCGAACAGCGAGTTCACCAGGCAGTCGCCGAACGCGTAGGCATAGACGTAGAAGGGCGAATGGATGAAGTGCGGGATGTAGGCCCAGAAGGTCTCGTAGCCCTCGCGCAGCGCGATCGCCGGGCCGAGGCTCTCGGCCTGCACCTCCAGCCAGAAACGGCCGAGCTGGTCGGAGGTCAGCTCGCCGTTGCGGCGCTCGCCGTGGACGCGGCGCTCGAACTGGTAGAAGGCGATCTGCCGCACGACCGTGTTGATCATGTCCTCGACCTTCTGGGCGAGCATGGCCTTGCGCTCGCGCCTGTCGCGCGTGCGGTCGAGCAGCGTGCGGAAGGTCAGCATCTCGCCGAACACGGAGGCCGTCTCGGCCAGCGTCAGCGGCGTCGACGACATCAGCGGCCCCTGGGCGCCGGCCAGAACCTGGTGCACGCCGTGGCCGAGCTCGTGGGCGAGCGTCATCACGTCGCGCGGCTTGCCGAGATAGTTGAGCAGCACGTAGGGGTGGGCGGACGGCACGGTCGGGTGGGCGAAGGCGCCCGGCGACTTGCCCGGCCGCACCGGCGCGTCGATCCAGCGGCCGTCGAAGAAGCGCAGCGCGATCTCGGCCATCTCGGGCGCGAAGGCCTGGTAGGCCGACAGGACCGTGTTCTTGGCGTCCTCCCAGCCGATGACGGCCTGCGGCGTCTCGGGCAGCGGCGCGTTGCGATCCCAGTGGTTCATCTGGTCCATGCCGAGCCATTTCGCCTTCATCGCGTAGTAGCGGTGCGACAGGCGCGGATAGGCGTCACGCACGGCCGCCGCCAGCGCGTCGACCACCTCCGGCTCGACGCGGTTGGCCAGATGGCGTGAATCGGCGATGTCCTTGAAGCCGCGCCAGCGGTCGGAGATCTCCTTGTCCTTGGCGAGCGTGTTGGTGATCAGCGTGAACAGCCGCAGATTGTCGCGGAAGACAGCAGCGAGCGCGCCCGCCGCCTTGCGGCGCAGCTCGCCGTCGGCGCTCTGCAACAGGTTGAGCGTCGGCTCCAGCGCCAGCTTCTCGCCGTCGACCTCGAAGCGCAGCGCCGTCATCGTCTCGTCGAAAAGCCGGTTCCAGGCGCCGCGGCCGGTGACCGACTTCTCGTGGAAGAGCTGCTCGATGCGGTCCTCGAGCTGGTAGGGCTTGTCGAGCCTCAGGTCCTCGACCCACGGCCGGTAGTGGCCGAGCACAGGGTCGGCCTTCATCGCCGCCTCGAGCACGGCGTCGTCGACGTGATTCAGCTCCAGCGCGAAGAACAGCAGGTGCGCGCTGGCGTCGGTCATCTTCTCCTGCAGGTCGCCGTAGAGCTTGGCGCGCTTGGGGTCCGACGTGTCGCCGGCATAGACGAGGCCGGCATAGGACATGATGCGGCCGATCAGCTCGTCGATCTGCTCGTAGACGCGCAGCGCCTCGCCCAGCCGGCCGGCGGCGCCCCTGGCCGCCTCGTCGGCGAGCTTGCACTTCCAGGCCTTCTCGAAGGCGATCGATTCGTCGGCCGCGCGCTTGACGTCGCGCTGCAATTCCGGCGCGTCCATCCCGGCATAGAGATCGGCGAGGTTCCATTCGGGCAGGGCGCCGAGGCCGGCCGTCTCTTCCTTCACCCGCTGCGCCGTTGCCGCGCGTTTGCCCTTGCTGCTGGCCATGAATCACCTCGCCTCGCCTGTCCCGGTGCCGCCGCTAAAGAAATGTTCACCGGATCGCTTCATGCTCATCTAGAGAATTGTGCCAATCTGAACCAGACCATCTGTCAACAATTCCTGCCGCGACGGAGCCATGGCCGCCATCCTGATTGTCGACGACGACCCGGTGCAGCGGCGGCTGCTGGACGCGGCACTCGCCAAGGCGGGCCACGAGACGATCGCCGCCGACAGCGGCGAGGCGGCGCTCGCCGCGCTCGAAGGCCCGCGCGGCGGCGACGTGGCGGCGGTGGTGCTGGACCTGATGATGCCGGGCATGGGCGGGCTCGGGGCGCTGGAGGCGATGCACGCGCGCGGCATCTCGGTGCCGGTGATCGTGCAGACGGCGCAGGGCGGCATCGACACCGTGGTGTCGGCGATGCGCCGCGGCGCCTTCGACTTCGTCGTCAAGCCGGTGTCGCCCGACAAGCTGCAGGGCGCCGTGGCGAACGCGCTGAGGGTCGAGGCGCTGGGCGCGACGACGCGCAAGCCGGTGCGCGCCGGAAGCGGCGCCTTCAGCTTCCGCGACCTGATCGCGGCGAGCCCGGCGATGGAGCGCGTGCTGCGGCTCGGCCGCAAGGCTGCCTCATCGGCCATCCCGATCCTGCTCGAGGGCGAATCGGGCGTCGGCAAGGAGATGGTGGCGCGTGCCATCCAGGGCTCGGGCGATCGGCGCGGGCGACCCTTCGTCACCGTCAATTGCGGCGCCATCCCCGACAACCTGGTCGAGAGCATCCTGTTCGGCCACGAGAAGGGCGCCTTCACCGGCGCCACCGAGAAGCACGCCGGCAAGTTCGTCGAGGCGCATGGCGGCACGCTGTTCCTCGACGAGATCGGCGACCTGCCGCTCGACGTGCAGGTCAAGCTGCTGCGGGCGGTGCAGGAGGGCGAGGTCGACCCGGTCGGCGGCCGCTCGACGGTCAAGGTCGACATCCGGCTGATCTCTGCGACCAACCGCGACCTCATCCAGCGGGTCAAGGACGGGCTTTTCCGCGAGGACCTCTACTACCGGCTCAACGTCTTCCCGATCCATATCCCGCCGCTGCGCGAGCGGCGCGAGGACATCCCGCTGCTGGTGCAGCATTTCGTCGCGCGGCTCGGCAAGTCGGAGACGGGCGGCCGCGTCAAGGGCATCTCGGCGGCCGCGCTGACCATGCTGGAGGCCTATGACTGGCCGGGCAACATCCGCCAGCTCGAGAACGCGATCTTCCGCGCCGTCGTGCTGTGCGAGGGCGAGCTGCTGACGCCGGGCGATTTTCCACAGATTCGTGCGCAGGTGGGCGGCATCGACCTCGGCGGTTCCGAGCCTGCGGCGCCGGCCCCGGTGCCTGTGCCGACGGGGGCGCCAGCCGCCCCGGCCGAGACCGGCTTCGGCAGCGTGCGGGCGATCGACGAGCGCGGCGACATGCGCAGCCTCGCCGACGTCGAGACCGACATGATCCGGCTGGCGATCGAGCATTATGACGGGCGCATGAGCGAGGTGGCGCGGCGGCTCGGCATCGGCCGCTCGACGCTCTACCGCAAGCTCAAGGAGCTGGGGATCGACCCCGGCGACGACCGCACCGAACGGCTCGCCTCCTGAGCGGGATGCGTGCCGCGTTTGCCATATTCGCGATAAAAGATTGATTTACCATGTTGCCGATCTGGCAATTTGGCCATCATATCGCCACTGTGTGACCGCATTCGCCCTTCAATAAGCGGCGATTAACCATTAGTGTCGATATTCGGACCAGTCGAACGATCCGGATGTCGTTCGGGGACAACGCAGAGCCGGCTGGCAGGGTTTTGACCAAGAGCACGCGTATCGAGAGGGGCGGACGGGACTTTGCGCCCGGTGGAAGGAGGGGCGTCAAGGCTCTCCTCCTGTCGCTTTGCCTGATGATGCTGGCGTCCGCCGGCGCGGCGCATGCCGAGACGCGGACGCTGAAGCTCTACTTCATCCACACCCGCGAGCGCGCCGAGATCACCTTCAAGCGCGACGGCAAGTTCATCCCGTCGGGCCTGGCCCAGATCAACCATTTCCTGCGCGACTGGCGCAAGAACGAGTCCACCAAGATGGACCCGCGGGTGGTCGACCTCCTGTGGGAGGTGTACCAGGCGTCCGGTTCCAGGGACTATATCCACATCATTTGCGGCTACCGTTCGCCGGGCACCAACGCCATGCTGCGCAGCCGCAGCTCCGGCGTCGCCGAGAAGAGCCAGCACATGCTCGGCAAGGCGATCGACTTCTACATCCCGGACGTGAAGCTCTCCAAGCTGCGCCAGACCGCGATGCGCTTCCAGTATGGCGGCGTCGGCTACTATCCGACCTCGGGCTCGCCCTTCGTGCATCTCGACGTCGGCAGCGCCCGCTACTGGCCGCGCATGAGCCGCGGAGAGATGATGGCGATGTTCCCCGACGGCAAGTCGGTCTACGTGCCCTCAGACGGCAAGCCGCTCGCCGGCTATGCCCAGGCGATGGCTTCCTACAAGTCGCGCCGCAGCGGTGGCGCCGAGATCCAGCTCGCCAGCGCGTCCGCCGACGACAAGCCGCGCCGCGGCTTCCTCGCCAACCTGTTCGGCGGCGGCGCCGACGAGGACGAGGATTCGTCCGACGTGCAGGTCGCATCGGCCGCTCCGGCCAGGGCGCCGGCGACGATCGCCGCGAGCGGCAAGGCCGCCGTCGCGGCTGCCGCCACGCAGCCCGCCTCGCCTGCCGCCATCCTCGCCGCGCTGCCGGCCAAGTCGATCCCGCTGCCCGGCGTGGCGCCGCGTCCGAACGTCGATGTCGGCGCGCCGGCCGTTGCGGCCGCCCCGGCCACCGTCGAGGCGCCTGCCTCGCCCTATCCGCAGCTCGCGCTGCTGAAAGTGCCGCTGCCGACGCCGCGGCCTGATTACACGCCGCCTTCAGCCACCCCGCTGCCGGCCGAGCCGCCAGTGCAGGTCGCCTCCGCCGAACCGGCCCCGACCACCGCCGAGCTGCGCGGCGCGCAGGAAGCCACCGCCAACGCGGCCGCCGGCGTGCAGGCCACGCCCCCCGCGACGCTCGCCGCCTACGTCCCGCTGCCGACCAGCCGTCCGGCAGTCGAGGCCGACATGACCATGGCCGCGCTGTCGAAGCCGCACACGGCGCTCGGCAAGGCCCAGAGCTCCGAGGCCGCGTTCGCCCGCGCCGAGGCCAAGGAAATGATCGACCAGAAGCTGGCGCGGCTGGCGTCCGCCCCGAGCGCGTCGCCGCGGCTCGCCATGATCGCCCGCGAAGCGGGAACGGACGCCTCGGCCGTGCTCAGCGCCGGTCCGCGCACCACCGACAAGGGCGCGCGCCCAACGGTGGCCGACGAGCGGCCGGATCCGCGCTCGATCGCGATCCCGGTGCCGCAGCAGGTGGCGCGCTGGGCGCTCTCCAACGAGCCGGTGACGCTCGACACGCGCGGCACCAAGGCCCCGTCCTTCGCCCACGCCTTGGTGCGCTCGGCGCCGCAGGTCGTCTACACGGCGGGCTTCCAGACCGCCTCGGCCCAGCCGGACCCGAACCGCTTCACCGGGCGCGCCGTCGTCTTCCTCTCCGTCGCCCGCTTCCAGAACTGAGCGCGGTCGCCCTTCCGGGCGGCACCCGGCCTACTTCCGCCGCAGCTTAGACGCCTCGCGCGCGAGCGCTTCGATCTCGTCCCAGCGGCCGTCGCCGACGAGAGCGTCCGGGGCCACCCAGGAGCCGCCGATGCAGATCACGTTGGGCAGCGAGAGGTAACTTTCCGCATTCTTCGGCGTGATGCCGCCGGTCGGGCAGAAGCGCATCTGCGCCAGCGGCGATGCGAGCGCCTTGAGGTAGGGCGCGCCGCCCGACTGCTCGGCCGGGAAGAACTTGGCGGCGGTGTAGCCCTCCTCCTGCAAGGCCATGATCTCGCTCGGCGTCGCCGCGCCGGGCAGGAAGGGCAGGCCGCCGAGGCGCGCCTCGGCGAGCAGTTGCGGGGTCGTGCCGGGGCTGACGATGAAGCGGGAGCCGGCATCGGCGGCGCGGCCGTAGTCGCGCGCCGACAGGATCGTGCCGGCGCCGACGATCGCTTCCGGCACCTCCTGCGAGACGAGGCGGATCGCGTCGAGCGCCACCGGCGTGCGCAGCGTCACCTCGATCGCCGGCAGGCCGCCGCGCGCCAGCGCACGGGCGAGCGGAATGGCATCCTCCAGCCGGCGGACCAGGAGGACGGGAACCACCGGCTGGCCCGCAAGGAGGTCGATCATCTGTTCGGATGGAGTGGTCATCGCGCAGGTCCCCGCCAATTCTTCAATCGATTTAGAAAACCGGACGGACAATGTCCACCGGTCAGTCCGCGGCGAACATCCGCGCGCGCAGCATGCTTATCAGGCGCCGCCACCATTTGCGAAGGCGTCCGGTCAGCGAAAGCGCCTGACGCAGCGCGGCGCGGGTGCGCGGGCCGACGATGCCGTCGACGGACAGACCGGCGTCGCGCTGGAAGCGCTCGACCGCGTCCTGCATCAGCGGGCCGAAGGCGCCGTCGACGGCGACCGGATAGCCGGCGCCCGAGAGCGCGGCCTGCAGGTCGCGCACGGCCTCGCCGCGATCGCCGCGGCGCAGCGGCGGGATGGGAGCCGGCGCGGCTGCGCCGCCGGCCGCATGGCGCGCGAAGGCCTGCGCCAGCCGGGTGTCGTAGCGGTTGGTGCGGTAGCCAGGGCCATTGTAGCCGCGCGCCACGGCCGGCCAATCATGCAGCGCCAGCGGCTTCACGAGGCCGGCCTTGAGGATGTAGCGCGCCATCAGGCGGATCTGGCCGGCCGCACTCTCGCGCGCTTCCGCGACCAGCGCGTCGACGGTTGCGTAGCCGGGCCAGGCCCAGTGCGCGCCCATCACCTGGCCGAGGCCCCAGGAGGTCGATTCCCACGCCGCTGCGGCGTCGATGCCGGCGGCGCTATCGAGCAGGTGCCAGCGCTCGGCCTGCGAGGCCGGGTTGGCGACGACGCCCGGCGCCGGCGACGACAGGCCGAGCGCGCGGGCGCGCGCCCGCTTGTCGGGCGACAGCCGGCGGTCGAAATAGTGCCCCTCGAAGCGGATCAGCGGCTCGTTGCGCCCGTCGACGGCGACGAAGGCGCGGCCGTCCGTCTCGACCTCGGCGATGCCGGCGAGCGCGGCCGCCTCCAGCCCGAACTCGCGGGCCACCCGGTCGATTGCGTCGGTCGTCTCCTGCGTGAACATTTCCGTCTCCTGCACGATGGCCGATTGTGGTCGTCGTCAGGGCCGTCGGGGATAAACCGCCTTTCCACCGGCCGGGTTCCGCCCTCGCAAACCATTGATCCGCAAGGGATGAAACGCGGCTTGAGGGATCGCCGCGAAACAATTATCTGCAACGCCATGCACGCTCGGGCCGAACAGGAAGAGACGTCCCGCGTCGCCGCCTTCTACGGGTTCGCGGCCGTCGCCGAACCGGCGCGGCTGCGCGAATCGCTGCGCGCGCTATGTGCGGACCTCGGCACGCGCGGCACGATCCTCGTTGCGCCGGAAGGCATCAACGGGACGGTGGCCGGCCTTGGCGCGGCGATCGACCGGCTGGTGGCGCATCTGCGCGCGCTGCCGGGGCTGGGCGGGATGGACGTGAAGTTCAGCCACGCCGCGCAGATGCCGTTTCACCGCATGAAGGTGCGGCTGAAGCGCGAGATCGTGACGATGGGCGTCGACGGGCTCGATCCTGTGGCGGGTGCGGGCCGCCACATCGCGCCGCGCGACTGGAACGCGCTGATCGCCGACCCCGGCACCGTCGTCATCGACACGCGCAACGGCTACGAGGTGGCGCTCGGCAGTTTTCGCGGCGCGACGGACCCGCAGACGGCGAGTTTTCGCGAGTTTCCCGGCTGGGCCGACGCACATGCCGAGGATCTGCGCGGCAGGAAGGTCGCCATGTTCTGCACCGGCGGCATACGGTGCGAGAAGGCGACCGCCTACATGCGCAGCATCGGCGTCGAGGAGGTGTTCCACCTCAAGGGCGGCATCCTGAAATATCTGGAGGAGGTGCCGGCCGGCGAAAGCCTGTGGGAGGGCGAATGCTTCGTCTTCGACGAGCGCGTCGCCGTCGTCCACGGGCTTGCGGAAGGCGAGGCGAGCCTGTGCCGCGCCTGCCGGCGGCCGCTGACGCAGGAGGACCGCCGCTCGCCGCTGCATGCCGAGGGCGTGGCCTGCGTCCATTGTCACGACAGAAGCAGCGAGGCCGACAGGGCGCGCTATGCGGAGCGGCACCGGCAGGTGGAGCTCGCCGAAAGGCGCGGCGGGGCGCCGCATATCGGCCGCTGAGGTTTGAAAAGCGGACCGCGGCTGCCTACCTCACGTCGAGCGGCCGCGAGGCGGCGCTCACCGCAACGAGGACCGGCCATGTTCGACGCACGCCAGCTTCTCGACGATCTTCTCGGCTCCAACGTGCCGGGCACCGAAAAGACGGTCCGCCAGCCGGCCGGCGGCGCGGTGCAGCTCGCCCGCGACAACCCGATCGCCACCGGCGCGATCGCGGCGGTGCTGCTCGGCACGGGCGCGGGCCGCGCGGTCACCGGCACGGCGCTGAGGGTCGGCGGCCTGGCGGCGATCGCCGGCCTCGCCTACAAGGCCTACCAGAACTACCAGTCCGGCCAGCGGCCGGGTGCGGCCCAGCCGGAGCAGGCCGGGCCGCTGGCGCTGCCGGCGCCGACCGACACTCCCTTCGATCCGAAGCTCGCGCCGCAGGGCGAGGCGGAGTTCGCGCTGGTGCTGGTGCGGGCGATGATCGCGGCCGCGCGCGCCGACGGCCGCGTCGACGATGCCGAGCGCTCCCACATCTCCGACCGGCTGCGGCTCGCCGGATATGGCGGCGAGGCCAGGGACTTCCTGCTTGCCGAGCTGGAGAAGCCGGTGGACGTCGACGCGCTCGTCGCGGCGGCGCGGTCCGACGCGCAGAAGGCCGAGCTCTATACCGCCTCGCGGCTGGCGATCGAGCCGGACACGGCGGCCGAGCGCGGCTATCTCGACGATCTGGCGGACCGGCTCCGCCTGCCGGGCCCGCTGGTCGAGCACATCGAGCAGACCGTGGCCGAGGTGAAGGCCTGAGGCGCCGGCCGAAGGACTGCGGCCCGGCGGTAACCTCGCGTTAACCATTCGAGCCCATCCTGACCGGTCGTGAACCGACTTTCCTCCTCCCAAGACGGTTCCGATCGTGGGGCGGGTCGCAAGACCCGCCCTTTTTTCCGGCCGACTTGCCGCCTCGGCCCGTATCTGCGATCAAGTCCGGCTTTCGCGGAGGAACGGAGATGGCCCAGAAAATCGCTCTCGTGACCGGAGCCGGCAGCGGGATCGGCCGCGCGGCGGCGCTGGCGCTGGTGGCAGAC
This sequence comes from Hyphomicrobiales bacterium, assembly GCA_017305835.1. Classification (GTDB taxonomy): domain Bacteria; phylum Pseudomonadota; class Alphaproteobacteria; order Rhizobiales; family Rhizobiaceae; genus RCIO01. The sequence goes on from JAFKJY010000041.1 coordinate 151,541, forward strand.
GGCTGGGACACGATCCTCGTCGGCCGGCGCATGGACAAGCTGGAGGAGGCGGTGGCCGAGGCGCATGGGCCGGGCCGGGCCATGCCGATCGCCTGCGACGTGACCAATGCCGAGCAGGTCGAGGTGGTGTTCACCCGTATCGAGCGCGAGCTTGGGCGGCTCGATCTCCTGTTCAACAATGCCGGCATGAGCGCCAGGGCGGCGCCGATCGACGAGATCCCCGTCGAGACCTGGCGCGAGGTCGTCGACGTCAACGTCACCGGCTCGTTCCTGTGCGCGCGGGCCGCGTTCGGGCTGATGCGGCGGCAGCGGCCGATGGGCGGCCGCATCATCAACAACGGCTCGATCTCGGCGCATGCGCCGCGGCCGGGCTCGGCGCCCTACACGACCACCAAGCACGCGATCACCGGCCTGACCAAGACGCTGGCGCTGGACGGGCGGCCGTTCGACATCGCCTGCGGCCAGATCGACATCGGCAACGCCTATACCGACATGGCTGCGCGCATGGCCGAGGGCGTGTCGCAGGCGGACGGGACCGTGAGGGCGGAGGCGACGATGGACGTGCGCCACGTCGCCGACGCGGTGGTCCACATGGCGGGCCTGCCGCTCGACGCCAACGTGCTGTTCATGACGGTGATGGCGACGAAGATGCCCTTCGTCGGCCGCGGCTGAAGCCACGCCTCAGCCGCCGCGGACGGGTTCGCCCGGCAGATAGAGCCTGACCGGCCGGATTTCGTAGACGGCGGACGTGTTGACCTGCTGAAGCTCGCGCGCGGCGGCCACCGCCTGGTCGAGCGAATCGCATTCCAGCATGTAGAAGCCGAGGAGGTGTTCCTTCGTCTCGGCGAAGGGGCCGTCGGTCACCACGCCCTTGCGCAGCGTGGCCGCAGCTTCGGTGAAATCCAGCCGCGCCGCCGGCCCCATCGTGGCCTCTTCGCCGATGCGGTCGTGCGCCTTCATCAGCCGGTCCATGAGACCGGCGTCCTCTTCCGAGGTGAGGCCGGTGATGGCGGCCGGCTCGTGATAGGCGAGTATGGCGTAGATCATGCGGTCGCTCCGTGTCGGTCAGTGGGGCCTGCCGCCCGCGAGGAAATCGGCCATGCGCTCGATGGCGCGCAGGATGTTCTCCTCCGAATTGGCGTAGGACAGCCGCAGGTAGCCCTCACCATGGACGCCGAAGTCCGGCCCGCCGATCAGGGCCACGCCCTTCTCCTCCAGCAGCGCGGAGGCGAGCGGCTTGGCCTTCCATCCGGTCCCGGCGACGTTCGGGAAGGCATAGAAGGCGCCCTTCGGGGTGATGCAGGAGATGCCCGGCAGGCTGTTCAGCCCCTCGACCACCACCTTCCTGCGGCGGTCGAAGGCCGCCATCATCCTGTCCACCTCGTCCTGCGGCCCGTCGATCGCGGCGATGCCGGCATATTGGGTCGGCGCGTTGACGCAGGACCAGCAATTCACCGCCAGCTTGCGCACCTTGTCGTGGAGCCGGCCGCTTTCCGCCGAGTTCGGCCAGATCGACCAGCCCATGCGCCAGCCGGTCATCGCCCAGGTCTTCGACCAGCCGTTGAGCACGATCAGCCGCTCGCGGATCTCGGGGAAGGCGAGCAGCGAGGTGTGCGTCTCGCCGTCATAGGTCATGACGTCGTAGATCTCGTCCGACAGGATGGCGACCTGCGGATGGGCTTCCAGCCCCTTGACCAGCTTCTCGATCTCGGCGCGCGGCGTCACGCCGCCGGTGGGGTTTGCCGGCGAGTTGAGGATCAGCAGCCGCGTCCGCGGCGTGATCAGCGCCAGCGTCTCCCCGGCCGAGAACGCGAAACCGTTTTCCTCGCGCATCGGCACCGGCACCGGCCGCGCGCCGGTGAACTCGATCATCGAGCGGTAGATCGGAAAGCCCGGGTCCGGATAGAGGATGTCGACGCCCGGCTCGCCGAACATGACGATCGCCGCATACATGGTCGGCTTGCCGCCCGGCATGATCATCACGCTCTCCGGCGAGACCTCGACGCCGGTGGTCGCCAGCGTGCGGCGGGCGACGGCCTCGCGCAGCGGCAAGATGCCGGTCGCCGGCGTGTAGCCGTGGTGGCCGTCGCGCAGCGCCTTGACCGCCGCCTCGACGATGTGGGCGGGCGTGCGGAAGTCCGGCTGGCCGATGCCGAGATTGATGACGTCCTTGCCGGCCTGCGCCAGGGCGGTGGCGCGCGCCAGCACGGCGAAGGCGTTCTCATCGCCGATGCGGTCGAAGGCTGGGACGGTGTGGAGCATTCCCGGTTTCCGTCTGGTCCTTTCCTGTCGGGAAGATTTCTTGTGAGCGTTGCGCGGTCGAGTCAACCTGGGAAGCAATCCATGCAAAGCGACCTCTCGGCCTGGACCCCGCGCGAGCGGCCCCGCCGCGCGCCTCTCGAAGGGCGCTACGTGCGGCTCGAGCCGCTGGAGGCGGCGCGGCACGGCGACGGGCTCTACGCGGCATCGTCGACGCCGGACGCGGATACGCGCTTCCTCTGGCTCGGCGAGCGCGGGCCAAGCAGCCGTGCCGATTTCCAGGCCTGGCTGGAGAAGGCGGAGGCGAGCGCCGACCCGCTCTATTTCGTCGTCATCGACAAGGCTTCGGGCCGGATCGCCGGGCGGCAGACCTTCATGCGCATCGACACGGCCAACGGCGTGGTCGAGATCGGCAACATATTATGGAACCCGCCGGTCGCCCGCACGCCGGCCGCGACCGAGGCGCTCTACCTGTTCGCGCGGCACGCCTTCGACGACCTCGGCTACCGGCGCTTCGAGTGGAAATGCAACAACCGCAACGGCCCTTCCAAGCTGGCTGCGCTGCGCTTCGGCTTCGTGTTTGAGGGGATTTTCCGGCAGCACATGATCGTCAAGGGCGAAAACCGCGACACGGCGTGGTATTCGATGATCGACCGCGAGTGGCCGGTGACCGGCAAGGCGCTCGCGGCGTGGCTCGACCCGGCCAATTTCGGCCCGGACGGGCAACAGAAGCGGCGGCTTTCCGACATCCGGCGGGAGCTTGCCGCAGGCGCATGAGACGCGGCCGAGCATCGGACCGAAAAGTGGAACCCGGTTTTCGGATTATTCCGATGCTCGATCAAAGTGCTGGATCGTCCTTTGTGCGTCCGGTAGGACGCACGGCGATCCAAGAGGCCGCCATAAGCGGAGCAGGGCGAGTTGAGCGAAAAGCGGCGCACCGTCATCGCGGCGGGACTGATCTTCATCGGCTTCGGCCTGTTCGCCTGGTTCCTGCCCGACATCATGCTGGCGGCGGGGAATCTCTCGCCATGGGCGGCCGGCGTGGTCGTGATCGTCTTCCTGCTCGGCTTCTTCGCGCTGTTCTGGGTGCGCAGCCGCTACAAGGACAGGGGCTGACATGCGCGTGCTGGTGACCGGCGCGGCCGGCATGATCGGCCGCAAGCTGACCGGGCGGCTGGCGGCAACGCCGCGCATCGGCGGCCGCGCTGTCATCGCGCTCGACCTCCACGACATCGTGCCGCCGGCCGCGCCGGAGATCGCCGGCGTCGCGGCGACGGCGCTGACCGGCGACCTCGCCGCGCCGGGCGCGGCGGCGGCTCTGGCCGCGCGCGGGCCGGACGTGGTGTTCCACCTCGCCGGCGTCGTGTCGGGCGAGGCGGAGGCCGATCTCGAGCTGGGCTACCGGGTCAATCTCGACGGCACGCGCGCGCTGTTCGACGCGCTGCGGCTCGCCGACGGCACGCCGCGCGTCGTCTATGCGTCCTCGATCGCCGTGTTCGGCGCGCCGTTCCCGGACGTCATCCCGGACGAGTTCCATGCGACGCCGCTCACCTCCTACGGCACGCAGAAGCTGATCGGCGAGGCTCTGCTGGCCGACTACACGCGGCGCGGCTTCATCGACGGGATCGGCATCCGGCTGCCGACGATCTGCGTGCGGCCGGGCAAGCCGAACAAGGCGGCCTCGGGTTTCTTCTCCGGCATCATCCGCGAGCCGCTGGCCGGCAGGGAAGCGCTGCTGCCGGTGCCACGCAGCGTGGTGCACACCCATGCCAGCCCGCGCTCGGCGGTCGGCTTCCTGCTGCACGCCGCCGCGCTCGACGGCGCCCGCGTCGGCCCGCGCCGCAACCTGACCATGCCCGGCGTCGCCGTCACGGTCGGCGAGCAGATCGAGGCGCTGCGGCAGGTGGCCGGCGAGGCGCCGGTGCGGCTGATCCGCGAGGCGCCCGACGAGACGATCTGGGCGATCGTGCGGAACTGGCCGACGCGCTTCGCCGCGACGCGGGCGCGGGAGCTCGGCTTCGCGGCCGAGACGAGCTTCGACGAGATCATCCGCGCCCATATCGAGGACGAGCTCGGCGGCGCGCCGGGGTAGGCGGACGTGCGGCGCGACACAGACGGGCGGCTGGCGCGGTTCACCGAAGACTGGGCCGGCGGGCTGCCGGCGCTGACGATCGCGGCTCTCGGCCTGATCTCCCTGTTCATGGTGCTTCAGACGCTGGAGCCGGCGGTGCTCGCCACACTTCGGCGCGACCCGGCGGCGCTCGCGGTGAGGCAATGGTGGCGGCTGGCGAGCCCCATCCTCGCGCAGGCGGATGGCTGGGCGCAGTTCGTGTTCAATTTCGCCGGGCTGGCCGTCGTCGGCGCGGCCGTCGAGCGGCGCTGCGGCTGGCTTACCTGGGTCCTCCTTGCGCTAGCCGGGATCGCGGCAGGCGAATGGGCGGGCTACTGGTGGGAGCCGCAGGGCGGCGGCAGCTCGGTTCTGGTGTGCGGCCTCGTCGGCGGGCTGCTCGCCTTCGCCTGGCGGCACGACCGGCGCGACGCCTGGCCGCTGGAGTTCTCGTTCTACTGGCTGACGGCGCTGGCGGGATATGCCCTGCTCGGGCCGTCGGGCGCGGCGGCCGCCTGTATCGGGCTCGCGCTGGCGATCGGCGGGGTGCGGGCGCGCGGGCTCGTCGGTCCGCGGATGGTCGCCGCGGCGATCGCGGTCATGCTGGCGGAGGCTGCGATGCTGTGCCTTCTCGCCGACGATCACGGCCCGCCGACGCTCGCCGGCATGGCCGTCGGCCTATTGCTGGTCAGGCCGAAAGGCTCGCGGCCAGCATGAGCGCGCCGAGCAGGAAGACGAGCGCGGCGCCGGCGATCTCGATCGCCGCGTGAAGCGCCCCGCCGCTGCCGCTGCCGGTCAGGGCGAGCGCCCAGTTCTTGGCGGTGACGGCCAGCGTGGCGAGGACCGAGACGGTGATCGCCGTGCCGATCGACATCGCCAGCACCGAGACGACGCCGCCGAAGATCAGCCCGTTGAGCAGGGCGAAGGAGAGCACGATCAGCGCGCCGGTGCAGGGCCTGATGCCGACCGCGACGATGGCCGTCCAGGCCGTGCGCCAGTCGAAATCGCGGCCCGAGAGCATTGAGGGGTCGGGCGCATGGGAATGGCCGCATTCCGCGCAGATTTCGCCGGGGCCGATGTCCGGATGCGTGCATTGCACGTTGAGCACGCGGCGGGGGGCGGAAGCTTTGGCGTCGCCGGCATCCGTCCGCGCGTCGCCGCCATGCGCCTCGAACAGGGCGGCGGTGACGCCCGGCATGCCCGCCGGCGCCAGCATCGGCGCCGGGCGCATCAGCGCGACCAGCCGACGCCCGGCCTTGCGCCACAGCAGCCACGCGCCGAAGCCGGTGACGAGCGCATAGCTGCCGATCTCGAGGAAGCGCGAGGCGTCCGTCATGGTCAGCGAGGTGCCGGCGAGCACGACGTAGACGAGGCCCATCAGCACGATCGCCGACACGCCCTGCAGCAGGGCCGAGACGAAGGAGAGCACGATGCCGCGCCGCAGCGCCACCTCGTTGGCGATCATGTAGGAGGAGATCACCGCCTTGCCGTGACCGGGGCCGGCGGCATGGAAGACGCCGTAGGCGAAGGACAGGCCGATGAGCAGCCACAGCCCGCCGCCGCCGTCGCGCATCGACTTCAGCGCGCCGGCCAGCGCGCGGTAGAAGCGCTGCTGCTCTACATTCACCCAGTTCAGCACATGCGCGAACAGGCCGGTCGACGGCAGCGTCGCCTCGTTGGTGCCGATGCCGAGCGAGCTCTGCGCGTGGGCGGCCGCGACCAGCCCCGCCATCGCCAGGGCGGCGAGAGCGACGGCAGCGGCTGCCTCGCGCACCCTCATTTCCCGCCCCCGCAATCCAGTTCGAGGCGCGTCGCGAAAAGCTTGGTGTAGTCGGTGCCGGTGGGATCGTTGAAGAAGGCGTCGGTCAGCGTCTTCTGGTTCTGGGCGATCGCCTCGTCGGGATCCGGGCGGATCACCTTGCGGCGGCAGTCGGCCGGCATGCCGTTGACCTTCATCATGTCGTCGCTGGTGAAGTCGATTGCCGTATAGAAGGTCGGGTCGTAGATGCCGAAGTCGATCTTGCCGGCGAGCTTCAGCGGCTTCTCGGGCGCGGATTCGAACATGATGATGAGCTGCTGCTTGTCGTAGGTCGCGATCAGCTCGGCCGGCGCCTTCATGGCGACGTCCTTGCCGTTCGCGGTCACCATCTGGAAATAGCCGAAATCGGCGAGCGAATCGTGGACTGTGCGGCCGACCTCGGCGAGCTCGGCGTCGTCGAGCTTGCGGTCCTTGTTCTTGTCGAATTCCATCAGAACGGTGGCAGAGAAGAGGTCGTCGAAGCGCCAGACATGGCCGAGCGAGTGGACGGTGTGGTCCGGCCCGACCTCGACCTCCAGCGTGGCTTCCGCGAAGACGTGCGGATGGGCGAGCGCGGCGCGGGGCGACAGGGCCGCCACGGCCGAAAGGCATGCCGCAATCGCGTACGGTCGAATCAATTGGCTACCATCCCCTCGGGCGAAGACGCCATGCTCGCGACGAAGCGGGCAAAAGTGCGACCGAAAGCGCTTCGCATCTTGTCGGAATCAGGCGACGCGCTTTCGGCTCCCGGTTTTCGCATGTCGTCATCCCGAAACCGGTTCCCACTTTCGGGCGACATGCTGGCGCTCATGTTCCCTCGCGCGCCTTGAACCAGCGGACCAGATAGTCGACCAGAACGCGGATCTTGGCCGGCAAATAGCGGCGATGCGGATAGACCGCGTAGACGCCGCCGCCATGCTGCGTCCAGCGGTCGAGGACCGATACGAGCCGGCCGCTTTCGAGCTCCGGCCGGGCGACGAAATCCGGCAGCATTGCGAAGCCCAGCCCGGCGACGGCCGCCGCGCGGGTGGTGAGTGGGCTGTTGACCTCCATGCGGCTCGGCACGGGGACCGTCATCGGCTCGCCCTTCTCGTTGACGAAGGGCCAGTTCGCCCGCCAGCGGCCGTTTGTGTCGATCACGCAGGGCAGCCGCGACAGGTCCTGCGGGTGCTCGGGCCGGCCGACCTGCGCGATCAGGTCCGGCGAGGCGCAGACGACCATGCCGAGCGGCGCCAGCAGGCGGGCGATCAGCGAGGAATCCTCCAGCCGGGTGATGCGGATGGCGAGGTCGAAGCCTTCTTCCACCAGGTCGACGAAACGGTCGTCGAGATTGATCTCCAGCGTGATCTCCGGGTGCTCGACGGCGAAATCGACCAGCGACTGGCCGACGGGCGAGTCGGCGAAGGAGCGCGAGGCCGACAGCTTGATGCGGCCGCGCACGTCGGCCGAGCTCTCGCGCACCGCGTCGGCGAGGCTGTCGATCTCGCGCACGATCTCGGAGGCGCGCTTGTAGTAGACGTGGCCGGCCTCGGTCAGCGAGAACTGCCGCGTCGTGCGGTTGAGCAGCAGCGCCCCCAGCTCGTCCTCCAGCTCGCGCACATATTTCGACAGCAGCGCCTTGGAGCGGCCGATCTTGCGTGCGGCGGCGGAAAACCCCTCCGCCTCGACCACGTCGATGAAGGCGCGCATGCGGGTCAGCGTGTCCATGTCAGACCTTCTCCGTGGCGTCGAGGATGATCCGCGCAAGGCGGATGAGCTGCAGGTCGCTGCCGGCGGGGCCGAGGAGCGAGATGCCGAAGGGGGCGCCGGCGACGCGGCCGAGCGGGATCGTGATCTGCGGAAAGCCAGACGGGCCGGAGAGGCACAGGAGCCGGAGCGCGCGCTCGCGATAGGCCTGCTGGTCGTCGAAGCCGGCATCGCGCAGGGGTGCGGCGCCCGGCACGGTCGGCAGCACCAGCAGGCCGTCCTCGCCGAGGAGATCCGCGAGTCCGGCGCGAAAGGCGGCGCGGCGCTCGCTCTCGCGGGCGAAGGTCGCGGCATCGATGGTGCGGCCGAACTCGAAGCGCTCCCTCACGCCGGGGCCGAGACGGCGATCCTTCGCCGAGATGAACGGGCCGTGGACCTGCCAGGCCTCAAATGCCTGGATCCGGCGGAAGCACCAGTAGAGGTCGTCGAGGGAGCGGGCGAGCGGAGACGCTTCGCGTGAGGGTCCCAACGCCGCCTCGACCTTGCGCAGCATGCGCCGGTATTCGGCGGCTTCCGCCTCGCCGAGCGGGAGGGCGTCGAGCGCGGCGAGGCGGAGGAGGCGGAATTGCCCTTCATCCGGCGTGAGCGCCGGCTCCAGCTTTCCGCCGCCGGTGGGCCGCAACGTGGGCGACTCCCTCTCCCCGTCCTTCACGGGGAGAGGGTAAGGGTGAGGGGCGGCGCCGGCTTCTCCGAAGAAGATGCTTCCTACCCGCTCATAAATCTCCGCATCCCGCGCGAACCAGCCGAAGGTGTCGAGACTGGGCGCCAGCGGCATGGCGCCGTCGAGCGGGATCGCGCCGTGGGTGGTCCTGAGTCCGATCAGGCCGCAGAAGCTCGCCGGCGCGCGGATCGAGCCGCCGGTGTCGGAGCCGGCGGCAATATCGGCAAGGCCGCCGGCCACGGCCGCCGCCGAACCCGACGAGGAGCCGCCGGTGACGCGGCCGGGGGCGACCGGATTGACGGGCTGCGGATAGTGCGCGTTGTGGCCCATCAGCGAGAAGGTCAGCTCGTCGGTCTGGGTGCGGCCGACGAATCGCGCGCCCGCATCCAGCAAGGCGCGAATCGCCGGCGCCGTGGACGCGGCCGGCTGCGCTTCGGCGAGCATCTGCGGGTTGCCGCCGCCGGTCTTCTGGCCCCTGACGGCGAAGATGTCCTTCACGGCCAGCAACAGGCCCGCCAGCGGTCCGGATTTCTCTTCGATATCAGCGCCTTGCGTTCCGGCGACGAAGGCATTCAGGGGATCGGGGAAGGGCTGCACCGTTCAACTCGCGTGGACGACCGCCAGACGATTGTTCAATGCACGAAATTTTTCAACCTGCCTCGAAAATTTCGTTGATTGCGGGGGGACGAATCCATATATCCGCGCTTGCCCAAAGTCGCACGTGCCTGTGGGCGTCCCCCGACCTCGGAATGGCGAGGATATCGGGACGGTACCCGGGAAGTAACGAGCCCGGTCGGATCAGCGGCCAACCGCCGACCCGAGGACGCCTTGAAGCAACGACGGTGCGGGCCTTTCTGGTGTCTGCCGGTCGTCCATAGACCGGGGTTACTGAAGAGGCACACCTTCATTGCCGGCAGTGCGGACGGGTCTCCCATCCAAGCCAAGGCAGACAAAGCGAGCGGTCGCCGCGAGGCGGAAGCTCATCGCCGCGTGACACGTGTCCGCATGGTTCCGGGGTCTCCACAGGCCGGTCCCTGCGTCTCGTCGCACGCACTTTGTCCACCGCGGGTTCGTGGCCGTGCGCCGAAGACCCGCAGCCTGATGAAGCGGCTCACTCCGGTTTCCGGCGGCCGCGATGGGAGAGACCCGATGGCCACCCAGCGCATCCTCGACTTCCTCGCCACCCGACGACCCAACGGCCCCTGCCTCGTGGTCGATCTCGACGTCGTGCGCGACAATTTCCACGCCTTCCAGAAGGCGCTGCCGGACAGCCGGATCTACTACGCGGTGAAGGCCAATCCCGCGCCCGAGATCCTGCGCCTGCTCGCCGCGCTCGGCTCGTCCTTCGACACCGCCTCGGTCGCCGAGATCGAGATGGCGATGGATGCCGGCGCGCCGGCTGAGCGCATCTCCTTCGGCAACACGATCAAGAAGGAGCGCGACGTCGCGCGCGCCTTCGAGCTCGGCATCCGCCTGTTCGCCGTCGACTGCGTCGAGGAAGTGGAGAAGGTGGCGCGCGTCGCCCCGGGAGCCCGCGTATTCTGCCGCGTGCTCACCGACGGCGCGGGCGCCGAGTGGCCGCTGTCGCGCAAGTTCGGCTGCGTGCCGGCGATGGCGATCGACGTGCTGCGTCACGCGAAGAAGCTGGGGCTCGACGCCTACGGCGTGTCCTTCCACGTCGGCTCGCAGCAGACGGACCTCAACGCCTGGGACAAGGCGCTGGCGGACGCCAAGGGCGTGTTCGCCGCGCTTGCCGAGGAGGGCATCGTGCTCAAGATGGTCAATATGGGCGGCGGCTTCCCGACCCGCTACCTGAAGGACGTGCCGACCGCGCAGGCCTACGGCCAGGCGATCTTCGGCGCGCTCAGGAAGCATTTCGGCAACCGCATCCCCGAGACCATCATCGAGCCGGGCCGCGGCATGGTCGGCAATGCGGGCGTGATCAAGTCGGAAGTCGTGCTGATCTCCAAGAAGGCCGACAACGACAACGTCCGCTGGGTCTATCTCGACATCGGCAAGTTCGGCGGCCTCGCCGAGACGATGGACGAGGCGATCCGCTACCCGATCGTGACGGCGCATGACGGCAGCGAGACCGGCGCTTGCGTTCTCGCCGGCCCGACCTGCGATTCGGCCGACGTGATGTACGAGAAGACGCCTTACCCGCTGCCCCTGTCGCTGACCATCGGCGACGAGGTGCTGATCGAGGGGACGGGCGCGTACACCACGACCTACGCCTCGGTCGCGTTCAACGGCTTCGAGCCTCTCCGATCCTACGTGATCTGACGGGCTCGCCCGCCGGATCACCCCGCTGCCGCGAGTCTTCGTGGCGCATGATCCTACCTCGGCCTTCGGCCCCGGATACATGCGCGTGCGCGTCGCGGCGGCGGGTTCGCTTGTGGACATTCCTCTCCGCTCGTGAAGGACACTTGAATGAACGCTCTCGCGATCCCATCTGACGGCTTCCCGGCCACCCTCTCGCTCGGCGCGCCCCACCATGCTCCCGCAACGGACATGGGTTCGGCGGCGTCGCCTGCGCCCTGCCTCTCCCATGCGGAAGAGGTTGGCTCGCGCGGCGAGGGGGTGGCCCTTTCCGTTTCCATCCTGGGTGAGGCCCCCGCCGACGTCGCGGAGCGCGATGCGCTGCTCGACCGCGCCATGGGGCCGCGCTGGAGGAAGAAATCCTCGCACAAGCTGCGCCGCGGACGCTTCCCGTCCGCGGGGCTCGCCTTCGTCGCGAGGGATGCCGCAGGGTCCATGGTGGGGACCGTACGGCTGTGGGATGTGACGGCAGGCGAAGGCGGACCGGCTGCGCTCTTGCTCGGCCCGCTTGCCGTCGATCCCGCGCGCAAGTCGGCGGGCATAGGCTCGATGCTGATGCGTCACGCGATCGCGGAAGCGAAGCAGCGTGGCCACGGCGCGATCCTGCTCGTCGGCGACGCGCCCTATTACGCGCGGTTCGGTTTCACGGCCGACAGGACCGCAGGGCTCGCCATGCCCGGCCCCTACGAGCGCCACCGCTTCCTGGCGCTGGAGCTCGCGGAGGGCGCGCTCGACGGTGCCGCCGGCGTGCTGAAGGCGAGCGGCCGCAAGGCATAGAGCGCTTGCGAGGCTGCGCCTTCCAAGGGGGGAGCGACGGGCAGCAAAAAGGCCGGGGAACCGCCGCCCGGGTTCCCCGGCCAATGCACCCGACCCGGGCCGGGTGCAAGCGAAGCCGCTACTTGGCTGCGGCCAATTGGCCGAAAAGCTCGGCAAAGACGGTTTTCGCCTTGCCGGACTGCTTCACGGCCTGCGCGGCCTCGGCATTGACGGGATTGCCGACCTCGATGAGGGCGACCATTCCCATTCCGTAGTGGGGCGTGCACTTGACTCCGTAGACGCCCTCCTTGTCGAGCGTGACGGTCACCTGCTCGTTGACCTTGCCCTTGAAGGGCTCGGCGCCGTCCGGGATCATTCCCTTGATCGTCTCGACGTCATGCCCCTTGTCCACGGGCACGAAGGTGATCGTGTCGCCAGGCGCGGCGCGCACGAAATTCGGTTCAAATACCATGGCGGTGCCGTCGGTGCCCTTGTTGAGCATCTTGACCTCGATCTCGGCAGCTCCGGCCGGGCCTGCCAGAGCGATGGCGGCGCCCAGAGCGAGGATGACCATCGACCTTTTCATTGTCTTTTCCTTTCTTCAGTCCTAGCGGCCGCAGCCGCTGACCGTTTCCCTACGCGCATTCGCCCTTCGGCGGTTTGCGTTTTCTCAAACAGCGAGCGGAAAGCCTCGTTCCAAGGCGGGCGGAGGTGCCGCAGGCGCGGGCAGGATAGCAACAAGGCAGGCCGGATTGGAGCGCCGCACCGCCGCACCCGCGCCGCGGGAGCGCGGCTAATCGTCCATCGCGGCGATCCAGGCGCGCAGCAGCGCCACCGCGTCGGGGTCGGCGAGATGGCGGCCGAGTTCGGGCATCATCACGCCGGGCTCGACGCTGCGGACGCGGTAGACGAGGATGGAATCGTCCGGCTCGCCCGGCAGGATGTCGAACTCGTTGGCGCCGGCGCCCTTGCCTGCCGCGACCGGGCGCTTGCGCACGCCGTATCGCACCGGGTCCTTCTCGCCGAAGGTCAGGAACAGGCCGGAATTGCTGGCCGGTCCCTCGGCGCGGTGGCAGTGGGCGCAGTTGACGTCGAGCCAGGCGCGGGCGCGGGCGTCGAGCGGGGCGGTTTCGTCGCGCCAGTCGGGGACCGCGGGTGCCTCGGCCGGCGGCGGCGCGCCGGCGAGGATGCCGGCGGCGGCCCAGTGCGCGAGCTGGTTCTCCTCGCCGGAGGCATAGGGGAAGGGACCGTTGAGGTTGCGCGCCTTCGGCCCGAGCGGCACGATCGCGTTGTCCAGCGCGTGGCAGGCCTTGCACTGGTTCTTGTTGGGCACCGAATAGGCGAAGTCGAGCGGGGTCCCGCCGGCGGTCACGGTGGAGACGGGGACCGTCGCGCCGGCGATCTTCAGCGCCGCGTCGGTCTGCTCGGAGTTCCACAGATAGGCCCAGGCCTGCCAGCCGTCGGCATGGCGCAGCAGCACGCGCGTCTCGATGCGGCGTATGTCTTTGTCCGGCTCACGGTAGTCGGCCGGAAAGGAGAAAGTCTTTATCAGCGCGCTGCCGACCGGAAAGTCGAACGCCTCGGTGGCGTCGTGGGCGGCCGCCTTGCCGGCCGGCAGGTAGACGAAACGGTCCTTCAGCGCGCCGTCGGAAAAGAGCGGGGTGTTGAGGCGGAAGGGAATGACACCCTCGGCGGGCTTCTGCGCGGCGAGGTCGTCGAAGAAGCCGAATGCCGAAAGCTGCCGCGGCGGGGTGTCGGCGAGGATGACGTCGTCGGAGACGGCGTAGGCGGGGAGAGGGGCGAGAAGGAAGAGGGCGGCGAGGACCTGGATCGCCCGCCTCAGGCCTGCCGGCCATCTCCTCCTCGAGCGCGGCACTTGCGAGCTAGGCCCCGCTGTCCTGCGGCAGCTTGACCGGCGCCGGCTCGGGCAGGCTGCCGGCGTAGCCGGAAGCGTCGCGGTCGGGCCACCAGCCCCAGGGCAGCAGCATCTGCGAGATCATCTTCAGGTTGATGAAGGTCGCCTTGGGCTCGGAGACGTAGACGCGGTTTTCCGGCCGCACCCAGGAGAAATATTCGGGAATGCGGGTCACGCCGTCCCAGACGATGTCGGGCACGGGCGTGCCGGAAATGTCGCTGATGATCTTGCCGACCTCGCCGTCGGGCGCGTTGCCGCCTGCGCCGTACTCGTTGTCGTGCACGTAGACGCCGCGCGGCACGAACATGTAGTCGGCGTCCTCGTATTCGTTCGGGTAGGCGGCGATCAGGACGTGCGCGGTGCCGTTGCCCGACAGGCGGTTGCCGAAGACGTGCACGTTGCGGTTGGCCATCACCATGATGCCCATGCCCTTCGGCACCATGGCGACGGTGTTGCCCTTGGGCGCGAAATTGCCGGTGTCGTTGTCGACCACGTCGTTGTCGAAGACGCGGATGTCGTGGCCGCCCTGCACCGGCAGGTTGGGCAGGTCGAAGACGAGGATGCCGCCGGCATTGTGGGTGGCGACGTTGCGGTAGACGTCGGCGCGCGCGGAATTCTCGATCTCGATGCCGGCGACGTTGTATTCGGCGCGGCTGTTGCTCACCACGATGTCCTGGCTCTGGCCGACATAGATGCCGGCGTCGGAGGCGCCGCTGACGGTGACGCCGTCGATCAGCACGTGCTGCGAGGAGACCGGGTAGACGCCGTAAGCGCCGTTGCTCTCCTTCGGGCCGCCGGTCCACACCACGCGCAGATTGCGGAAGGTGATCTGGTCGGAGCCCTTCGACTTGATGCCGTCGCCCTTGGGGTCCTCGACGGCGAAGTCCTCCAGCACGACGCGGTTCGACGTGACCAGGAGGCCTTCGCCGGAGCCGGTCTGACCGGCGAAGGAGAGCACCGTCGCGTCCGGCCCGGCGCCCTTCACCCTGACGTCGTCGACCTGCAGCGACAGCCCCTCCTTCAGCTCGAAGCGGCCGGCGCCGATAGCGATCGTGTCGCCGGGCTTCGCCATGATGAGGGCCTCGACCAGCCGCTCGGTGGCGCCGTCGCCGGCCTCGACGGCCACTTCGGCGGCGAGCGCGGAAGCCGCAGACAGGAGCAGGGCCGGGAGCAGAAGATGGCGCAGGCGCAGGTGCATGAGGGCCTCTCGTGAACGGGTCGGGCAGACGATGCCGTTCGCGCTGCGACCTGTCAAACGGGCCGGATGCGCCTTTCATTTGGTCCCTTGACCTTCCAGTGACTGGAAGCCCTATCTCCGGCGCACTATGTCAGCAGCCGGGAGCCGGACCATGCCTCACGATCCACACGCCGCTCATGCGGGACACCATGCAGGGCACGCGCATGCGCATGCGGCGCACGCCGCAGGCGAGGGCGCGGTCGTGCGCGATCCGGTGTGCGGCATGACGGTCGATCCGGCCGCCGGCAAGCCGACCGCCGAGCATGGCGGCCGCCTGTTCCACTTCTGCTCCGCCGGCTGCCGGACGAAGTTCGTGGCCGACCCCGAAAGCTATCTGGAGGCGACGGATCCCGTCTGCGGCATGAAGGTCGACCGCGCCAGCGCGAAGCACTTCCTGCGCCACGAGGGCGAGAAGCACTATTTCTGCTCGGCCGGCTGCAAGGGGAAGTTCGAGGCGGAGCCGGCGAAGTATCTCGGCGACCGGCCGGCGGAAAAGCCCGCACCTGCCGGAACGAAATACACCTGCCCGATGCATCCCGAGATCGTGCGCGACGGTCCCGGCTCCTGCCCGATCTGCGGCATGGCGCTGGAGCCGATGGGCGTGCGGACCGGCGAGGAAGGGCCGAACCCCGAGCTGGTCGACTTCACGCGGCGCCTGTGGGTGAGCGCGGTGCTGGCGCTGCCGGTGTTCGTGCTGGCGATGAGCCCGATGCTCGGCCTGCCGTTCAGGGACTGGATCGGCGAGCGCGCCTCGGTGTGGATCGAGTTCGTGCTGGCGACCCCGGTCGTGCTGTGGGCCGCGATCCCCTTCTTCGAGCGCGGCTGGCAGTCGATCGTCAATCGCAGCCCCAACATGTGGACGCTGATCTCGATCGGCGTCGGCGCGGCCTATGCCTACAGCGTCGTGGCGACACTGTTCCCCGATCTTCTGCCGCACACGTTGCGCGGGCATGGCGGCGGCGCGCCGGTCTATTTCGAGGCGGCGGCGGTGATCGTGGCGCTGGTCTTCCTCGGCCAGGTGCTGGAGCTCAAGGCGCGCGAGCGCACCGGCTCGGCGATCCGCGCGCTGCTCGACCTCGCGCCGAAGACGGCGCGGCGCATCGGCGCGGACGGGCAGGAGACCGACGTGCCGCTCGACGCCGTGAAGACGGGCGACCGGCTGCGGGTGCGGCCGGGCGACAGCATCCCGGTCGACGGCGTGGTGGTCGAGGGCCGCTCGGCGGTGGACGAATCCATGATCACCGGCGAGCCGCTGCCGGTCGAGAAGGCGGACGGCGATACGCTGACCGGCGGCACGCTCAACCGCAACGGCACGCTGGTCATGCGGGCCGAGAAGGTCGGCGCCGAGACGATGCTGTCGCGCATTGTCGAGATGGTCGCCAAGGCGCAACGTTCGCGCGCGCCGATCCAGGGGCTGGCCGATCGGGTTTCGTTCTACTTCGTACCGGCGGTGGTGGCCTCGGCGGTGCTCGCCTTCGCGGTCTGGGCGACGTTCGGGCCCGAGCCGCGGCTGGTCTATGCGATCGTTGCGGCGGTCTCGGTGCTGATCATCGCCTGCCCCTGCGCGCTCGGGCTCGCCACGCCGATGTCGATCATGACGGCGACCGGGCGCGGCGCGCAGGCCGGCGTGCTGATCCGCGACGCGGCGGCGCTCGAGCGCTTCGCGGGGATCGACACGCTGATCGTCGACAAGACCGGCACGCTGACGGAAGGCAAGCCGAAGCTGACGGACGTGGTGGCGGCTCAGGGCGTCACGGAGACCGAGCTTCTCGGCCTCGCGGCGAGCCTGGAGCAGGGCTCCGAGCACCCGCTCGCCGAGGCGATCGTCGAGGGCGCGAAGGCGCGCGGGGCGCGAGTTGGCAAGGCGGACGGCTTCGAGGCGGTCACCGGCAAGGGCGTGACGGGCCATGTCGGCGACCGCAAGGTCGCACTCGGCAACGACGCGCTGATGCGCGACCTCGGGATCGACGCGGGTGCGCTCGCCGGCAAGGCGGACGCGCTGCGGGGCGACGGGCGCACGGCGATGTATGTGGCGATCGACGGCCGGGCGGCCGGGCTCGTGGCGGTCGCCGACCCGATCAAGGCGACGGCGGCGGAGGCGCTTGCCGCGCTGCACGCCAGCGGGCTGCGGATCATCATGGCGACCGGCGACAACGAACGCACGGCCAAGGCCGTGGCCGCCAAGCTCGGCATCGACGAGGTGCGCGCCGGCGTGCTGCCGGAAGACAAGCAGAAGCTGGTCGAGGAGCTGCGGGCCGGCGGCGCGAAGGTCGCCATGGCGGGCGACGGCGTCAACGACGCGCCGGCGCTGGCCGCGGCCGACGTCGGCGTCGCCATGGGCACCGGGGCGGACGTGGCGGTGGAAAGCGCCGGCATCACGCTCGTCAAGGGCGACCTGAACGGCGTGGTGCGGGCGCGCCGGCTGGCGCAGGCGACGATGCGCAACATCCGCGAGAACCTGTTCTTCGCCTTCGTCTACAACGCGGTCGGCGTGCCGGTCGCGGCCGGCGTGCTCTATCCGGTGTTCGGCACGCTGCTGTCGCCGATGATCGCGGCGGCGGCGATGAGCCTGTCGTCGGTCTCCGTGATCGGCAATGCGCTGCGGCTCAGGGCGCTCAAACTCTAGAAGGAAAGCCGGACATGAACATCGGCACGGCATCAGAGAAGACGGGCCTTCCGGCCAAGACGATCCGCTACTACGAGGAGATCGGGCTGCTCAGCCCCGAGCGGGCCGACAACGGCTATCGCGACTATTCGGCCAACGACGTGCACCGGCTGCGCTTCCTGCAGCGCGCCCGCGGGCTGGGCTTCAGCGTCGAGGAGTGCCGGCAGCTCCTGTCGCTCTACGGCGACAAGAACCGCGAAAGCGCGGACGTGAAGGCGATCGCCTCCGCCAAGCTCGTCGAGATCGACCGCAAGCTCGCGGAGCTCGCCGCGTTGCGGTCGATGCTCAGCCATCTCGTCAGCCATTGCCATGGCGACGACCGGCCGGACTGCCCGATCATGGACGAATTGTCGGGCCGCAGCGGGATGCAGTAGGTCGCGACTACGCCGGCGGGACGAGCACGTTTCCGCAGGCAAGAATTCTCCCTCCCGATTTCCTGCACGCAGATTCTTGACCGCGGAGTCGTCCGCCCTGTAAATCTGATTCGGCGATGGCGAATCACATCGCCGTTTCGCGGGGGCGGGCTGCCTTTCAGGGCAGAGCGAGTTCGATACCCGTACCGCCGGGTGTATCAGTTGACAGCGTCTGGGCATTTTTCGCCGGGCCACGGGCCCCGGCTCGCAGAGGGATTCCGTCGGGCGCCATGAACAGCATTGCCCGCCTGCACGAGGAGATCGAGGGACTGGCCCTGCCGGCGACGCGAGGCGGGCTGGCCCGCTACCTGAGCCGGCTGGCGCGCGACGTCGGGGCCGACCACTACATGCTGGTGGACCTGACGCGCGAGAGCGGCGCCGACGAGAGCCAGATCCTTGCCTCGAACTGGGCCTACGACACCGTGCGGGCGGTCGGCATCGACACGGTCAAGCGTATCGCCAGTGCAGCCTGCACGACCTTCATCGGCGAGCGGCCGCGGCTGTGGACGCCGTCGGGCGAGGCCCGCTCCTTCCTCGGCGCGACGGAAGCCGACGCGCTTGAGGCGGACGGGCATCGCGAGATGGCCTCGGCCCGGATCCGGGCGGCCGGAGCGAACTGCTGCGTGATCTTCTCAGCGCAGCTCATGCGCAGCATCGACGCCGCCGCCCTGCCGGGCGCGCAGATGGCGCTCTCCTACGCGCTGTCGGGGCTCGCGGCGAGCGCGCCGGCGGCCGGCGGCGAAAGCCCAATCTCGGACCGCGAGCGCGAATGCCTGCTGTGGGTCTCCGAGGGCAAGACGACCGACGAGGTGGCGGTGATCCTCGGGGTCTCGTCCAACACGGTCAACAGCTACGTGGCGCATGCGATCCACAAGCTGTCGGCGCGCAACAGGGCCATGGCGATCGCGACCGCGATCAGGACGGGGCTGATCTGATGCGCAAGGTGGCCTGCCAAGCGGGCGCATCATGCTGAATCCGGAGGGCCGCTTCGTCGCCGCCCCTGCGGAGGACATTCCCCAGTTCGACACGCTGCCGGAGATGGCGCGGCGCTTCCGGCGCATCTGCGAGGCGGTGGGCGGAGAGGCATTCACGCTGATGCTGGTCTCGCCGATGGCCGAGACCAGGCGGCTGGTGCCCTGCATCGACAGCGAATACCCGAGCATATCGCCCACCACCAAGCTGCTCGTCGCGACGCTGCCGGAGCGCTTTGTGCGGCGCATGACGACCACCACGCAGCCATGCTGGTGGGCGGCCGAGGAGGGCTGCCGCACCGCGACCAGCCTGTCGCGCTGCCTGTGGGCCGAGCGCATCGCGCAGCCGGAAGAGCTCGGCACGGCTTTGGCGCTGCCGCTGCTCGACGAGCGCGGCAACCAGGGCGCGATCGTGATCTGCGGCAGTGGCCTCACGATGGGCATGGGCGAGCTCGCCGACACGCAGGCGCGCGGCATGGCCATCTTCGCCATGGTGGCGCGGCTGCAGCCGCCCCCGGCGCGCGGGGCACGCGCCATGTCGAAGCGCGAGCTGGAATGCCTGAAGCTGACGGCCAACGGCCAGACCAGCGAGGAGATCGCCGCGCGGCTCGGCCTTTCGGTCCACACGGCCAACCAGTATCTCACCAACACGACGCAGAAGCTCAACGCCGTCAACCGCATCCATGCGGTCGCCAAGGCGCTCCGGCTCGGCCTGATCGACTGACGGGACCGGCCGGCGGGCTCAGCCGGTGCCGGTCAGCCGCGCCGGCTCGGACTTGCGGATGCGCGCGGCCTGGATGGCGCTTTCCAGGAAACTCGAATTCTCGTCCGGGTCCTGCGAGGGGTTCTCGAAGGCGACGTAGTTGACGTCGACGGCGGCGTGCTGGTCGGCCATGCTGAGCTTGAAGTAGACGGTGGCGCCGGACGGCTTCAGCTCAAGGTCGAGCACGATCTCGGGTGCGCGGTTCCAGTCGAGATGCACCTCGCCGCCATGGCCGAGCCGCAGCGTGCCCGGCACGAAGAACAGCTCGGCGGCGGAGTCGACGATGTCGGCGATGTTGGCGAACTGCTCGGTGTGGATGAAGGCGACGTAGTCGGTCGGCGCGACCATCCGCAACTCGCTGACGACGTCCCGGATCGCGTCGGCGACGATGATCTCGCGGGTAAGGGAATGCGGCTGGCGGTTCATCAGTTGTCCCTGCTTCGGGCCGTCGCGGGAGCGCGCGCGTAGACAGCGCGCACCAGCTCCGCGACCGCCTGGTAGAACTGCGGCGGTATCATGCTATCCACCGAGACTTGCTTGTACATGGAGCGGGCGAGCGCGACGTCCTCGAAGACGGGGATGCCGTTGGCCTCGGCGATCTCGCGGATCTTCAGCGCGATCAGGTCCTGGCCCTTGGCCACGACGATCGGCGCGGCGTGCTCGTCGCGCACGTAACGCAGCGCGATCGAGTAGTGGGTCGGATTGGCGATGACGAGGGTGGCGCCCGGCACGGCGCTCATCATGCGCTGGCGGGCGCGGTCGCGCTGCACCGAGCGGATGCGCATGCGCACCAGCGGGTCGCCGACCATCTGCTTCATCTCGTCCTTGACCTCCTGGCGCGTCATGCGCAGGTCGCGCAGCCAGGAGAAGCGCGACCACACCACGTCGGCGCTGGTGATCATCAGCATCGCCAGCGCGATCCACATGACGATGTCGGTGGCGATGTTCTCGATGACGCCGCCGAAGGCGATCGGCTGGGTGATCATGCCGGCCAGCAGCTTCGACAGCGCCTCGCGCATGGCGAAGCCGAGGATGATGCCGGCGAAGAGCAGCTTGCCGAGCTGCTTGGCGAACTCGACAAGGCCCTTGGCGCCGAACATGCGCTTCCAGCCCTGGCGCGGCGAGATGCGCGAGAATTGCGGCCGGATGCGCTCGCCCACGAAACGCGGGATGTTCTGCAGCGTCGAGGCAGCGAGCGCCGCCGAGATCAGCAGTGCCATCAGCACGACGACGGCCCTGGCCATCTCGATGGCGACGATGCGCAGCAGCAGCGTCACGTCCTGCGCGTTCTGCAGCGGCCAGTCCTCGGGCTTCTCGATGAAGATCGACAGGAAGGTCGCCATCTGGGCGATGCTGTCCTTGGCGAAGAACATCAGGAAGACCAGGATGGCGAGGAAGGAGGCGAGGACCGGCGCTTCGCGGGCGAAGGGCAACTGGCCCTTGTCCATCGTGTCGCGGATTTTCTTCTCGGAGGCTTCCTCTGTTTTGCTGTCCTTGTCGCTGTCCTCCGCCACGGGCTAGCTCCGCCGCATGCCCGCTCAGGCGGCGGCCTGGACGGAGGGAAGCTCGACCAGCCCTTCGGAGGACAGGCGGATGGCGTTCGAGGCGATCGCCTTGCGGGCGCGCGCGATCTCGTCCGGCGGCGGCGAGGCCGCGGCGTCCTTGAGCTCGGCCTCGATCATGCGGCGCGAGCGCGCGCCGATCGCCGACAGGATCGCCTCGGTCAGCTCGGCCGATGCGCCGCGCAGAGCGGCGGTCACCTGCTCGGCGGGGATCGAATCGAACAGCGCGACGCGCGACTTCTGCGACAGCAGGATGACGTCCTCGAAGGAGAACAGCTTGGAGCGGAGCGTCTCGATGTCGGGCGCGCCGGCTTCCTCGACGTCCAGCATCACCGCGTCGAGGTCGTCCTTGTCGAGCTCGTTGAGGATGCTCGCCACCCGCGCCTGGCCGGCGGAGATGTCCTTGACGTTGGCCTCCGCGTCGAGGCGGGCGCGGAGCTGGTTCTCGACCATCGAGCGGGCCCTGTCGGGCACCGAGCCGAGCGAGATCATGCGCTTGATGACCTCGCCGCGCACGGCCTTGGGCAGGTGGACGACCACGCCGGCCGAGGCCGAGGAGGCGAGGTTGGCGAGGATCATGGCGATCGTCTGCGGGTGCTCGTTGCCGAGCAGGGCGGCGAGGCGTTCCGGCGCGAGCTTCTCGAGGTCCGGCCAGATCGGCGTCTGCGCGGCTTCCTGGACCTCGGGCTTGCCGCCGTCCATGATCGCCTTCAGCTCGTCCTCGGACAGCGACTCGTTGAGGATGTTCGACATCGCGTCGCCGGAATCGAGCAGGCCGACGCCCTCGGCGAACTCGCTCTCGAACTCGCCGACGATCTTTTCCAGCTCGCTCTGCGGGATCGTCTTCAGAGTGCGCGCGGCCTCGACCAGACCCTTCAGCTCCTCCTGCTTGAAGAACTTCAGCAGGCGGCCGGCCGACTGCTTGCCCATCGCCACGAGGATGGCGGCGGCCTTCTGCGCCCGCGTCAGCCTGTCGAACTGGTTCATCCGGCGATCCCGCTCATCTCGGCGGCTGCTCCGCTACTTGCCCGGCTTGGCCGCGGCGATCTCGGTCAGGCGGATGCCGAAGCGCGACGGGTCGTTCTCCAGCACGATGATCTCGCCGCGCGCGATCTGTCGCCCGTTGACCACGAGGTCGACCGGCTCGCCGATCCTGCGGTCGAGCGCGACCGTCGAGCCTTTCTGAAGCGCCATCAGGCCGGAAACCGGCATCTCGGCGCTGCCCAGCACGATCTGCACCTCGACGGGGATGTCGAGAATGACCGAATTGCCGCCGAAGTCGGTCGGCGCGGGGCTGGCGCCGCCGCCCTTGACCTCTTCCCGCAGCACGCCGCGAAGCTCTTCGATCGCCTTGTTGAGCTGGTCTTCCTCGAGCGGCTCGGTCGCCGCCGGCTGGGGTTCGCTCATTGCATCGCTCCTTCGCCGACCGCCGTCAGGCGGTCAGCAGTTCCTCTACGAGTTCGCGCTTGGCGTCGAACGGCTCGACCACGCGCACGGTGTAGTTCTCGCCGAGCTTGCCGAATTCGCACATGAACAGCGTGCGGTCGCGCGACGACAGCTTGGTCTGGGTGGGCGCCTGCATCTCCAGCTCCAGCACCTGGCCGACCCTGAGATGCGAGATCTCGGCGAGCGTCAGCCGCGCCAGCGGGATGGTGGCGGTCAGCGAGACGGCCGAGCGCATCACCTCCTCGCCGAAGCGCTCGCGCCACTGGGCGCCGGAGCCGGATTCGGCGCGGGCCTCGCCGCGATGCTCGAGCAGCACCCGCTGCGGCATGGTGACGGAGACGCGGCCGCGGCTCTCGCCGAGCACGATCTCGAAGCCGATGCTGGCGGCCGGCCCGTCGCGCATGACCTGCTTGTCGACCTCTTCGCCGGTGATCGGGGCGGGGAGGGGAAAGCGCAGGTTCATCGAACGCTCGCCGGAGCCGTTGAAGGCATTGGCGAAGATGTCGAAGAGCTGTGCCGCGATGTCGAGCTCGATGGGCGAGAGCGGCCGGGTGATCGGCGTGACCGGCAGCTCCTCGTCGGCGCCGAACATGGCGCAGAGCGCGATGGCGAGCGCGTCGGCATCGGCGGTCATCAGCAGGGCGTCGGGCGAATTGTCGGCCGCCACGATGGTCATGGCGGAGAAGGAGGACGCCGAGGGGCGGGCGGAGGCGAAGCGCGCGAGCTCGACGGAGACGCAGTCGACCGAGACCGACGGCGCCAGCATCTCGGCGATCTGCGGGGCGATGGCGGCGAGGCAGCGCTGGCCGCAGGCGCGGGCGGCGTCGGATATGCGTGCCGGGTCGCCCGTCGCGCCGGTCAGGCCCTCGACGATCCGGGTGCGCATCTCCTGAGGTGAGGCCTCGCTCGTCATCGCTGCTTCCGTCGTCCCGCCCGGCTCAGGCCGCCTTCTTCTCGCCGCCCGGGTTGAGCGTGCTCTGCTCCACCGCGTCGATCGACGGCCGGTCCTTGGCCGAGATGGTCTTGCGACCGAATTCGAGGGCGACCTGCGGCAGCGAGCCGTTCATGTAGGCCAGCAGCGTCTGCTTGACGATGACGTAGAGGCGGCTCTTCTTCTCGCGCACGATCTTGATCTTGGTGGCGATCGGGCCGACCACGGCATAGGACAGGAAGATGCCGAGGAAGGTGCCGACCAGGGCGGCGCCGATCAGGCCACCGAGGATTTCGGGCGACTGGTCCAGCGCGCCCATCGCCTTGACGACGCCGAGCACGGCCGCGCAGATGCCGAGCGCCGGCAGGCCGTCGCCCACCGCCACCATCGCGTGATACGACTTCAGCTTGTCGTGCTTGATGGTGTGGATCTCCTCGTCCATCAGCGCCTCGATCTCGAAGGGACGGGCGTTGCCGATGATGATGATGCGGCAGTAGTCGCAGATGAAGTTCGTCAGGTCGTGGTTCTTCAGCACCTTCGGGTAGGCCTGGAAGATGGACGATTCCTCGGGATTGTCGATATGGGCCTCGACCTCGTTGCGGGGCTTGGTGCGCAGCTCGCGCATCAGGCTGTGCAGCACGCCCAGCACCTCGAGGTAGTCCTGCTCCTTCGGCACGGCCTGGGTGAAGGCCTCGCCGATCGCCTTGCCGGCATCCTTCACCGTGGACATCGGGTTGGCGACGAAGAAGGTGCCGAGCGCGGCGCCGCCGATGATGACCAGCTCCCAGGGCTGCATCAGCACGTGCAGATGGCCGCCCATCGCCATGAAGCCGCCGAGCACGCAGCCCAGCGTCACCACCAGTCCGATCAGAATACCCACCGCAGGCCCCGTCGCAGAATCATCCGGCTTCCGCAGTAGCGCGCGTGCCTTGTGTGAGGCTTGTTTTCCGACCGGCGACAGCCTCGCGCAAGCGTTGCGGCCTATGAGCAGCCTGCCGCAATCCGTGGAGGCTCGCGCATGGTCAGCACCTATATGAGCTATCGGCTCATCGCCAAGGACATCGACCGCTCGCTCCAGCAGGTGGAGAAGCAGCCGGGCGTGGCGCGCGAGACGAAGTACTATCTCGACAACATCACCAAGGTGAAATCGGTCGACGAGTTCGTCAACAACACGCGGCTGTTCAAATACGCCATGAAGGCGATGGGCCTGCAGGACATGGACTACGCCAAGGCCTTCATGAAGAAGGCGCTGGAAGGCGGCATCAAGGACGACGGCAGCTTCGCCAACAAGCTGACGGACAAGCGCTACGCCGAGTTCGTGAAGGTGTTCAACTTCTTCGCCTATGGCGAGGACGCCACCGTCTACAATCCCGCCCAGCAGGGTACCGCGCAGCGCTACCAGCTCGAGGCCGTCAAGGCGGGCGTATCGCCCGACAACCCGACGCTGAAGGCGCAGACCGAGACCTATCTTAAGGACATCAAGGACGTGAAGTCGATCGACGACTTCCTGGCCGACGACTCGCTGCTGAACTTCGCGCTGAAGGCCTACGGCCTCAGCGACAAGATCGGCGACAAGGCGCTCATCCGGAAGGTCCTCGAAGGCGGCGTCGCCGATCCCAACAGCTACGTCAACAAGCAGTCCAACACCAATCTCAAGGATTTCGCCGCGGCCTTCGACTTCGCCGCCTATGGCGAGACGGCGACCACCTACAATCCCGCCCAGCAGGGGATCGTCGACAAGTATGCCCGCCAGACGCTCGAGGAAAATGCCGGCAACCAGAACGACGCCGTGCGGCTCGCGCTCTATTTCCAGCGCAAGGCGTCGACGCTGACCAGCCCCTACCAGATCCTCGCCGACAAGGCGCTGGGGGAAGTGGTGCGGACCGCGCTCGGGCTGCCCGACGCGGTGGTCAACGCCGATGTCGACCAGCAGGCGAAGATGCTGGAGAAGCGGATCAATCTGGAGGATTTCCAAGACCCCGAGAAGCTGGACAAGTTCCTCGCCCGCTTCACCACCATGTGGGAAATCAAGAACGGCAGCTCGTCGAGCCAGACCTCGCCGGCGGTGCTTTTCTCCAAGCCGGCAGAATACGGCATCTCCACCTCCACCCTGCTGGCGCTCCAGCAGCTCCGCAAATAGGAGGCGCCGATGCAGACCGGCCTCTACGTCGCCCTGTCCTCGCAGATCGCGCTTGAGAAGCGGCTGGACACGATCGCCGACAACATGGCCAACGCCAACACGGTCGGCTTCCGCGCCACGGGCGTGAAGTTCGAGGACCTGGTGAGCGGCAGCGGCGACAGCGCGCTCAGCTTCGTGTCGCCCGGCGACACCTTCATTCCCAATTCCGGCGGCTCGATCACCGAGACCGGCAACCCGTTCGACTTCGCCATTCAGGGCGATGCCTGGTTCGCCATCGAGACGCCGGCCGGTACGGTGATGACCCGCGACGGCCGCTTCACCATGCGCGACACCGGCGAACTGGTGACGCTGCAGGGCTATCCGGTGCTCGACGCCGGTGGGGCGCCGATCCAGCTCGACGGGCAGGGCGGGGCGCCGGCGGCGGGGCAGGACGGCTCGCTGCGCCAGGAAGGCCGGCTGGTCGGCGCGATCGGCCTCTAGCAGTTCCAGCCGGGGGAGACCTTCGTGCGCTACGGCAATTCGGGCATCGTCCCGAAGGGGCGGCCGGAGCCGATCGTCGACCGGCAGGACGTCGGCGTGGCGCAAGGCTTCGTCGAGGGATCGAACGTCAACCCGATCCGCGAGATGATGCGCCTGATCCAGGTGCAGCGGGCCTTCGACCAGATCACCGCCCTGATGAGGGACGGCTCGAACGCGCTCGACCAGTCGGTCAAGACGCTGGGCACGTCCTGAGGCTAGGCGGGCGTGGAGGCGACCGAGGCCAGTTCGACGGCGCTTGCGGAGACGCCCGCGCGCAGCCTCGCGCCGGACAATCCGCTGCTGGCGCTGGAGCGCGTCTACCGGACCTTCCGCCAGCCCGGCGCCGGCATGCGGCGCGGCGGCCGGGTGACGCAGGTCTCGGCCACCCATTTCCGCGTGCGCGGCCTGTCGGAGAGCACCAGGCTGGGCGACGTCGTCGAGTTTCGCGGCGAGCGCGGCAACCGATCCGGGGAGATCGTGCAGATCGGCGTCGACGACGTGATCGTCGCCCCTTACGAGAAGTGCGACGACATCGTCCTCAACCAGCCGGTCCATGTCGACCGCGGCGTCGTCATCGTGCCGGACGAGGGCTGGCGCGGTCGGGCGGTCGATGCGCTCGGGCGTCCGATCGACGATCACGGCCCGCTGCCGCGCGGCGTCCGCACCGGAGAGGCCGCGCCGGTCACGCCGTCGCCGCTCGCGCGCCAGCGCGTCGAGACCGCGTTCCGCACGGGGGTGCGGGTGATCGATATCTTCACGCCGCTCTGCTACGGCCAGCGCATCGGCATCTTCGCCGGCTCGGGCGTCGGCAAGTCGACGCTGCTCGCCATGCTGGCGGCGGCCGACGCCTTCGATACGGTGGTGGTGGCGCTCGTCGGCGAGCGCGGCCGCGAGGTGCGCGAGTTCCTCGAGGACACGATCGGCGAGGCGACGATGGCCAAGACCGTCGCCGTCGTCGCCACCAGCGACGAGAGCGCGATGATGCGCCGGCGCGCGCCCGACACGGCGATGCGGGTGGCCGAGCATTTCCGCGACCGCGGGCACCGTGTGCTGCTCGTGCTCGATTCCATCACGCGGCTGGCGCATGCGCTGCGCGAGGTGGCGATCGGCAGCGGCGAGCCGCCGATCGCGCGCGGCTATCCGGCTTCGGTCTTCACCGACCTGCCGCGCCTGCTCGAGCGCGCCGGGCCGGGGACGGACGGCGCCGGCTCGATCACCGCGATCATCTCGGTGCTCGTCGACGGCGACGACCACAACGACCCGGTGGCGGATTCGGTGCGCGGCATCCTCGACGGCCATGTGGTGCTGGAGCGTGCGATCGCCGAGCAGGGACGCTATCCGGCCGTCAATCCGCTCGCCTCGGTGTCGCGGCTCGCGGGCAAGGCCTGGCGTGACGACGAGCGGGCGCTGGCCATGCGGCTCAAGGCGATGATCTCGCGCTTCGAGGACACGCGCGACATCCGCCTGCTGGGCGCCTACCAGGCTGGCACCGACCCGGAGCTCGACCAGGCGGTGCGGCAGGTCCCGGTGATCTACGAGGCGCTGATGCAATCGCCCGGCGATCCGGTCTCGCACGATCCGTTCGCCGATCTCGCGCGTCATCTGAAGAGCAGGGAGAAGCCCGTTGAACGACCGGCCGAATGACAAGGCGCAACGCGGCCGGCTCGGCCGCTGGCTGCCGGCGAAGTCGAGCGTCCCGCTGCTGCGCGCCGGCCACGGCCGCAGCGACATGGTGATCGTCGGGTCGGGGCTGGCGCTGGCGATCGGCTGCGCGCTGTTTCCCTGGTACGTTTTCTTCAACCAGGAGAAGTTCGGCGTGCAGGCGATGAACTTCTCCGGCAACGAGGCGGGCACCACCATGCCGTCAGACCTCGTCTACCCGCCCGAACTCGTGCGGCGCGAGCTCAACCCGGGCGAGATCCCGATGCTGAGCCTGGACCTGCTGTCGACCGGCACGCTGCCCGACAAGGACGACCCGGCCAGCCGCGGCGTGCCGCTCGCCGACCAGCCGTTCCCGGGCGAGAAGCGCAAGGTCGAGTTCAGCCTCGTGCACGTCGCCAACGGGCGCGCGATGATCGAGGACGAGGACGGGCTGTGGGTGGTCCAGAAAGGCTCGACGCTGCCCGACGCCAGCAAGGTCGCCTCGATCGAGAAGCGCGACGGCGTCTGGGTGCTCGTCACCGACGCCAACCGCGTCATCCAGATGGCCCATTGAGGCCGGCGTCGCACGCAAGGCCCGCGCAAGACTGACTGCCTAGACTCGGCCGGATCGACAAGGGATTCGCCGAAGGCACGCCATGCAGCCCGTCAACCTGTTCGACCTCGCCGCGCAGCAGGCGCGCTGGCTGTCGGTTCGTCAGTCGGCGGTCTCCGGCAACATCGCCAACGTCAACACGCCGGGCTATCGCGCGGTGGACGTCCAGCCGTTCGAGAGCGTCCTGGACAACAAGACGGTGGCGCTGGCGACCACGCAGCCGGGCCATTTCGGCGTCGGCGTGACCAAGGCCGCGCTCGCCGTCAAGGAAATCGAGAAGCAGGACAGCAACCTGCCGTCCAAGAACTCGGTCGTGCTCGAGGACGAGATGATCAAGGCTGGCGAGGTGCGCCGCTCGTTCGAGCTCAACACCGCGATCGTGAAATCCTTCCACCGCATGATGATGATGGTCTCGAAGAGCTGATGGACCCGCTGCTCGCCTCCCTCAAGGTCGCCGCTTCCGGCATGACCGCGCAGTCCGAGCGGCTGCGGGTGGTGTCGGAAAACCTGGCCAACGCACAGTCGACCGGCAAGACGCCGGGCTCGGACCCCTACCAGCGCAAGACGATCACCTTCGCCGCCGAGCTCGACCGCGCGAGCGGCGCCAACCTAGTCGACGTGGCGAACATCGGGCGCGACCGGTCGGACTTCCCGATGGAATACCAGCCCGGCAACGAGGCCGCCGACGCGGCCGGCTACGTCAAGCTGCCGAACGTCAACGTGCTGGTCGAGATGGCCGACATGCGCGAGGCGGTGCGCGGCTACGAGGCGAACCTGCAGAGCATCAAGCAGTCGCGCGAACTGATCTCGATGACCATCGACCTGTTGAGGACGCAATGATCACCTCGGCCCTGAGCGCTCTCCACAAGATCGGCGGTGGCGGTCTTTCCGAAACGCTGACGACGCGCTCCGGCAGCACTCCGGCCGCGTCGGGCGCCGTCGCGCCGAAGAGCTTCGGCGAGGCGCTGGCAGGCGTGGCCAACGACGCGATCGGCGCGCTCAAGGGCGCCGAGACGATGTCGACGCAGGCGCTGCAGGGCAAGGCCGACACGCGCGAGGTGGTCGACGCGGTGATGAACGCCGAGCAGTCGCTCCAGGCGGCGATCGCGATCCGCGACAAGATCGTCTCGTCCTACCTCGAAATCAGTCGCATGCAGATCTGACAAGGATAAAGCATGAAAGCCCTCTCGATCGCTGCGACCGGCATGAGCGCCCAGCAGCTCAACCTCGAAGTCATCGCCAACAACATCGCCAATATCAACACGACCGGCTTCAAGCGCGCGCGGGCCGAGTTCTCCGACCTGCTCTACCAGGCCGAGCGGCTGCAGGGCGTGCCCAACCGCGCCAACCAGGCCGTCGTCCCCGAGGGCGCGCTGGTCGGCCTCGGCGTCAAGACGGTGGCGGTGCGCAACGTGCACACGCAGGGCTCGCTGGTCAGCACCGGCAACAAGTTCGACGTCGCGCTGGTCGGCAATGGCTGGTTCCAGATCGAGGGAGCCAATGGCGAGACGCTCTACTCGCGGGCCGGTTCCTTCAACACCAATGCGGACGGCCAGCTCGTCACCGTGGACGGCTTCCAGGTGCAGCCCGAAATCGTCGTGCCGAACAACACGGTCGAGGTGATCATCAACAAGTCCGGCCAGGTGTTCGCGCGGCTGGCCGACCAGCAGGACCTGCAGGATCTCGGCCAGCTCACGCTCGCCAATTTCGCCAACGAGGCGGGCCTCGAGCCGATGGGCGACAACCTGTTCCAGGAAACGGCGGCCTCCGGCCCGGCGATCGCCGGCGTTCCGGGCGACCCCGGCTTCGCCACGATCGAGCAGGGCTATCTGGAAGCCTCCAACGTCGACCCGGTGAAGGAGATCACCGAGCTGATCTCGGCCCAGCGCGCCTACGAGATGAACTCCAAGGTGATCAAGGCCGCCGACGAGATGGCCTCGACCGTCACGCAGGGGCTGCGCTGACGATGAGGTTCGCCCGCGCCGCCGTTGCCCTGTTCGGCTTCGCGCTGCTTCTGGCGGCGGGACCGGCGTTCGCGCAGCAGGCGACGACGGTGGTGCCGAAGCGGGTGATCTATCCGGGCGAGGTCATCGACGGATCGCTGATCGACGAAGTCGCCTTCACGCCGCGGCCGCTCAACATCACGATCGCGATGGTGCCCGAGGACGTCCAGGGCAAGGTGGCGCGGCGCACGCTGCTGCCGGGCCGGCTGATCCCGCTCAACTTCCTGCGCGACGCCTATGCGGTCGAGCCGGGCAATCCGGTCAGCGTGGTCTTCGTCAGCGGCTCGCTCACCATATCCATCACCGGCGTGCCGTTGCAGTCGGGCTCGGCCGGCGACCTGATCCGCGTGCGCAACGTCGACAGCGGCGCGATCCTCACCGGCACGGTGATGCCGGACGGAACCGTGAGGGTCGGCAGCTCATGATCGGCCGCATCGTGCTGTCCGTGCTGCTCGCGCTCGCGCCGGCCCTGCCGGCGCAGGCCGCTTCGCGCATCAAGGACATCGCCACGCTGCAGAGCTCGCGCGACAACCAGTTGATCGGTTACGGCCTGGTGATCGGCTTGCAGGGCAGCGGCGACGGGCTGCGCAACTCGCCCTTCACCGAGCAGTCCATGCGCGCCATGCTGGAGAATCTCGGCATCGCGACGGAAGGCGGGCGCGTGCGCGCCACCAACGTCGCCGCGGTGATCGTGACGGCGAACCTGCCGCCCTTCGTGCAGTCGGGCGCGCGCATCGACGTCAGCGTCTCGTCTCTCGGCGATGCGAGCTCGCTCGCCGGCGGCACGCTGGTGATGACGCCGCTGAAGGCCGCCGACGGGCAGATCTACGCCGTCGCACAGGGTCCGGTCATCGTCTCCGGCTTCCAGGCTCAGGGCCAGGCCGAGCAGCTCACCCAGGGCGTGCCGACGGGGGGCAGGGTGCCGAACGGCGCCATCGTCGAACGCGAGGTGCCGGGCGGCATAGGCGACCTGCGCCAGCTCGTCCTGCAACTGCGCAACCCGGACTTCTCGACGGTGGTCAGGATCACCGACGCCATCAACGATTTCACACAGGCGCGCTACGGCAAGCGGGTGGCGGCCGAGCAGGACGCGCGCACCGTCAACATCAGCAGGCCCGACGGCGTTTCCACCGCCCGCTTCTTCGCCGAGCTGGAGAACATCCCGGTGCAGGCGGACAGCCCGGCCAAGGTGGTGGTCGACGAGCGCTCGGGCACGATCGTCATCGGCCAGGACGTCAAGATCAACCGCGTCGCGATCAGCCACGGCGCGCTGACCGTGCGCATCACCGAGATGCCGAAAGTGGTGCAGCCTGCGCCGTTCTCGAAGGGCGAGACGGCGGTCGAGCCTTTCACCGCGATCGAAGCCAACCGGCCGGACTCCAAGGTCGCGATCCTCGACGGGCCGGACCTGCAGACGCTGGTGGCGGGCCTGAACCGGCTCGGCGTCAAGCCGGACGGCATCATCGCGATCCTGCAAGGCATCAAGTCGGCCGGCGCGCTTCAGGCCGAGCTGGTGATCCAATAGGTGGCCCCCATGGCGACATTGCCCGTCCGACCCCGCACGCTTGCCGCATCCGCCCTTCCGGCGATGGCGGTCGCGCTGATGCTCGGCCTCTCGGCCGGCCCTGCCGCGACGCAGAGCAATGGGCCGGTCGCGGCGGCCGGCCAGTCGGCCGACGAGATAGAGCGCTTCTGCGGCAACATCGTCGACGCGGCGCGCGACCGCCGCTACGCCATGCAAGAGGCGGAGCTCAAGAAGCTGCAGCAGGACGTCGACGAGCGGATCAAGCGCCTCGAGGAAAAGCGCGCCGAATACGAGGGCTGGCTGACGCGGCGCGAGCGCTTCATGGCGCAGGCCCAGCAGGGCGTGGTGCAGATCTATTCCAAGATGCGGCCCGAGGCCGCTGCCGCGCAGCTTTCACAGCTTCGCGCCGAGATGGCCGCCAGCATCCTGATGAAGCTCGATACGCGGGTGGCGAGCGTCATCCTCAACGAGATGGACAAGAATGCCGCCGCCGCGCTGACCACCATCATGGTCAGCGCCGCTAGGCCGGAGGACAAGAGCTGATGCGCCGAACCCTGATCCTGGCGGCGGCAGGCCTGCTCGGCGGCTGCGGCGGCAGCCTCAACGAGGTCGGCGTGGCGCCCACCATGTCGCCGGTCGGCACCGGCGTCGAGCCGGCGATCGTCGCGAGCAGCGGGTATGCCACCCCGCAGCCGCGCCGCTTCTCGCTGTGGAGCGACCGGCAGAGCCGGCTGTTCACCGATCCGCGCGCGCTTTCGGTGGGCGACATCCTCACCGTCCGGATCTCGATCAACGACCGCGCGCAGTTCAAGAACCAGAGCGACCGCAAGCGCGACGCCGCCCGCAGCCTCGGCCTCGGCGGCAGCGTCTCCAGCGGTTCGGCGGGAGGCTCGCTCGACCTTTCCGGCAAGATCAACTCGTCGACCTCGACCACGGGGTCGGGTGCGACGCTGCGGTCCGAAAGCATCGACCTGCTGGTCGCGGCCGTGGTCACCGAGGTGCTGCCCAACGGCAACCTGGTGATCGCCGGCTCGCAGGAGGTGCGGGTCAATGCCGAACTGCGCATCCTGACGATCGCCGGCATCGTGCGGCCGTCGGACATCGGCTCGCAGAACACGATCTCCTACGACCGCATCGCCGAGGCGCGCATCTCCTACGGCGGGCGCGGCCGGCTCAGCGAGGTGCAGCAGCCCCCCTACGGGCAGCAGATCCTCGACAACGTCCTGCCGTTCTGACGCAGCGGGGAACGGATGGCCGCGGCGACCGATACGGCACCAGCACCCCGCAAGGGGCCATCGCTGATCGTGCAGATCGCGGTGCTGCTGGCGCTCAGCGGCGCGGCGGTCGGCGCGGGCTGGTTCGCCGGCCAGATGATGGGCGCGCGGAGCGGATCGGAGCCGGCAGCCGAAGGCGAGCCGCCTGCCGGCGCGAAGCCTGCGGGGAAGGACGCGAAGGCGGGCGAGGCGCCCGGGCCGCAGTCGCTCAACATCTTCCCGCTCGCGACGATCACGACAAACCTCGCCGACCCGCGCGACCTGTGGGTGCGCCTGGAGCTGGCGCTGGTGTTCAAGGACCAGGTCGACGCGCGGATCGCCGAGATGGTCAACCAGGACGTGCTCGCCTACCTGCGCACGGTGAAGTCGCGCCAGATCGAAGGGCCGAGCGGGCTCCAGCACCTGAGGAGCGACCTCGACGAGCGCGCGCAGACGCGCAGCCAGGGCAAGGTGACGCAGGTGCTGATCAGGACGCTGCTGTTCGAATGAGGCTGCCCCTTCTCGCCACCGGACTGCTGCTTGCCGCCGCGACGCCGGCGCTCGCCCAGCAGATCGACCTCGGCCAGCTCGCGGGCGCGGCGAGCGGGACGACGGTCGGCACGATCATCCAGCTCTTCGGCCTGCTGACCATCCTGTCGGTGGCGCCGGGCATCCTGATCATGGTGACGAGCTTCACGCGCTTCATCATCGCCTTCTCGATCCTGCGCTCGGGCATCGGCCTGCCGACCACGCCGGCCAACCTGATCCTGGTCAGCCTTTCGCTGTTCATGACCTTCTACGTGATGGGGCCGTCCTTCGACCGCGCCTGG
Source organism: Hyphomicrobiales bacterium (assembly GCA_017305835.1). Taxonomy (GTDB): domain Bacteria; phylum Pseudomonadota; class Alphaproteobacteria; order Rhizobiales; family Rhizobiaceae; genus RCIO01. The sequence continues at coordinate 185,614 of JAFKJY010000041.1, forward strand.
CAGCAGGGCGTGCAGCCGCTGATGAACAACGAGATCACCCAGCAGGTGGCGCTGCAGCGGATCGCCGACCCGTTCCGCACCTTCATGGCCAACAATGTGCGCGGCGAGGACTTCCAGCTCTTCGCCGACCTCGCCCGCGAGCGTGGCGAGGACATCGGCACTGCCGCCTCGCCGGACCTGCGCGTGCTGGTGCCGGCCTTCATGATCTCGGAGATCCGGCGCGGCTTCGAGATCGGCTTCCTGATCGTGCTGCCGTTCCTCGTCATCGACCTGATCGTGGCGACCATCACCATGTCGATGGGCATGATGATGCTGCCGCCGACGGTGATCTCGCTGCCCTTCAAGATCCTGTTCTTCGTGCTGATCGACGGCTGGAACTTGCTCGTCGGCAGCCTCGTTCGATCCTTCGTTTAATCTTCGGTTAAACATCCCTAACGCCTGGCTAATGCCAATTTAGCCAGCGCTATTATCCTTTTGCTAGGAAATTGCTGCCATTGTGGCGTCGCGCTTGGCGGATTGACCACAACAGGTAGGTCATTGGCATGATGCCGCTCCGCTAAACCGGCAGCCCGGTATGTTCCTCACAAGTATTGAATAGAAGGAACAAGACTGATGTCCAGTCTTCTTACCAATGCGTCCGCAATGACTGCACTGCAGACGCTGTCGATGGTCAACAAGGATCTTTCCACCACCCAGGCACGCATTTCCACCGGGCAGAAGGTTGCTACGGCTTCCGACAACGCCGCCTACTGGTCGATCGCGACCACGATGCGCTCCGACAATTCCGCGCTCGGCACCGTTCAGGAGGCCCTCGGCCTCGGCGCCGCGAAGGTCGACACGGCCTACGCCGGCATGGATCAGGCGATCGAGTACGTCAAGCAGATCAAGGACAAGCTGATCGCCGCCCAGGAGCCCAGCGCCGACCGCGCCAAGCTGCAGGGCGACATCTCCCAGCTCCAGGACCAGCTCCGCGGCATCGCCGAGTCGGCCTCGTTCTCGGGCGAGAACTGGCTGCAGGCCGACATCACCGCCGGCGGCGGCTCCGTCGGCAAGAGCGTCGTCAGCTCATTCGTGCGTGACTCTTCGGGCAACGTGTCGGTCAAGACGATCAACTACACGCTCGACAGCTCGACCGTTCTGTTCGACACGGGCGGCAATACCGCCATCCTGGACAAGACTTCGACGATCCAGGGCAATAGCGTCACCCTGAACGTCAACGTTGCAGGCGTTGTCAGCGCTCAGACGGTCGCGGCCTTCTCGACCGACGATGTGATCGCGGCCGGTGCCGGCGCGTCTGTCTTCAATGGCGAGCATGCCAACGATGGCACGGCTGACTATGTCAAGGTGGCGGATGATACCTGGGTGATCGCGGTCGACCAGAGCACTGTTGCCACCCAGGAAGCCCAGTTCGACGACGGCACGACCGTCTGGGCCATCGACCTGACTTCGACTGCGGCTTCGACGACCTCGTCGGTCGACACGCTGACCATCAGCAGCAGCACGACGTCGGCCCAGCTCGACGGCATGCTCCAGATGGTCGACGATGCGATGACGTCGATGACCAGCGCTGCCGCTTCGCTCGGCTCGATCTCGTCGCGCATCGACATGCAGAACGACTTCATCTCGAAGCTGACCGACTCGCTCGATCGCGGTATCGGCCGTCTGGTCGACGCCGACATGGAGGAAGAGTCGGCCCGCCTGTCGGCCCTGCAGGTCCAGCAGCAGCTCGGCATCCAGGCTCTGTCGATCGCCAATTCCGGCTCGCAGAACATCCTGTCGCTGTTCCGCTAAGTCTAGGCCTCCAGCCTATCGATGGGCCGCGCATGCGCGGCCCATCCCTTTTCCCGTGTACATCACGCGATGCGTTAAGGCTCGCTAAGGCCGTTAACGCGTCATTAACCTTACCAATTTACTTATTTCACTCGGAATGTCGCCAAAGGGGGACGGTTCCGGGTGAGGTCCGCTTTGCCGGACCAAGGCATCGAGCCACGCCCGGCCGGCCGGTTGGGGAAGTTCCTGAATCGACCAGAAGGAACGAGGCTGATGTCGAGTCTTCTCACCAATGCGACCGCCATGACGGCGCTCCAGACGCTGACCCAGGTCAACAAGAATCTCGCCGACACGCAGGCGCGAATCTCGACCGGGCTGAAGGTCTCCAAGGCTTCCGACAACGCCGCCTACTGGTCGATCGCGACGACGATGCGCTCCGACAACGCGGCCCTCGGCGCGGTGCAGGAAGCACTCGGCCTCGGCGCCTCCAAGGTCGACACGGCCTATGCCGGCATGGAGCAGGCGATCGAATACGTCAAGCAGATCAAGGACAAGCTGATCGCGGCGCAGGAGCCCAGCGCCGACCGCGCCAAGCTTCAGGAAGACATCGCGCAGCTCCAGGACCAGCTCCGCGGCATCGCCGAATCGGCCACCTTCTCCGGCGAGAACTGGCTGCAGGCCGACCTCACGGCGGGCGGCGGCTCCGTGACGAAGAGCGTCGTCAGCTCGTTCGTCCGCGACTCGACCGGCAGCGTCTCCGTCACCACCATCGACTACGTGCTCGACGGCTCGACCGTCCTGTTCGACACCGGCGGCGATACCGGCCTGCTCGACAGCACCAGCGCCATCCAGGGCGCCAGCGTGACGCTCAACATCAATGTCGGCGGCGTGGTCGGCCCGCACACGGTCGCGGCTTTTACCACCGATGACGTCATCGCGGCCGGCTCGGCGACCTTCAACGGCAGCTATGCCAGCGCAGGCGGCGACGACTACGTGAAGGTGGGGGACGATACCTGGGTGAAGGCGGTCGACCAGACCACCGTCCCGACCCAGGAAGTCCAGTTCGACGACGGCACCGATGTATGGGCGGTCGACCTCACCTCGACGGTCGCTTCGACGACCTCCTCGATCGATACGCTGACGATCACTACAGCCACGACGCGGGCGCAGCTCGACGGCATGTTGCAGATGGTCGAGGACAGGCTGTCCGACATCACCAGCGCAGCGGCCTCGCTCGGCTCGATCTCGTCGCGCATCGGCCTGCAGGACGAGTTCATCTCGAAGCTGACCGACTCGCTCGATCGCGGCATCGGCCGCCTGGTCGACGCCGACATGGAAGAAGAGTCGGCGCGGCTGTCGGCCCTTCAGGTGCAGCAGCAGCTCGGCATCCAGGCGCTGTCGATCGCCAACTCCAACTCGCAGAACATCCTGACGCTGTTCAGGCAGTAAGACGGCGGCGGACACTCTTATGGCGCGGGCCGTCCGGCAACGGGCGGCCCGCTGTCATTTTCGCACAAGCTTCGCGGGCTAGGCTGCCGCAGACCAAAATACCGGGAGCCGCGACCCGTGCCCAAACAGATCCAGGCGATCATCGACAACCTGCGCGCCTTCGGGCCGCGGCGACTGGCGATCATGGGCGGCGTGCTGGCGGCGGTGCTCGCGCTGGTTTCGGTCGCTGCGATCTATCTCAATCGCCCGGCCTACGAGACGCTTTATGTCGGGCTGGAGCGGCAGGACGTGAACCAGATCGGCCTCGTGCTGGGCGAGGCGGGCATCGATTTCGACGTCGCCTCCGACGGCACCACCGTCCTGGTCGCGGCCGGCAAGACCGCCAAGGCGCGCATGCTGCTGGCCGAGAAGGGCCTGCCGACCAGCGCCAATGCCGGCTACGAGCTGTTCGACAATGTCGGGTCGCTCGGCCTCACCAGCTTCATGCAGCAGATCACGCGGGTGCGCGCGCTCGAAGGCGAGATCGCGCGGACGATCCAGACCATCCAGGGCGTGCGCGCGGCGCGCGTCCACATCGTGCTGCCGGAGCGCGGCAATTTCCGCCGCGAGGAGCAGCAGCCCTCGGCCTCGGTGGTGATCCGCGCCTCGGGCGCGGACGGCCAGCGCAGTGCCGCCGCGATCCGCCATCTCGTGGCGGCGGCGGTACCTGGGCTCGGCGCCGACAAGGTGACGGTGCTCGATTCCAGCGGCGTGCTGCTCGCCTCGGGCGAGGACATGGCCAACAGCTCCCTCGCGCGCTCCTTCGAGGTGGAGCAGTCGGTCTCGTCCGGCATCGAGGGCAGCATCCGCCAGGCGCTCGCCTCCTATCTCGGCATGGACAATTTCCGCGCCACGGTGCGGGCCGACGTCAACACCGACTCGCGGCAGACCGAGGAGACGATCTACGACCCGGATTCGCGCGTCGAGCGGTCGGTGCAGGTCGTCAAGGCGAGCGACAGCTCCGCCCAGCAGTCGGCCGCCTCGCCCGCGACGGTCGAGCAGAACCTGCCGCAGCCGACGGCGCAAAGCGACTCCCAGGGGCCGAAGTCGTCCGAACAGAGCGACCGGCGCGAGGAGACGACCAACTATGAGCTGAACAGCAAGCATGTCGCGACGGTGAGCAACGGCTACACCATCACGCGGCTGTCGATCGCGGTGGTGGTGAACAAGCAGCGGCTGGCGGACCTGATCGGCAAGGATGCGACGCCGGATCAGATCCAGGCGCGTGTTTCCGAGATAGAGACGCTGGTGGCATCGGCCACCGGTTACAAGAAGGATCGCGGCGACGTCATCACCGTGTCGGCGGTCGAATTCGTGCCGGACGAGGACCAGGCCGTGTCGGCCGGTGCGGGCATCCTCCATACGCTCGGCCAGCAGACCGGCACGATCATCAACGCCGCCGCCTTCGTGGTCGTGGTCTTCCTGCTCGTCTGGTTCGGCCTGCGGCCGGTCACCTCGGCGCTCACCGGCGGGAGGGCGGGCGAGACCGAGGCGGAGGCGCCGCGCGCCTTGCCGCAGCCTTCCGACGCGCAGATGGCCGGGGCGGGCGCTGCCGCGCTGACCGACGGCTCGGCGGGCGCACCGGGCCCGCTGCAGATGGCGCCGGTGGAGGATTTCCTCCAGCGCATCAAGCCGCCGCCGCAGGAGCGGCTGGCGCGGATGGTCGACCTCAATGAGGAGCGCACCGCCCAGATCCTGCGCAAGTGGGTCGCCCAGGAAGCGACGTGATGCCGACCTACGCCCTAGCCGACATGCTGCCCGATTTCGGTGCGCCGCCGCCGCCGCTGCGGCCGGCGCAACCGGTCGTTCAGGAGCCGGCGCCGAGGCCCGTGCGGGTGCTGCCCGAGGAGGAGCTGCGCAGCCGCGTCGAGGCGGCCGTGCGCGAGGCGGAGGCCGCCGTCGAGGCGCGGCTGGCCGAGGCGCATGCCCAGGCGCTCGCCGAGATCGAGGCCAGGCATGCAGCCGAGCTGGAGCGGCTGCATAGCGAGCTCGGCGAGCAGGCTGGGCGCGCCATCGCGGAGCGGCTCGACCGGATGGAGAGCGATCTCGTCGCGCTGACCAGCGCGGTGGTGGCGCGCATGCTCGGCGTGTCGCTGACCGAAGACGTCAAGCGCCACGCCCTCGACGAGCTGCGGCGCTCCATCCTCGCCGCCGTCGGCGACCGGGACGCCGCGCGCATCCGCATCAAGGGCCCGCTCTTCCTCTACGAGGCGCTGAAGCCCGGCCTCGCCCGCTTCGCCGACGGCATCGAGTTCACCGAAGAGCCCGGCTTCGATCTCGCCGTCTCGATCGACACCAGCCTGTTCGAGACCCGGCTCGGCGACTGGTCGACCGCGCTCTCCGAGGTGCTGACATGAACCGTTCCGAGAGCGAGGACGGCCGGCACGAGATCGTCATCGTGCGCCGCGGCGGCCACGACGACGAGGAAGGCCATCACGGCGGCGTCTGGAAGATCGCGTTCGCGGACTTCATGACCGCGATGATGTGCTTCTTCCTCGTCATGTGGCTCATCAACGCCGCCAACGAGCAGACGCGCGTCACGATCGCTAGCTATTTCAACCCGATCAAGCTGATCGACCGCAACACCAATCGGCGGGGCATCGACGACATCGGCGAAGGACCGCAGACCTCGGCGGCGACCGAGAGCAACGACGCCAACACCGACCGTCCGCACGGGGCGCGACGCGCGCTGAGCGGGCCGGCGGACAACGCGAACTCGTCCGACGCTTCGGATACGATCAAGCATTCGGACGAGAACCTGTTCGCCGATCCCTATGCGGTGCTGGCCGAGATCGCGGCCGACACCGACCGTCTCCAGAACATCAGCGCCAAGGGCGATGGCGGCGCGACCGTCGCAGGCCCCGCGACCGGCGCGTCCGGCGGGCCGTCCTATCGCGATCCCTTCGCGCCGGATTTCTGGTCGACGCAGATCGAGACGTCGACGGCGCAGGAAACCGCGCGCAAGAGCGTGCCGGAGGGCGAGGTCGTGGCGGACGAGCCGCCGGCAGAGCAGCGCTTCGCCGTCAACGCCCCCGCGACGGCGCCCGACGCGCCGCCGGCGAAGGCAGACGACGAGCTGGCCAAGGCGTTCTCGCCGAAGCCGCAGCAGCAGGAGGAGACGCCTCCGCCGGAGGCCGCCAAGGCGGAGGAAAAGGCCGCGCCTGCTGCCGAAGCGCCGCCGCCGCCCGCGGTAGCCGAGGCTGCCCAGCCCGATGCGGCCGAGAAGCTGGCGGCCCAGATCCGCACCGAGCTCGCGGCCGCCTTCGGCGGCACCGGCAATCTCCAGGGCGTGACCGTCGAGAAGGCCGACGGCGGCGTGATGATCTCGATCGCCGACGACATGCAGGACGGCATGTTCGAGATCGGATCGGCCGTGCCGCGCCGCCAGCTCGTGCTGGCGATGGAGAAGATCGGCCGGACGCTGGCCGAGCACCAGGGCAAGGTGACAATCAACGGCCACACCGACGCGCGGCCGTTCTCCAACGGCAAATACGACAACTGGCGGCTGTCGACGGCGCGCGCGCAGGCGACCTACTACATGCTCGTGCGCGGCGGGCTGGACGAGGCGCGCGTGCGCAGCGTGGCCGGGTTCGCC
>JAFKJY010000024.1 GCA_017305835.1 Hyphomicrobiales bacterium
GTGTGCGGCCTCGCGGCCGCCCGTCCGGCGACTTTTCACCGCGCCCGTTCCGCTTCCCCCCGCTTCGCCCTTGAGAGGCTCCGCAGGGTTCTAGTGAACCGTCCGTCACGCCCGGCCCGTAGTGGCCGAGGGGGAACCCCTGGGCGCGGCGTCCCCGGACCGGCCTTACGGGAACCGGGCGGAGGCGCCGGCTCCTTCCCGCACGCCCACCGTCATGACCGGCGTTCCCGCGAAAGGAGCGGGGCCGAGTATAGGGGAGAGGCGGGGAGACGGGGACAGACGCGGCAGTCGGCAGTCGGCAATCGGCAGTCGGGGCAAGGGGTTGGGCGGCGCAGGGCAGCGCGGTTTATCCACGCCCGGCGTGCTGGCGCCAACCTCTCCACCGCGTCATCCCGGCCAAGGAAGCGAAGCGACCGCGAGCCGGGACCCATTCCGTGACCTCGCCAATGTCACGGAATGGGTCCCGGATACGACCCGCTCGCTGCGCTCGCGTCTCGTTCCGGGATGACGGTGGCAAGGCAGTGGCCGAACCTCGTGCCGGTTTCGACATCCATCACATCGTAGAACAGACGCCTGCCTATCGGAATGGATTTCCGGAGTCGAAGATCAATGGTGCCGAAAATCTTGTAAGGATGCCGACCTATTGTCATTGGGAGATCACGGCATGGTATGCGAGAGGAAATCCGGATTATGATAATCTGTCCCCACGCGAATTCCTGCGCGGAGAATCCTGTGAAGCTCGTCGGGCGGCTGGACTCAAGGCGTTGCGAGACTTCGGGGTCCTGAAACCATGAAAGCCAAGCCGGTCGCGAAGATGACCTCAGACGAGCTGGTGGAACGGTTCGTCGAGATCAGTGTCGAGCAGGGGAAGGCGGTTGCCTTCTTCGAAACCGCGCGCTTCAACAGACTGTACGGCAAGCTGTCGGCCGTCGTTCGCGAGCTGCGCGCCCGGCCGGGGGACGAGCGGCACCGGCTGCTGAAACTGCACGACCATCCCGACCTTCAGGTGAGGCTCAATGTAGCGGGACGGACCTACGCACTCGACCCCGATGCAGCCATCGCGACCTTCCAGGCGGTCAAGGATTCTCGACGCTATCCATGGGCAGGCGACGCTGGGATGTCGTTGAGCATGCTTGAAATAGGTCTGTCGAAGCTGCCGGAGGATCCGCTGCCCTGAGCGGCCGCGTCGGTCCATACCGGGGCATGGAAGGGCGAGGATATTTGCCCTCTCTGGACAAGTCCAGGCGGCTGAATATCTTCGGCAGAAACGGGGGAAGGTTCATGCGTGCTGCGATGGCGATCGCGCTTTGCGCGTTGCTGGCTCTGTCGGGTGGGGAGCGCGCGTGGTCGCAGCCAGCCCAGACGAACGTCATCCAGATGCGGCCCGACGAGGCGTTCTGGAACGCGATCCGGGACAGCACGACGGCGCAGTCCTTCGACCTGTTTCTCAAGACTTATCCCAACAGTCCCTATGCGGCCGAGGCAAAGGAGCGCCTGGACAAGCTGCAAGGTGCCGGCGAGCCGCCATCAGGGGCACCTCAGGCCGCTGCCCCGAAGCCCGCGGAGCCGCCAGCGAGCGCTTCACCGCCGCCTGCCGAGGCTTCGGCGCCGGCCGCGCCGCAGGCGAGCGCACCGTCCGAGGCCAAGTTGACCGGCGAGGCCGCGATCGTCGACAGCCTGCGCCGCCTCGGCTTCCTGAAGGATGCGGCTGCGACGGACCTCGAGTCGGATGAAGTCGACACCGCGTTCCTCTTCTACAAATTCATGATGGACTTCGAGAGCGATGATCCGAAGGCGCTCACGCCCGGGCAGATCGAGGAGATGGTACAGCTTGCGCAGATCGGCGAGGTCCTGCGCGGCCATGACGTGTCAGGACGGCTCGCTGTCTCGTTCGTGGAACGTGCACGGACGGTCTACGAGCAGATCGCCGGAGGAAAGGACAAGCCTGCCATTCCGGATCTGATCTCCGCTTTGCAGCGCCACTACGGGGAAGCTGCGACCGGAAAGCTCGACGAAGGGCTTCTCCAGGAGATCCTGCGACAGGAAATCCGCCTGCCGGAGACGAAGGTGGACGAGGACAGCACGTTGTTCGGAGACTGGCTCTTCAGCCACTACGACAACAACTGGACGCGGTTCTGCCGCCTGCTGGTGCGCAACGAGGCAATCGTGACGCGGGGCGCCTATTTGAGCGAGCTGATGCCGCGCCCGGTCATCATCCACAACATCGAGCCCGGTTCGTCGAGCCTGTCGATCACCGTCGCAAGGGGCGACCTGTTCGCCCACACAAAGCCGGTTTTTCTGCGATCTGGCAATCGTAGCGTAGAAATTGTGCAGAAATCCAATGCCTTCGACCTGGAGCCCAGTGAGGACGGTCTGGATTCCGACAACTCCGAGCCTGAAGATTACTATCCGCGTGACTATGTGGAGCGGAAAAGCAGCAACGGGACCATCAGGGGCGATACGATCATCTTCCTGAAGAATGCTCCCGAGAACATCGTCATCCACGGGCAATCTCCGTATGGGGGAGACCTCGTGATCGAAATCTCTTCGAAGGGCTTCACCAAGGCCTTCCAGACGATGAGCAAGGCCTGCGCGGACGGCAGGCTGAACGTCTGGCTGAAGTAGCGGCCCTAGATCCGGTCCCTGAACGCGAACCAGTTGAGGGCGAGGAAGAGCAAGGGGGCGCGCAGCCGGCGGCCTCCGGGGAAGGGGGGGACCTTGAGGTCCCGCAGCAGCCGCAGGCGGTCGCGGTTGCCGGTGATCGTCTCGGCGTAGAGCTTGCCGGTGAAGTTCGACAGCATCACGCCGTGGCCGGACCAGCCGCCGGCGGAGGTCACGCCCGGCATCACCTCGCGCACGAAGGGCTTGCGCGGCATGGTGATGCCGACGGAGCCGCCCCAGGCGTGCGTCAGCTCGATTTGCGCCAGCGCCGGATAGACCTCGGCGATCTGCCGCCGCATCTGCTCGCGTATGCCGGCCGGGTCGCTCGCCGAATAGACCTCGCGGCCGCCGAACAGCAGCCGGTTGTCGCGCGACTTGCGGAAATAGCGCACGACGAAGCGGGAATCGTCGACCGCCTCGCCGCCCGGCAGCACCGGCGTGCCGGCCGGCAGCGGCACGGTGGCGCCGATGAAGGAGCCGATCGGCATGACGTGCGCGGCCGAGACCGGCTCGAGGTCGCGGCCGTAGGCGTTGACGGCGACCAGCGCGCGGTCGGCGGTGATCGCGCCGCGCGGGGTGGTCACCACTATCCTGCCGGCCTGCCGGGCGATGCTCGTGGCGGCCGTCCCCTCATGGATGCGCGCGCCGGCGGAAGCGGCCGCGCGGGCCGTGCCGACGAGCAGCTTCAGCGGGTGGATGTGGCCGGTGCCGGCATCGCGCACGCCGCCGAAATAACGCTCCGAGCCGATTGCCGCGGCCAGCTCCCGCCTGTCGAGGAAGGTGAGGTGTCGATAGCCGAAGCGCTCGGCCATGATGTCGGCATGGCGGCGGTAGGCGTCGACGTAGCGCGGCTTGTGGGCGGCCGAGAGCTGGCCGGCCTGATAGTCGATGTCGATGCCGTTCGCCTGCGCGAAGTCTATGAGGTGCGCCTTGGCCTCCTCGGCGAGGTCGAACAGCGCCTTGGCGCGTTCGAGGCCGAGCTCGGCCTCCAGCTCCTCCGCCCATGCGCGCTGGCCGGTGCCGAGCTGCCCGCCATTGCGCCCCGACGCCCCGTCGCCGAAACGGTGCTGCTCGATCAGCACCACGTCGAGGCCGGCCCTGGCGAGGTGGTACGCGGCCGACAGGCCCGTGTAGCCGCCACCGACGATGGCGACGTCGGCGGAGGTCGAGCCGTCGAGCGACGGGTAGGTGGGGCGCTCGCCGACGCTGTCCTCATACCAGGAGCGGCCGGGGGAGATGGGGGATTGGTAGGGCATGGCCTCAGGGCAATAGGGCAGTAAGGCAATAGGGCAATATGTGATCAGGCGGATAGCTTGCGGATCAGGAGCCTGAGCAACTTGCCTATGCTCTCGCTCTGCTCCAACGCTGATGCGATCGCCTCTTCGCGTGCAATGCCGATCCTGTGGGCGATTGCGAGATGGGTCTCCAGCTCTTTCAGCGAACCTTGTGCGATGCGCAGGAACTGCTGATATGAACCCCGGTTTTCCCGGCCGTAACCTTCCGCGATATTTGCAGCGACCGATGTTGCTGCGCGCCGGGACTGGGACGTAAGTCCATAGAGCTCGTCCTTGGGCCAGCTCTGCGTGAGCTTGTAGACTTCAACTGCAAGGTCTACCGCCTGCTGCCAGACGATCAGATCTCGGTGGGACTGTACGACAGGCGACATGGCGGTCCCCTATTGCCTTATTGCCCTATTCCCATGCTGCCCTCACACATTCAGCAGCAGATACTCCCGCTCCCACGGGCTGATGACCTCCATGAAGGTCTCGAACTCGGCTTTCTTGATCGCCGCATAGGTGGTGACGAAGGGTTCGCCTAGGAGGGTGCGCAGCGCTTCGTCCTCCTCGAACAGGCCGACCGCCTCGATCAGGCCGCGCGGCAGCTCGATCTCGTCCTCGTTGACCGTGCCGCTGACCGGCGGCTCGGGCTCGGTCCGCTCCGTCATGCCGATCAGCCCGCAGGCGAGCGAGGCGGCGAGCGCCAGATAGGGGTTGGCGTCGGAGGAGGGGATGCGGTTCTCGACGCGCCGCGAGGACGGGTCCGAGCGCGGGATGCGGAAGGCGGTGGTGCGGTTGTCGTAGCCCCATTTGGTGTTGACCGGAGCCGACGCCGCCTGCGTCAGCCGCCGGTAGGAATTGACGTAGGGCGCGAACATGACGAGCGCGGACGGCACGTGCTTCTGCATGCCGCCGATGAAGTGGCGGAAGGCGTCGCTCTCCGAGCCGTCCTCGTTGGCGAAGACGTTGCGGCCGGTCTTCCTGTCGATCACCGACTGGTGGATGTGCATGGCCGAGCCCGGCTGGCCCTGGATGGGCTTGGCCATGAAGGTGGCGTAGGTCTCGTGCTTGAGCGCGGCCTCGCGGATGGTGCGCTTGAACAGGAACACCTGGTCGGCGAGCTCGACCGGATCGCCGTGGCGCAGGTTGATCTCGAGCTGGCCGGCGCCCTCCTCGTGGATGAGCGTGTCGATCTCCAGGCCCTGCTTCTCGGAGAAATGGTAGATGTCGTCGATCAGCTCGTCGAACTCGTTGACGCCGGCGATGGAATAGCCCTGGCCGCCGCCGATCGGCCGGCCCGAGCGGCCGACGGGCGGGGTGAGCGGATAGTCGGGGTCCGGGTTCTTGCGCACGAGGTAGAACTCGATCTCGGGCGCCACGACTGCCTTGAGGCCGCGCTTCTCGTAGGCCGCGATCACGTTGCGCAGCACGTTGCGCGGCGTGAATTCGACCTTGCGGCCGTCCTGGTGGACGAGGTCGCAGATCACCTGCGCGGTCGGGTCGGTCTCCCACGGCACCTCGGAGAGCGTCGAGAGGTCCGGCACCAGCTTCAGGTCGCCGTAGTCCTCGGGATAGGAGAAGCCGCTGCCGTCCTACGGATAGCCGCCGGTAATCGTGGCCATGAACACCGCCGACGGCAGCGCCAGCGAGGTGTTGGAGGTAAACTTCTTCGACGGCATCATCTTGCCGCGGGCCACGCCCGCCTGGTCGGGCGTGATGCACTCGACGTCCTCGATGCCGCGCCAGTCGAACCAGGCGTTGGCTTCCTTCCAGTTCTTCACGCCGCGGCGGTTCTTGACGTAGGCGGGTGTGCGGGCGCGCCGCGGCGCCGAACGGACTTCCCTCTTCTCGGGAGGCATCGATCACCAGACATGGTTGCGGATGGCGCAACTATAGCCGGGCGGCGGAAGGGATGGGAAGGGGAGCGATGGTCGAAGGGATGGCGAAGGCAGGCCGACGCCTGCCTTCGCCGGCGCGTCCGTCATGCCGGCGCGAGCTGCATGCGCGCGGGGAACGGGCGGAACATCATCAGGATCAGCACCGCGGCCAGCCCCATGCCCCACGAGCCGACATACATCAGCGCGTAGCTGTCGAAGCGGTCGTAGATCAGCCCGCCCAGCAGCGGCCCGGTCGACATGCCGAGGCTGCCGGCCATCGCGGTGCCGCCGATGATCGTGCCCATCATCTTCAGCGGGAAGTTCTCGCGGATGATGACGGCGTAGAGCGGCATCGTGCCGGCATAGAGGAAGCCCGCCAGCGCCGCGATGGCGTAGAAGGGTCCGAGCGTCGAGGCGAAGACGTAGGCGAGGACCGCGAAGGCCTGCGCCAGCAGCCCGAGCACCAGCACGCGCTGCGCGCCGAAGCGGTCGCCCGCAAGCCCGAAGCCGATGCGGCCCAGCATGCCGGCCAGCCCCTCGACGCTGTAGATCGACACGGCCGCGATCATCGGGATGCCGCAGGTCACCGCGTAGCTCACCGTATGGAAGATCGGGCCGGAATGCGTCGCGCAGCAGAAGAAGTTCGCCAGCATCAGGATGGCGAATTGCGGCGAGCGCAGCGCCTGCCGGACCGTCATGTCCGATTGCGGCTCGCGCGCCGCCGCTGCCTCGGGCGTCCCGCTCTCCAGCGCCGGCGGGCGGCGCACCAGCAGCGAGGTGGGGATCATCAGCACGGCCGCGACCGCCGCGATGATCAGCATCGAGGTGCGCCAGTCGTGGATGGTGACCAGCCAGGCCGCGAGCGGCGCCATGGTCATCGGCGCCATGCCCATGCCGGCCGAGACGAGCGATACGGCGAGGCCGCGCTGCGTGTCGAACCAGCCGGTCACGGCCGCCATCATCGGCGCCATGATGGCCGCGGCCGACGCGCCCACCAGCAGGCCGAACAGGAGCTGGAAGGCGAGCAGCGACGGCGCCTGGCTGGCGAGCGCCATGCTCGCGGCTAGAACGGCCGAGCCGGCAAACGCCACCGGGCGCGGCCCGAACCGGTCGGACAGGCCGCCCCAGACCATGCTGGCGGCCGCCATGGCGAGGAAGCCGATCGTCATCGCCGTGGATATGCCGGTGACGGACCAGCCGGTGTCCTGCGACATCGGCCGCAGGAAGATGGGAAGCGAGAACATGGCCCCCATCGCGACGCAGCCCAGAAGGCCGCCGGCCGCGACGATGACCCACCGATAGGAATTGCTCATGGTGCTCTCCGGACGCTCGCCGCCCCGCGCCCCCCTTCGGGCTGCGGATGCGGGTGATGTCCAAGGACGCACCGCCGGACGCGATGCCGACATGCGGCCCGCATCTTTTTCCTCCGTGCCGCGGCGAAGCTCAAGCCCCCGCCGAAGCCTGCCGCCGGCGCGGGCGACAGGCGTCTGGAAGACGGGAGGCGGTTGAAGCGACGGCTCCCGACGGTCGGCGGAATGTCCGATTGCCGGGGGCCGGGCTAGAGCGATCGCGGGATTCGCCTGACGGGCGCTACAGCCCGCGTGCGGTGCGCACCCATTGCTCGATCTCTGCAAGGTTCGCCGGGACAGGCAGGTTGCACTGGCCGAGTTCCCTGTCGAGCAGGAGCGTGATGCCTTCCTTGCCCTTGGCGAGCGCGTCGGCGATCGGACCGCTCGCGACTGCCGTCGTTGCATTCTGGATATCGGATGCGCCCTGGCAGAGGTGCACGACCTTGCCTCCGGCGGTCCACCAGACGAGATCCTGGCCGACGAGATGCGTCACGACCTGGGATTCCACGGCCGCCTGCTCCTGCGACAGCGGCTTGAAGTCGATGCCGAGCACGGTCGCCGCGATCGCGACGATGATGCCGGCGGCGCCGGCGATGTTCTTCTGCTTGGCATCCATGTCCTTGTTGAGGAAGATCATCACGATCAGCGGCAGGAACGCCAAAAGCGCGATGAACGCGCCGAGCTGGTTCTGGATGAAGAACCTCACCGGCTCGTTGCGCGACGCCGGGTCCAGATGATTGGCCTTTTTCCAGAGCAGCGAGCCGACGACCGCCAGCACGCCGATGACGGCGATGAAGCCGAGCAGCGTGTACCACCGCCACTGCGGGAAGCCCTGACTGGCGGCCAGTTCGTCGAATGACGGCCGCATCACCCAGAAGATCGCGACGAGTTCGAGGATGATTGCAACGGCCCAGAGCACGAGCGCGATGATGCGCGAGCGGGTCGCCTGGGCTTTCGCCTCCGGCGTGGGGGTGAATAGCGGCGTCTCGGCCCTAGCAGCCGTCTTCGTGGAAACTTTCGCCATTGGCCTGAACCCTCTCCTGTGCCCCGGCGCATCGCGCGAGGCGATGCCGATAAAAACCCGCCGGATACTAGCGGCTTTCGCGTGTCGAGGAGACCGTCGCCGAGCATAATCCCCAGCCTGATCGCCGATATGCCGATCAGGGCCGGTTTTCGGGCTCCGGCCAAGGGTGGCGTCGCGGCTGGCTGGAGGGGAGAGCAGGCGACGCCTGTGTGGAAAATCAAGGCCCGCGCGTCGCCGCGCGGGCCTTCTCCTCCTCCCGGAAGGACGGACTTATTCGGAAGCCATCGCCTGCCTGGAGACAATCACCGGCACCAGCAGGTCGCCCCAGTTGCCGTCGCCGCCATGGTGGCGGGCGGTGCGCACCAGCTCGACCGAGATGCCCGACTCCACCGCCTTCATCACCGACTGGTTGAGGCGATGCAGGTCGTTGGCCAGCATGCGGATCGCCTGCTGCTGGTCGGTGTTCATGGCCGAGGTCTGCTGTTCGGCCCGTTCCTTGACGTGGACTTGCGGTGCCATCGTGCTTCTCCTTGGTTGAAGTCTGCTATTCCGCCGCCGGGCGGAACTGCTCGTGCTCGGTGGATTCGTGCATGGCCGTGGTCGAGGACTGGCCGCCGGTGATCGCCATCGACACGGCGTCGAAATAGCCGGTGCCGACCTCGCGCTGGTGCTTGGTGGCGGTGTAGCCGTAGGCCTCGGCCGCGAACTCGGCCTCCTGAAGCTCCGAATAGGCCGCCATCTGGCGCTCCCTGTAGCCCTTGGCCAGCTCGAACATGCCGTGGTTGAGCTGGTGGAAGCCAGCGAGCGTGATGAACTGGAACTTGTAGCCCATCGCACCCAGCTCGCGCTGGAACTTGGCGATGGTCGCGTCGTCCAGGTTCTTCTTCCAGTTGAACGAGGGCGAGCAGTTGTAGGCGAGCATCTTGCCGGGATGGGCCTTCTGCACGGCTTCCGCGAACCTGCGGGCCTGGGCGAGGTCGGGCTTGCCGGTCTCCATCCAGATCAGGTCGCAATAGGGAGCATAGGCGATGGCGCGGGCGATGCAGGGCTCGATGCCGTTGCGCACGTTGTAGAAGCCCTCGACCGTGCGGCCCTTCGACTGGTCGACGAAGGGCTGGTCGCGCTCGTCGATGTCGGAGGTGATGAGCTTGGCGGCCTCGGCGTCGGTGCGGGCCACGATGAGGGTCGGCACGCCCATCACGTCGGCGGCGAGCCGCGCCGCGGTCAGGTTGCGGATGTGCGCCTGGGTCGGGATCAGCACCTTGCCGCCGAGATGGCCGCACTTCTTCTCCGAGGCGAGCTGGTCCTCGAAATGGACGCCGGCCGCGCCCGCCTCGATGAACGCCTTCATGATCTCGAAGGCGTTGAGCGGGCCGCCGAAGCCGGCCTCGGCGTCGGCCACGATCGGCGCGAACCAGGTGTCGACCGACAGGCCGTTGCCCTCCTGCGTCTCGATCTGGTCGGCGCGCTGCAGCGTGCGGTTGATGCGCCGGACGAGCTCCGGCGCGGCGTTGGCCGGGTAGAGCGACTGGTCGGGATACATCGCGCCGGCCGTGTTGGCGTCGGCCGCGACCTGCCAGCCGGACAGGTAGATCGCCTTAAGCCCGGCGCGCACCTGCTGCATGGCCTGGTTGCCGGTCATGGCGCCGAGCGCGTTGACGAAGGGTTCCTCGGCGAGCAGCTTCCACAGGCGGTTGGCGCCGTTCTCGGCCAGCGTCTGGCGGATCTGGAGCGAGCCGCGCAGCCGCTCGACGTCCTGCGTCGTATAGGGGCGCTCGATGCCGTCGAAACGGCCCTTCGGCGCGGACGGGACGAGGTTGTAAAAGTCGGTCATAAAACTCTCCGCTGTTTCGGTCGCTGTCTCGGGAGAAGTCCGGCAGGCCGGATTTCCGTTGCACGGCTTTTACATTGCGCTGCGAAAGAAACGAGCGAAATCGCCAAAAGCTGCGGGAAAATGAGGTAACGCTGTGTTGCGTTTGACAGAAGCGGGCTGTAAAGTTGTCAATATTGTAAACGCCGGCTGGCTGCCGGATTTTGTCAAAAGCTGTAATGGCGACGCCCCATGGCTGACCAGAAGATCTTCGCCGGGCCGCGCATCCGCCGCATCCGCACGGCGCGCGGGCTGACCCAGACGGCGATGGCCGAGGGGCTGGGCATCTCGCCCTCCTACCTCAACCTGATCGAGCGCAACCAGCGGCCGCTGACCGTCCAGCTCATCCTGCGGCTGGCGGGCGTCTACCATGTCGACCCCGAGGAACTGCAGGCCGAGGCCGGCGCCTCGGTGACGGCGCTGAAGGAGGTCTTCACCGACCCGCTGATGGCCGGCGAGCTGCCGGGCGACCAGGAGCTGATCGAGGTGGCCGAGGCCGCGCCCAACGCGGCGGCCGCGATGATAAAGCTCTACCGCGCCTATCGCGAGCAGGCCGAGCGGCTGTCGGACCTGTCGCACCTGCTCGCCCGCGAGGGCAGGGCGACGGCGCTCGCCGGCGCGCGGCTGCCATCCGACGAGGTGCGCGAGACCTTCGAGCAGCGGCCGAACCATTTCGCCACGATCGAGGCCGAGGCCGAGGCCTTCCACGCCGAGCTGGCGCCGGGCGACGACCTCTACGCCGCGCTGAAGGCGTGGCTGAAGGCCGAGCACGGCATCGCCGTGCGCGTGCTGCCGGTCGCCACCATGCCCAACTGGCGCCGCCGCTACGACCGCCATACGCAGCGCCTGTTCGTGTCGGAGCGGCTGTCGCCCTTCGACCAGAAGCGCGAGGTGGCGATCGAGGCCTGCCTGCTGCGGCTGCGCGCCGCGATCGAGGCCGAGGTGGGGGCGCTGAGGCTGTCCTCCGACGAGGCCCGCCGGCTCGCCCGCTTCGAGCTGGCGCGCTATGCCGCGCACGCGCTGACCATGCCCTACGAGGCCTTCCTCGCGGCCGCCCGGCGCGCCCGCTACGACGTCGACGTGCTCAGGGCCCGCTTCTCCGTCTCGTTCGAGCAGGCGGCGAACAGGCTGACCATGCTGGCGCGGCAGGGCGCGGCGGGCATCCCCTTCTTCATGCTGGAGGTGGACAATGCGGGCAACCGCTTCCGCCGCGCCGGCGCGGCGGGGTTTCCGCAGGCACGCTTCGGCGGCGCCTGTCCGAAGCTTGCCGTGCACGCCGCCTTCGCCCAGCCGGGGCAGGTGATCGTGGAAGCCGTCGAGATGCCTGACGGCGCCCAGTTCCTGACGCTGGCGCGCACGCTGGAGGGGCCGCAGGGCGCCTTCAGCGAGCGGCCGCGGCGCACGGCGCTGCTGCTTGCCTGCGACCTCGCCCTCGCGGCCGAGACGGTCTACGGCGCGGCGCTGCCTGGGCCCGGCGCGGGCGCCAAGGCGGGCGCGATCGCGGCGATCCCCGTCGGCCCGGCCTGCCGCCTGTGCGAACGCGCCGGCTGCCTGGCGCGGGCCGAGCCGCCGGTCACACGGCCGCTCGGGCTGGACGAGATGGTGACGGGCCTGAGCGCGTTCGACTTCCAGTAGGACCTGCGCGCCGCGATGCCGCTTCATTGACATCATGATGCCTCGTTCCTAACATCACGGCATGCGCACGACACTGACGCTCGACGAGGACGTGGCGGCCAACCTGAAGGCGGAATCGCGCAAGGCAGGACGGCCGTTCCGCGAGGTGGTGAACGAGACGCTGCGGCGCGGGCTCGCGGCGCGTCCGGCTGCGAACCGCCGGCAGCCCTTCAAGGTGGCGGCGCGCGACCTCGGGGGCCTGAGGCCGGGGGTCGCGCTCGACGACATAGCGGGGCTGGTCGAGCAGGTGGAAGGGCCGCTCGCCCGGTGATCCTCGTCGACGCGAACCTGCTGCTTTATGCCTATCATCCCAAGGCCGAGCAGCACGAGAAGAGCCGCAGATGGCTCGAGGCGGTGCTGTCCGGCACGGACGTCGTAGGGTTCGCCTGGCTGACCCTTTGGGCTTTCATCAGGATCTCCACCAATCCGCGGGTCTTCGAAAATCCGCTGTCCGCATCCGAGGCGGCGGACGCGGTGTCGTCATGGCTCGACCAGCCGGTCTCGACGATCCTCCAGCCGGGCGAGCGCCATTGGGACATCCTGCGCGCCGTCGCGCGCGATGGTCAGGCGGTCGGTCCCCTGTTCATGGACGCGGTGCTGGCCGCGATCGCCATGGAGCACGGCGCCACGCTGTGCACGACCGACCGCGACTTCGCCCGCTTCCCGGGCCTCAAGTGGACGAACCCGCTCCTCTAGGACGCATATCCCCGCCGCGACCTGCTGGCTCACGCCGGATGTCGCGTCTGGGCCGATGGTTTCGCGCTTTCGGCTCGACTATGAGTGGGCGCAGGACGGGCGATCGGATGGAGCGGCGCGCGATGGACGCGACCTTCTCACTTAAGCGGAATAGGCGGCGATGAGCGAGGTTTCGGCGGCTGCGGCCTCCGGCGGCCAGCGTCCCGGCGAGGGGCGGCTGGGCATGCTGCTCGTCTTCCTGTCGGCGCTCGCCTGGAGCTTCGGCGGCACGATCGGCCGCTTCGTCGAGGTCGAGGACAGCTGGACGGTCGTGTTCTGGCGCTCGGCCTGGGCGGCGGCCTTCCTGCTCGCCTACATGCTGTGGCGCGACGGGCCGCGCGGCACGGTCGGCCTGTTCCGGGCAATGGGCCTGCCCGGCATCGCCGTCTCGTTCTGCTTCGCCATCGCCTCCACCGCCTTCGTCATCGCGCTCGGCTACACGACCGTTGCCAACATCGTGCTGATGCAGGCCGGCGTGCCGCTGATCGCGGCGCTGCTCGCCTGGCTCGCCTTCCGCGAGAAGGTGACGGGGCCGACCTGGGGCGCGATCGCGGCCGTCATCTTCGGCGTCGGCATCATGGTGTCGGACTCGCTCGACGGCGGCATCTCGCCGATCGGCGACGGGCTGGCGCTGCTGATCGCGGTCGTGTTCGCCTGCGCCACCGTCATCACGCGCCGCTTCAGCGACGTGCGCATGACCCCGGCCACCTGCCTCGGCACGGTCATGGCGGCGTGCCTGGCCGCCTCGATGGCGCCGCATCTCGCCGTTCCGGCGGGCGAGATGGGCTGGCTGTTCGCCTTCGGCGCGCTCAACCTCGGCCTCGGGCTCGCGCTGTTCGCCAGCGGCGCGCGGCTGATCCCGGCGGCCTGGGCGGCGCTCATCGGCACCTGCGAGCCGCTGCTCGCGCCGGTCTGGGTGTGGCTCGTCCACGGCGAGGTGCCGTCGACCCGCACCATCGTCGGCGGCCTCGTCGTGCTGGCCGCGCTCGTCGCCCATCTCGTCTTCGAGTTCAGCAGCGCGCAGCGGCCGGCCAAGCCCGGGACGACGGGCGTCCAGCAGCCGCTCTGACGCGGTTGCCGGGCAGGGCGCGGCGCCCCGCGCGCGACATTTAGTGGCTTGTCCCCCTGCGCTTTCGCCAATAGGCTTTTCCCGAGGCTGGTCCGCGTCCGGGCCGGCATCCGCGCGCGACGCGGGGACATCGAAGAACGGAGACATGACCACGATGAAGCAGAACGCGATCCTGATCTCGACCGCGATGCTGTTGACGGCTGCCTGGGTGCCCGCGGCAAGCGCTCAGGACAAGGTCGTCAACGTCTTCAACTGGTCGGACTACATCGACGACACGATCATCCAGGACTTCACCAAGGAGACCGGCATCAAGGTCGTCTACGACGTCTACGATTCCAACGAGATCCTCGAGACCAAGCTGCTCGCGGGCGGCAGCGGCTACGACGTCGTGGTGCCGACGGCGAGCCCGTTCCTCGCCCGCCAGATCCAGGCCGGCGTCTACCAGAAGCTCGACAAGTCCAAGCTGCCGAACCTCGGGAACATGTGGGACCTGATCACCGAGCGCGTCTCCAAGTTCGACCCCGGCAACGAATATTCGGTCAACTACATGTGGGGCACGACCGGCCTCGGCTACAACGAGACCAAGGTGCAGGACGCGCTCGGCATCGACAAGGTCGATAGCTGGGACGTGCTGTTCGACCCCGAGAAGGCGGCCAAGCTCGCCGACTGCGGCATCTACGTCCTCGATTCGCCGACCGACGTGGTGCCGAGCGTGCTCGCCTATCTCGGCCTCGACCCCAACAGCACCGACCAGGCGGACCTCGCCAAGGCGGAAGAGGTGCTGCTCAAGGTCAGGCCCTACATCCGCAAGTTCCACTCCTCCGAATACATCAACGCGCTCGCCAACGGCGACATCTGCCTGGCGCTGGGCTTCTCGGGCGATCTCTTCCAGGCGCGCGACCGCGCGGCCGACGCCGACCAAGGCGTCTCGGTCGGCTACGCCATCCCCAAGGAGGGCGCGCAGATGTGGTTCGACCAGATGGCGATCCCCGCGGACGCGCCGCATGTCGAGGAGGCGCACGCCTTCATCAACTACATCATGAAGCCCGAGGTGGCGGCCAAGGCCTCGAACTACGTCTTCTACGCCAACGGCAACAAGGCCTCGCAGGAATTCCTCGACCCCGACGTCAAGGACGACCCGGCCGTCTATCCCGACGAAGCGACCTTGAACAAGCTGTTCACGCTGACGCCGCTGGACACCAAGGCGCAGCGCAACCTGACGCGGCTGTGGACCAAGGTGCTCACCGGCCAGTAGGAGCGCGCCGCGCGCGCCCTGCGGGGCGCGCGTCCGGCCGGCGGGGTAGGCAGGGGACCCGG
>JAFKJY010000163.1 GCA_017305835.1 Hyphomicrobiales bacterium
ATTGTGCGGGTCGGTCACCTGGTCGAGCACGATCAGGAGCGGCGTGTCGGCGAGCTGGCCGAGCCGCTTCGGCACCAGCGGCTGCGCCTCGGCCAGCACGCCCTGGTGGACGGCGTCGGCGCCGAGCAGCCGGTCGAGCGCGCGCGGCTCGACGATCTCGGCCGGGAAGGGCAGATCGAGCGGCTCGGCGAGACCGAGGCGGGCCAGCGCGTTGCGCGTGACCATGAGCCGCACGATCCGCCGGCGCGGGTTGTCGAGCGCAGCGCGCACCGTGTGCAGGCCGTAGAGCCGCACCAGCCCGTCGGGCGCGGCCTCGGGCGGCGTCCCGCCCGGCCGCGGCCGCGGCATGGCGTTGGGGCGGTTCCCCGTGGCGTCGCGATGGGCGCGCCGCAGCCGCGCATAGTGGCTGTCCTTGGGCGTGCCGGGCTTGTCGTCGTTGCTCATGCGCATGCCTATAGCGCCGCCGGCGGCGGCTGCCTATGGCGCGCTGCAAAATCCGCCGACAATGCCGCCGCGCGCGGTTGACAGGGCAGGGGCCAGTCGCCATAAGGCGCATCGCGGTTTCCGGCCCCTTTTCGGGCGGGCTGCGAAAATGCCTCGTTGCACGGCTCCGGCGGCAGTACGGAGGGGTGTCCGAGTGGTTAAAGGAGACGGACTGTAAATCCGTTCGCTATGCGTACGCTGGTTCGAATCCAGCCCCCTCCACCACCGTTCGCCCCGGAGCCCTGAAGCGGCGCGGGTATAGCTCAATGGTAGAGCAGCAGCCTTCCAAGCTGAATATGCGGGTTCGATTCCCGCTACCCGCTCCAGGTTTCGATCCTCTGCCTTTCGCACCTGCTGCTTTACGGCCGACCTAGTCGAGCAGGTTGCCGACGTCTGCCGGCTTGAGCGTGCCTTCCATCAGGCAGAAGTTGAGCTTGAACCTCACCGTCGCCTCGTTGTCCGAGTTGGCGAGCGGCTTGCCGGCCTTCCACGCCTTCATCTGCTTGACGAAGCCGAGGCACTGGCTGCGCGAGTACGTCGCCGCTTCGGCGGCAGGGACGTGAAGCAGCAGCAGCGCGGCGAGCGCGGATATGGAGACGACCGGCTTCATCTGTTCCCATTTCTCCAAGCATGGACGACCGAGGCCCAGGCGATGCTATCGGCCGGCCGGGCGATTCCGCAAGGGAGCGCCGCGGGCGGTAGCGGCCCGGCGGCTTGCTGGCCCGTGCCCCGATACCTATATGCCGGCGATCCCGGAAAATTTCCGGATCTCGATTGGTCTGGCGCCACGCCGTTCGCGGCGCGGTCCGGACCAAAAGGCGCTTGTCTTTTGCGGCCTTTGTCGCTAAGCGCCCGCATTCGAGAAAACCTGCCAACGATTGCCCAGGGATGAAGAGATGGCCAAAGGTAAATTCGAGCGCACGAAGCCGCATGTGAACATTGGGACGATTGGTCACGTTGACCATGGCAAGACGTCTTTGACGGCTGCGATCACGAAGTATTTTGGCGAGTACAAGGCGTATGACCAGATCGACGCGGCGCCTGA
>JAFKJY010000025.1 GCA_017305835.1 Hyphomicrobiales bacterium
CGCCGACAGCCTCTCCACCAGCGCGGTGACGACCGTGCCGTCGACGTCACGGGCGAAGCGGAAGCCGTGGACGGCGCCCGGCGGGATGAACAGCGCGCAGGGCGCCGAGAACGACAGCGGCCGCTGCGGGCCGAGCATCTCGCCGCCGCCCTCGGTGACCAGGAAGATCTGGAAGAAGCTCTCGTGCCGGTGCGCCGATATCTCGAATTTGTGCAAGTGCGTCCGTTCCGGGATCGTCTCGCAATGAACCCAGAAATCCGGCGTCGCTTCAATACGTTCGCCGTAGAGCCTGTAGTTCGGGATGGCGCGCGTGCCGGTCGTCATGCGCGAATAGTGCAATCAATTGCCGGAAATGTCCATTGCGGCGGCGGGCTTGCGGCCGCATGTCGTCGGGCAGGGCACGCACCGGGAGGACACGGTTTTCATGCGCACCCAGGTCGCCATCATCGGCGCCGGACCGGCCGGCCTGCTGCTCGGCCAGCTCCTCACCAATGCGGGCATCGACAACGTCGTCCTCGAGCTGCGGTCGGCCGACTACGTGCTGTCGCGGGTGCGCGCCGGCGTGCTGGAGGAGGGCATGGCCGGCATGCTGGACGAGGCCGGCGCGGGCCGGCGCATGCGCGCGGAGGGCCTGCCGCATGACGGCTTCGACCTCGCCTTCGACGGCGGCCACCACCGTATCGACCTGCACGGCCTTTCCGGCGGCAAGCGCGTCATGGTCTACGGCCAGACCGAGGTCACCCACGACCTGATGGAGAAGCGGCGCGATACGGGCGGGCTCTCCGTCTACGAGGCCGTCAACGTTCAGCCGCACGATTTCGACGGCCCGAACCCCTACGTGACCTACGACAAGCACGGGACGAGCCACCGCATCGACTGCGACTTCGTCGCCGGCTGCGACGGTTTTCACGGCGTGTCGCGCCGCTCGGTCCCGGACAGCGCGATCACGGCCTACGAGCGGGTCTATCCGTTCGGCTGGCTGGGCATACTGGCGGAGATCCCGCCGGTCAGCCACGAGCTGATCTATGCCAACCATCCACGCGGCTTCGCGCTGTGCTCGATGCGCTCGATGACCCGCAGCCGCTACTACGTGCAGTGCCCGCTGGACGATCGGGTCGAGGACTGGTCCGACGACCGCTTCTGGGACGAGATCCGCCGCCGGCTGCCCGCCGACGTG
Organism: Hyphomicrobiales bacterium; assembly: GCA_017305835.1. GTDB lineage: Bacteria > Pseudomonadota > Alphaproteobacteria > Rhizobiales > Rhizobiaceae > RCIO01. Next base: position 1,178 of record JAFKJY010000025.1, read on the forward strand.
GCGGAGCGGATGGTGACCGGACCGTCCTTCGAGAAGTCAATCGCGCCGCTGCGCTCCTTCGTGGCCGAGCCGATGCGGTTCGGCCGGCTGTTCCTCGCCGGCGACGCCGCCCATATCGTGCCGCCGACCGGCGCCAAGGGCCTCAACCTCGCGGCCAGCGACGTGCGCTACCTGTTCGATGGGCTGCGCGAATACTATGCCGACGGTTCCAGCGCCGGCATCGACGACTATTCGCGCCGCGCGCTGGCGCGGGTGTGGAAGGCCGAGCGGTTCTCCTGGTGGATGACCAACACGCTGCACCGCTTCCCCGACCAGGGCGCGTTCGGCCAGAAGATCCAGGAAGCGGAGCTGAATTATCTCGTAAGCTCGCGCGCGGCCTCGACCTCGCTGGCGGAAAACTATGTCGGGCTGCCATATTGAGCCAGATCAAGGCGCGGCAGCGGAAAAGGAACGGTGATGGCTGACAGGGACGGCAGGACGGAACGCTTCAGGCAGGGCATGGCGACGCGTCGCAAGGTGCTGGGGGCTGGCCATGTCGACCGGGCTGAGGCGAACAAGACGGCGTTCGACGCGCCGTTTCAGGAGCTCATCACCGAGGCGGCCTGGGGCCATGTCTGGTCGCGCGACACGATCACGCCGCGCGAGCGCTCGATGATGACGCTGGCGCTGCTGGCCGGGCTCGGCAATTTCGAGGAGTTGGCGCTGCACACGCGCGCCACCGCCAACACCGGCGCCAGCCGCGACGACATCATGGAGGCGATGCTGCACGTGGCGATCTATGCCGGCGTGCCGCGCGCCAACCACGCCATCAAGGTCATCAAGCAGGTATTTGCAGAAATGGACGGAGGCAAGGGAGCATGAGCCAGAGCGCCATCCTCACCAACCGCAAGCCGGAGACCGGCGCGTTCTTCCAGCGCGACCGGGAATGGCATCCCAAGGCGTTCACGCCGGGCTACAAGACCTCGGTGCTGCGCTCGCCGCAGAAGGCGCTGATCTCGCTCGACAACACGCTGTCGGAGATCACCGGCCCGGTGTTCGGCCACAACATCCTCGGCGAGCTCGACAACGACCTCATCCACAACTACGCCCGGCCGGGCGAGAGCGCGATCGGCCCGCGCATCATCGTCTACGGGCGCGTGCTCGACGAGCGGGGCAGGGGCGTGCCCGGCGCGCTGGTGGAGTTCTGGCAGGCGAATGCCGGCGGCCGCTACCGCCACAAGAAGGAAGGCTACCAGGCCGCGCTCGACCCGAATTTCGGCGGCTGCGGGCGCACCATCACCGACGAGGACGGCGGCTACGTCTTCCGCACCATCCAGCCCGGCCCGTACCCGTGGCCGAACGGGCCGAACGACTGGCGCCCGGCGCACATCCACTTCTCGATCTTCGGCCACGGCTTCGCGCAGCGGCTGATCACGCAGATGTATTTCGAGGGCGACCCCCTGATCCCGCTCTGCCCGATCGTGCGCACGATCAACAACCCGGACGCGGTCTCCAGCCTCGTCGCGGCGCTCGACATGAACTCCACCACGCCGATGGACAGCCGCGCCTACAAGTTCGACATCGTCCTGCGCGGCCGCCGCCAAACCCTGTTCGAGAACAAGCGCGAGGGAAATTGATCATGGTCCAGTCGCTCAATCGCCTCAAGGAAACCGCCTCGCAGACGGCCGGGCCCTACGTCCATATCGGGCTGACGCCGAATTTCGCCGAGATCACCGGCGTCTACGGCGAGGACCTCGGCACCTCCATGGTCAACGACAGGACGCGCGGCGAGCGCATCACGATTACCGGCCGCGTCATCGACGGCGCCGACACGCCGCTGCGCGACTGCCTGATCGAGATCTGGCAAGCCGACGGCGACGGGCTCTACAACAGCCCCTCCGAGATGCGCGGCTCGGCCGACCCGAACTTCACCGGCTGGGGCCGCTGCCCGGCCAGCCAGGAGACAGGCGAGTTCCGCTTCGAGACGGTGAAGCCGGGGCGCGTGCCGTTCAACGACGGCCGGCTGATGGCGCCGCACGTTACCTTCTGGATCGTGGCGCGCGGCATCAATCTCGGCCTCAACACGCGCATGTATTTCGGCGACGAGGAGAAGGCCAACGCCGAGGACCCCGTGCTCGCCCGCCTCGAGCACAAGAACCGCATCCCGACGCTGATTGCGCAGCGCGACGGAAACACCTACAGGTTCGACATCCGCCTGCAGGGCGACAGGGAAACGATCTTCTTCGACATCTAGGCTGTGTCGATATTCAGGTAAGGACGGCCTGCAAATGACGGATTTCTGCGCTTCCGGTACTCGTGTACCAGAACGTACACTCCGTTCCGGTTCTCGAAATCCATCATTTTCGGCTCGTCCTGACCTGAATCTCGACGCAGCCTAGGGAAAGCGCTTTGTCGGTCTCGCCGTTCGACCATCCGCTGCTGTCCGCGCTCACCGGCGACGAGGAGGTGGCGGCCTGCTTCTCGGTCGAGGCCGACCTCGCCGAGATGCTCGCCTTCGAGCGGGCGCTCGCCGAGGCCGAGGCCGAGGAGGGGCTGGTTCCGGCGGAGGCGGCGGCCGCGATTGCCTCGGCAGCCGCGCAGTTTTCGCCGGACATGGAGGCGCTGCGTGCCGGCGTGCGGCAGGACGGCGTCGTGGTGCCGGCGCTGGTCAGGCAGCTTCGCCACGCGGTCGGGCCGCGCCACGGCGAGTTCGTGCATTTCGGCGCGACCAGCCAGGACGTCATCGACACCAGCCTCGCGCTGCGTCTCGGCCGCGTCTCGACGATCCTGTCGCGGCGGCTGGAACGGCTGATCGCGGCGCTCGACGCGCTCAACGCGCGCGACGGCGAGATCGAGACGATGGCGCACACCCGCATGCAGGCGGCGATCCCCGTTCCGGCCTCGCGCAAGATCCGCAGTTGGCGCGACCCGCTCCACCGCGACCGCCAGCGCCTCGCGCGGGTGGAGGAGGAGATCGGCGTGCTGACCTTCGGCGGCGCGGCGGGCACGCTGGAGAAGCTCGGCGACGCGGCCGGGCCGGTGACCCACCGGCTGGCGCAGGCGCTCGGGCTGCATGCGCTGCCGCGGCCGCGCCACAGCGAGCGCGACGGGGTCACTGCCTTCGCGTCGTGGCTGTCGCTGACGACCGGCAGCCTCGGCAAGATGGGGCAGGACATCGCGCTTGCCGCGCAGAGCGAGGTGGGCGAGGTGAAGCTCGCCTCGGGCGGCGGCTCCTCTGCGATGCCGCACAAGGTCAATCCGGTCGGCGCCGAGACGCTCATCGCGCTCGCCCGCTTCAACGCCACGCTGGTCTCCGGCATGCACCAGTCGCTCGTCCACGAGAACGAGCGCTCGGGCGCGGCCTGGACCTTGGAGTGGATGGTGCTGCCGCAGATGGCGGTCGCCGCCGGCGCGGCCATGCTGACGGCCGAGCGGCTGCTCGACGGCCTTTCCTTCAACGCGCGGGGCGCCCGCGCGTGAAGTCGGGCACGATCGTCGCATTCTGCGGGCTGCTGACCGCCGGCTCGGCGATCTCGATCGACATCACGCTGCCGTCGATCTCGGCGATGGTGGCCGACCTCGACGCGCCCTATGCGGCCGTGCAGATGACGATCACCGTCTACATGTTCGCGGCGGGGCTGGCGCAGCTCTTCTGGGGGCCGGCGTCGGATCGCTTCGGCCGCCGCCCGGTGCTGGCGGCGGGGCTGGCGATCTTCCTCGTCGGCAGCGTGCTCGCCACCTTCGCGCCGACGGTCGACCTGCTGATCGCCGGGCGCGCGATCCAGGGCGCGGGCGGGGCGGCGGCGATCGTGCTCGGCCGCACCATCCTGCGCGACCTGTTCACCGGCAAGGAGCTGGCGCGCAACCTCGCCTTCGCCTCGGCGGTATTCGCGGCCGGGCCGATCGTGGCGCCGTTCGCCGGCGGCTTGATCGCCTGGCTGTTCGGCTGGCGGGCGGTGTTCGGGCTGCTGGCGCTGGTCGCGGTCGCCGCCCTGCTGGTGCTTATCAGGCTGCCCGAGACGATCCCCGCGCGCGACCCGTCGGCGCTGAAGCTTTCGACCTATGGCGCGCGCATGCGCCGCTTCTGGAGCGAGCCGCAATCGCGCTGGTTCCAGATCGTCGCGACGCTCGGCATGGGCGCGATGCTGCTCATCATCGCGTCGGCGCCGCGCATCTATGACGAGGCGTTCGGGCTGACCGGGCTCGCCTTCGCCTCGTTCTTCGCCTTCCACGGCTTCGGCATCATCGTCGGCCAGATCGCCAACCGCCGGCTGATCGCCACGCTCGGCGTGGTGCCGGCGATAATCATCGCCGGGGTGATCATGGTGACGGCCTCGACGCTGATCCTGATGACCGGCCTGACCGGCATCGCCAGCGCCTGGACGACGACCGGCCTGCTGATCTTCTTCGCGACGAGCTATCTCGTCGTCGCCTCCAACTCGACAGCGCTGGTGCTCGACCCGCACGGCACGATGGCGGGCTTCGCCGCCTCGATCTTCGGCGTCGTCATGCAGATCGGCGCGGCCCTGATCGTTTCGGCGATCGTGCCGTTCACGGGCGGCAGCGTGTCCGCCTTCGCGCTGGCGCTGCTGGCGATCTGCGCCGCCTGCCTCGTGCTGGCCGCCGGCTGGCGGCCGCGCCGGGCCTGAGGCCTCACATCGCGTTCATCGTCAGCAGCTCGTAGCCGGCGACCTGCTCGCCGTCCTGGTTGGTGACGGCCACGTCCCAGCGCACCTCGCCATAGTCGTCGTTGCGCCGCGTCTTCTGCTTCGCCGTGAGGCGCACTTTCAGCGTGTCGCCGGGCGAGACAGGTTTCATGAAGCGCAGATTGTCGAGGCCGTAATTGGCGAGCACCGGCCCGGGTGCCGGGTCGACGAACAGGCCGGCCGCGAAGGACAGGATCAGGTAGCCGTGGGCGACGCGGCCGGGGAAGAACGGGTTCGCCTTCGCCGCTTCCTCGTCCATGTGGGCGTAGAAATTGTCACCGGTGAATTCGGCGAAATGCTCGATGTCGGCGAGGCTCACCTGTCGCGCGGCCGTCTCCAGCGTGTGGCCGATCTCCAGCTCGTCGAAGCGCATGCGGAAGGGATGCGCGTCCTTCAGGACCATGCGCGAGCCGGCCGTCCAACTCCGCGTGATGCCGGTCATCAGGTCGGGGCTGGCCTGGATCGCGGTGCGCTGCATGTAGTGCATGACGCCGCGGATGCCGCCCAGCTCCTCGCCGCCGCCGGCGCGGCCGGGGCCGCCATGCACCATGTGGGGCAGCGGCGAGCCGTGGCCGGTGGCCGACTTGCCGCTGTCACGGTCGGCGAAATAGAGCCGGCCGTGATGAGCGCCGCAGGCGAGCACGGCCGCGCGGGCGACGGCCGGATCGTGCGTGAACACCGAGGCGACCAGCGAGCCCTTGCCGCGGTTGGCGAGCGCGAAGGCATGGTCGAGGTCGCGATAGGCCATCACGGTCGAGACCGGGCCGAAGGCCTCCACCTCGTGCACGGCCCGCGCGCCGTCGGGGTCGTCGCAGGCAAACAGCATCGGGGGGAGGAAGGCGCCGGCCCTGGCGTCCGCGCCGGCGGCGAAGGCGTCCGGGTCGCCGAAGACGCGGCGCGTCTCCGCCCCGATCAGGCGCGCCTGCTCCAGCACGCTCTGCCTCTGCGCGAGGCTCGCCAGCGCGCCCATGCGGGTCGCCTCGTCGCGCGGGTTGCCGACGACGGTCCTGGCCAGCCGGTCCGCGATCGCCTCGATCGCCGCGTCGCGATGCGCGGCGGGCACGATGATGCGGCGGATGGCGGTGCATTTCTGGCCGGCCTTGGCCGTCATCTCGCGATGCACCTCGCGGACGAAGGCGTCGAACTCCGGCGTGCCGGGCGCGGCGTCGGGGCCGAGGACGGTGGCGTTGAGCGAATCCTGCTCGGCGTGGAAGCGCACCGAGTTGCGGATCAGGTTCGGGTTGGCGCGCAGCATCGTCGCTGTCGCGGCCGAGCCAGTGAAGGAGACGACGTCCTGGCCGTCCAGCCGGTCGAGCAGGTCGCCGAGATTGCCGGCCACGAGCTGCACCGCGCCTTCCGGCAGAAGCCCGCTCTCGACCATCATGCGGAAGGCGGCCTCGGCCAGCCACGCCGTTGCCGAGGCCGGCTTGACGATCGCCGGCACGCCGGCGAGCAGGGTGGGCGCCAGCTTCTCCAGCATGCCCCAGACCGGGAAGTTGAAGGCGTTGATGTGGACCGCCACGCCGTGCAGGGAGGTCGCGATGTGCTGGCCGACGAACTTGCCGTCGCGGGCGAGCTGCTCCAGCGCGCCGTCGACATAGACGACGTCGTCGGGCAGCTCGCGGCGGCCCTTGGAGGCGTAGACGAACATGGTGCCGATGCCGCCGTCGATGTCGATCATCGAATCGGCCTTCGTCGCGCCGGTCTCGTAGGACAGCTCGTAGAGCGCGTCGCGGCGCTCGTTGAGATATTGCGCCAGCCCCTTCAGGATCGCGGCGCGCTGGTGGAAGGTGAGCGTCCTGAGCGCCGGCCCGCCGACCTCGCGGGCATGTCGCGCCATCGCCGCGAAATCGAGGCCGGCCGAGCCGATCTCGGCGACCGGCTCGCCGGTGACGGCCGAGACGAGCCGCGTCGTCCTGCCCGCCGGCGCGACCCAGCGCCCGGCGGCGTAGCTTTCGAGCTGCATGACCGTCATCCGCGCTTCCTCCCAGTGTCGGTTCGCCGTGTATTATTGACCGGCCGGTCGGTCTATGCAAGTCTCCGGCCTGTGGAACAGGCGGGGGAGGAGGAGCCATGACGGCGGACGAGATCGCGCGGCGGAGCGCGGAGGCGATGTGGGCGCGCGACGACGCGTCGAAATGGCTGGGCGCCTCACTCGACGCGGTGGGGCCGGGCACGGCGAGCCTCTCCTTCACCGTCGAGAAGCACCACACCAACGGCCACGACATCTGCCATGGCGGTTACATCTTCACGCTGGCGGATTCGGCCTTCGCCTTCGCCTGCAACAGCTACAACCGCATCGCGGTCGCCCAGCACAACGTCATCACCTACATCGCGCCGGGCCGGCTCGGCGACCGGCTCAGGGCCGACTGCCGCGAGGTGACGCGCTTCGGCCGCTCGGGCATCTACGACGTGCATGTCACCGACCAGTCGGGCAAGCTGATCGCCGAGTTCCGCGGCGTGTCGCGCGACATCGAGGGCAGGCATTTCGACGAGGCCGCCGCCGGCTGAAGCGGAACGGGAGGAGAGACGATGAAGGACCTGACGCCGAAACGGCAGGATCTCGACCCGATCGAGATCGCATCGCGCGACGAGATCGCGGCGCTCCAGCTCGTGCGCCTCAAATGGTCGCTGAAGCACGCCTACGAGAACGTGCCGCATTACAGGAAGAGCTTCGACGCGGCGGGCGTCCATCCGGACGATTTGAAGCAGCTCTCCGACCTGTCGAAGTTCCCCTTCACGGTGAAGGCGGACCTGCGCGACAACTACCCGTTCGGCATGTTCGCCGTGCCGCGCGAGAAGGTGGCGCGCATCCACGCCTCCTCCGGCACGACCGGCAAGCCGACGGTGGTCGGCTACACCAGGAACGACATCGACGTGTGGGCCGAATGCGTGGCGCGCTCGATGCGCGCCTCGGGCACGCGGCCGGGCGACATCGTCCACATCGCCTATGGCTACGGCCTCTTCACCGGTGGGCTCGGCGCGCATTACGGGGCCGAGCGGCTGGGCTGCACCGTGGTGCCGGTCTCCGGCGGCATGACGCCTAGGCAGGTCAACCTCATCGAGGATTTCGGGGCGACCACGATCATGGTCACGCCCTCCTACATGCTCGCCATCCTCGACGAGTACCGCGCGCAGGGACGCGACCCGCGCAAAAGCCCGCTTCAGGTCGGCATCTTCGGCGCCGAGCCGTGGACCAACGCGATGCGGGCCGAGATCGAGGAGGCCTTCGACATGCACGCCGTCGACATCTACGGCCTGTCGGAGGTGATGGGGCCGGGGGTCGCCAACGAATGCGTCGAGACCAAGGACGGGCTGCACGTCTGGGAGGACCATTTCTTCCCGGAGGTGATCGACCCGGACACCGGCAGGGTGCTGCCCGACGGCGAGCGCGGCGAGCTGGTGTTCACCTCGCTGACCAAGGAGGCGTTCCCGATCATGCGCTACCGCACGCGCGACCTGACGCGGCTGCTGCCCGGCACGGCGCGCACCATGCGTCGCATGGAGAAGGTCACCGGCCGCTCGGACGACATGATGATCCTGCGCGGCGTCAACGTCTTCCCGACGCAGATCGAGGAGCAGATCCTGGCGCTGTCGGGGCTGGCGCCGCATTTCCAGATCGAGCTTCGGCGCGAGGGCCGGCTCGACCAGATGGTCGTGCATGTCGAGGCGCATCCCGAGCACGCCGCCGACGAGGCGCGCCGCAGCCTGGCGAGCCGCCTCGGCGGCCGCATCAAGCAGGTGATCGGCATCAGCGTGGTCGTGTCGGTGACCGAGCCGGGGCAGGTGGCGCGCAGCCAGGGCAAGGCCCAGCGCATCGTCGACAACCGGCCGAAGGGGTAGGCGCGTTGGCCCGCAGCCGCGCCAAGGACTATGACGAGAAGCGCGAGGCGATGCTGCACCGCGCCGCGACCGCGTTCGCGCGCGACGGCTACGACCGCGCCTCGATGGCGGGGCTGGCGGCCGAGTGCGGGGTCTCCAAGGCGCTGCTCTACCACTACTACGCCTCCAAGGAGGCGCTGCTTTCCGACATCGTCCGCAACCATCTGGAGCGGCTGATCGAGGCGGTCGAGGCGGCCGACCCCGGCGGCGGCGAGCCGGCTGCGCGGCTGCGCGCGCTGGTCGGCGCGCTGCTCGACGCCTACCGCGACGCCGATGCCGAGCACCGCGTCCAGATCGAGGCGCTGCGGCTGCTTCCGCAGGCAGAGCAGGAGGAGCTGAAGGCGCTGGAGCGGCGGCTGGTGGCGCTGTTCGCCGAGGCGATCCGGGCGCTGAGCCCGGCGGCGTTCGAGGCCCGCCCGCTGCTCAAGCCGGTGACGATGGCGCTCTTCGGCATGCTCAACTGGTTCTACATGTGGTTTCGCGAGGGCGGCGCCATCTCGCGCGAGGGTTTCGCGGCGCTCGCCACTGACATGCTCGTCGCGGGCGTGCGGGACCTGGATCGGCCGACGGCGATCTGAGGGCCGTCGAGCCGCTACCCGAGCAACCCCGGCCAGACCTGGGTGGCGCCGTCGTAGACCATCTTGCCGGCGACGTAGAGGATGATCAGCAGGCCGACATAGGCGATCCAGCGGTGGCGGTGCAGCAGCCGGGCGACGAAGGTTGCCGCCACGCCCATCAGCGCGACCGACAGCACGAGGCCGATGACGAGCACGGTCAGGTGCTCGCGGGCAGCGCCGGCCACCGCCAGCACGTTGTCGAGCGACATCGAGACGTCGGCGATGATGATCTGGATGGCCGCCTGGCGCAGCGTCTTGCGCGGCGCGCCCTCGGCGACGTCGCCGGAGGCGTCGAGGTCGGAATTGGCCAGCGCCTCCTGCGCGGCGTGCTCCTCGTGCGCCGAGGTGCGCAGTTCGCGCCACATCTTCCAGCAGACCCACAGCAGCAGGATGCCGCCGGCGATCAGCAGGCCGGGGCCGAGCAGCAGGAGCTGCGTCGTCGTCAGCGCGAAGATGATGCGCAGGATCGTCGCGGCCGCGATGCCGATGAGGATCGCGCGGCTGCGCTGCTCCTTCTCCAGCCCCGCCGCGGCGAGGCCGATCACCACCGCATTGTCCCCGGCCAGCACGAGGTCGATCGCCATCACCTGGAGAAGCGCGGCGAAGCCGGCGGCCGTGAAGATTTCCATTTCTTGCTCCGGGAGCGGGGGTGATGGACTGCCAGACGTGCCGCCATGGCGTGCAAATGCACAGATGGACGGCGGACGGCGTGGTTTCAATGCCTGAATGGACCACGGTCGGCGATTGCGCAAGTACGCCCTTAGGTGGCATTGCTGCGCGCATGGATGCCCGACCCGACCCCGCCGTCGCCGCGCTGGACGGCCTAATCGAGCGCCTGCACGGGTCCGGCAGGCTGCGCGTCTGGTCGCTCGTCATCACCGTGTTCGGCGACATGGTCGTTCCGCGTGGCGGAAAGGTCGGGCTTTTCGTCCTGCGCGACCTGTGCGCGCGCCTCGGCATCGAGGACGGGGCGGTGCGCACGGCGATGTCGCGGCTCGCCGCCGACGGCTGGGTGGAGCGCGAGCGGGCGGGGCGCAACTCTTTCTACCGGCTGGCGGAGCGCGGCCGCCATGCCTTCGACCTCGCGACGCGGCGCATCTATGCCGGCGGGCCGCCCGCCTGGGGCGGCGACTGGACGGTGGCGCTGGCGCCGCCGGACGAGCGCGGCGTGGAGGCGGGCGAGGCCGCCGCGCTCGGCTTCGTGCGCGTCGCGACCGGCGTATACCTGCGGCCCGAGACGGAGGGCGCGCCGCCGGTCGCCGACAGCTTTTCCGGCATGCTGGTGGTGCACGGCTCCAGCGCCGAGCATCCCGAGCGCATCCTGTCGCTGTGGCCGGCGGCCGGCACGGCGGCAGCCTACCGCGCCTTCGTCGACGCCTACCGGCCGCTCGCCGGGGCGGCCGGCAGCGAAGTGCCCGCCGGGCTCGACGCGGCGGCGGCGCGGGCGCTGCTCATCCACGACTGGCGGCGCATCGTGCTGCGCGACCCCGGCCTGCCGGCCGAACTGCTGCCGGCCGACTGGCCGGGCGAGGAGGCGCGCAGGCTGGCGGCCGGCATCTACCGTGCGCTGGTCCCGGCGAGCGAGGCGTGGCTCGAATCGGCCGGCCTGCCCCGCCAGCGCGACGCAGCGGCGTTCGGCCGCCGCTTCGAGGCCGCCGGCTAGTCCTCCAGATAGGCGAAGGCGCTGGTGGCGGAGACGGCGACGCGGCTGTCGCCCCTGGCGCGCATCTCGACGCGCGTGTAGGCCATGCGCTTGCCGTTCTGCAGCACGTCGACGCGGATCGTCACGTCGCCCGGCTTCAGCGGCCGGATGAAATGGGTGGTCAGGTCCACCGTCGTGCAGATGCGGAAGCGGCCGTTCTGCGCGGCGAGCGCGACGACGGAGGCCGTGTCGGCGGCGGACGCCGTGGCCTGGCCGCAGACGACGCCGCCGACATGCACCAGCCGCGGGTTCCCGGGCAGCAGGAAGTCCGCGCCGCCGGCGTCGAATCCCATGGGTTTCAGCCCCAGGTCGACGATCCACGGGGCGAACACCTTGGCCAGTGTCTCTTCCGCTTCCCTGATCCCGAACGCCGACATCCGTCCTCCCTGAAACGTTACGAATTATTGCATCATGCGGCAGTTTTTGTTACATGTCCGCCGAGCGGTCATGCTGCAGTCGAGCATGGAGGAGACGCGATGTATAGCCAGGGCCTGATCGGGGCGAAGACCGAGACGAGCGAGGACGCAGCCTTCCTCGCCGCCTTCCAGGCGCGCATCGACGCCGAGGAGAAGATCGAGCCCAACGATCCGATGCCGGAGGGCTACCGCCGCACGCTGGTGCGCCAGATCGGCCAGCACGCGCATTCCGAGATCGTCGGCATGCTGCCGGAGGGCAACTGGATCACGCGCGCCCCTTCGTTGCGGCGCAAGGCGGCGCTGCTCGCCAAGGTGCAGGACGAGGGCGGCCACGGGCTCTACCTCTACGCGGCGGCCGAGACGCTGGGCGTCAGCCGCGAGCAGATGACGGAGGAGCTGCTTTCCGGCAAGGCGAAGTATTCCTCCATCTTCAACTATCCGACGCTGACATGGGCCGACATCGGCGCGATCGGCTGGCTGGTCGACGGCGCGGCGATCATGAACCAGATCCCGCTCTGCCGCTGCTCTTACGGCCCTTATGCGCGGGCGATGATCCGCGTCTGCAAGGAGGAAAGCTTCCACCAGCGGCAGGGCTACGAGATCATGATGACGCTGGCGCAGGGCACGCCGGCGCAGAAGGAGATGGCGCAGGACGCGCTGAACCGCTGGTGGTGGCCGTCGCTGATGATGTTCGGCCCGCACGATTCGGAAAGCCAGCACGGCGACCAGTCGATGGCGTGGAAGATCAAGCGCTTCAGCAATGACGAGCTTCGCCAGCAGTTCGTCGACGCGACCGTGCCGCAGGGCGAGTATCTCGGCCTGACCTTCCCCGATCCCGAGCTGAAGTGGAACGAGGAGCGCGGCCATTACGATTTCGGCCCGATCGACTGGGACGAGTTCTGGCGCGTGGTGAAGGGCGGCGGCCCGATGAACCGCGAGCGGCTGGAGGCCCGGCGCAAGGCCTGGGACGAGGGCGCATGGGTGCGCGAGGCCGCACTCGCGCATGCCGAGAAGCGGAAGATACGCCGCGAGGCGGCGAAGATGGCGGCGGAGTGAGGGCGATGGCGAAGAACGAGATACCGCTCTGGGAAGTCTTCATCCGGCCGCGCAACGGGCTGGCGCACCGCCATTGCGGCTCGGTGCACGCCGCCGACGAGGTGATGGCGCTGCAGGCCGCCCGCGACGTCTACACGCGCCGGGGCGAGGGCACCTCGATCTGGGTCGTGCCGTCGGCGGCGATCGTGGCCTCCGATCCGGACCAGAAGGCGGAGAATTTCGAGCCGGCGGACTCGAAGATCTACCGCCACCCGACCTTCTACAAGATCCCCGACGAAGTGGGACACATGTGATGGCCGCCATGCTCGACCGCGACACGCTCGTCACCTTCCTGCTGCGGCTCGCCGACGACCATCTGGTGCTCGGCCACCGCCTGTCGGAATGGTGCGGGCACGCGCCGATGCTGGAGGAGGACCTGGCGATGCCCAACATCGCGCTCGACCTGATCGGCCAGGCGCGGGCGCTCTACCAGTATGCCGGCGAGGCCGAGGGCAGGGGACGCCGCGAGGACGACCTCGCCTATCTCAGGATCGAGCGCGACTACGTGAACTGCCTGATGGCCGAGCGGCCGAACGGCGATTTCGCCCACACCATGCTGCGGCAGTTCTGGTTCGCCGCCTTCATGCATCCATGGTGGCAGGCGATGGAGCGCGGCAGCGACGAAACGCTGGCAGCGATCGCGGCGAAGGCCGTCAAGGAGACCGCCTATCACATCCGCCACGCCGGCGAATGGGTGATCCGGCTGGGCGACGGGACGCAGGAGAGCGCGCGGCGCATGGCCGCCGCGGCGGAGGCGCTGGCGCCCTATCTGGACGAGCTGTTCGAGAGCGACGCAGTGACGAAGGCGGTCGCGGCGGCCGGCGTCGCGCCCGAGCCGGCCTCNGATCCGCCCCGCCTTCGACCGCACGGTGGCGCAGGTGTTTGCCGAGGCGATGCTGGACCTGCCCGAGCGGGCATGGCCGCAGAGTGGCGGCCGCAGGGGCCGGCATTCGGAAGCCATGGGCTACCTGCTCGCCGACCTGCAATACATGCAGCGCGCCTATCCGGGGGCGATGTGGTGAGCGTCCTTTACACAAGCTGGCAAGATCGGCGGGACAGCGCCCCCCTCTGGCCTGCCGGCCATCTCCCCCACATGGGGGGAGATCAGCAGCTTCGCTCGCCTCGTCCGACCGGCAACGCCGGAGATTGGCGAAACCGCTCCGGTCAGCCGATCTCCCCCCATGTGGGGGAGATGGCCGGCAGGCCAGAGGGGGGCAACGTAGAGCGCGATGGTCGCGATTTGTCCCGCCGCGCCTTCCTCGCCGCGTCCTCCGTCCCGGATCCCGAGATCCCCTGCGTCACCGTCGCCGATCTCGGCATCCTGCGCTCGGTCGAGATCGTCGACGGCGTGGCGGTGGCGCGGTTGACGCCGACCTATTCCGGCTGCCCGGCGGTGGTCGCCATCGAGCTCGCGGTCGAGGCGGCGCTGCGCGAGGCCGGCTTCGAGCCCCGGATCGAGCGCGTGCTGTCGCCGGCCTGGACGACCGACTGGATCAGCGCCGAGGGCCGCGAAAAACTCGCCGCCTACGGCATCGCGCCGCCGCGGAAGGCGTCGAATTCGATCCGCTCGCTTTTCGGCGAGGAGGTGGTGGCCTGCCCGAAATGCGGCTCTCAGGAGACCGAGCGTCTGGCGGAGTTCGGCTCGACGGCCTGCAAGGCGCTGTGGCGCTGCACCGCCTGCCGCGAGCCCTTCGACTATTTCAAATGCATCTGAGGCCACCGACATGGCAGCCAGCTTCCACGACCTGAAGGTCGCCTCCGTCACCCGGCAGACACCCGAGGCCGTCGCCGTCTCGTTCGAGCTGCCGGACGAGCTGCGCGGCCGCTTCGCCTTCCGGCCCGGCCAGTACCTGACGCTGGCTGCCGAGATCGACGGCAAGGAGATGCGCCGGTCCTACTCGATCTGCTCGAGCCCGGACGAGGCGGTGCTGACGGTCGGCGTCAAGAAGGTGGCGGACGGCCGCTTCTCGCGCTTCGTCAACGACAGCCTCAGCGTCGGCGACACGATCCGGGTGATGCCGCCGCAGGGCCGCTTCACCTCGCTCGCCGGGCCGCGCCACGACTATGTGCTGATCGCCGCCGGCTCCGGCATCACGCCGATGCTGTCGATCGCGCGCACCGTGCTGGCGCACGAGCCCGAGAGCACGATCACGCTCGTCTACGGCAACCGCTCGACCGACACGATCATGTTCCGCGAGGCGCTGGACGATTTGAAGGACCGCTACATGGCGCGCTTCAGCCTCGTCCACATCCTGTCGCGCGAGGCGCAGGACATCGACCTGCTGCACGGCCGCATCACGGGTGAGCGCATCGGCGAGCTGGCAGGGCGCGGGCTTGTCGACGTCGCCGGCGCCGACGGCGTGTTCCTGTGCGGCCCGGGCGCGATGATCGACGACGTGTCGGCGGTGCTGCGCTCCCTCGGCGTTCCGGAAGACCGCATCCGCTTCGAGCGCTTCACGCCGGCCGACGACGCGCCGGCGCCGCGCGCCCCGTCCGCGGCGGCGCGGCAGGCCGCCGAAAAGGGCGCGGCGATCGAGGTCGTGCTCGACGGCGTGCGCAAGTCCTTCCCGATGTCGCATGCGGTCCAGACCGTGCTCGACGCGGCGCACCAGGCCGGCATCGAACTTCCCTATTCCTGCGCCGGCGGCATGTGCTGCACCTGCCGCTGCCGCGTGGTCGAGGGCGGCTCGGAGATGGCGGTCAACTATTCGCTGCAGCCGTGGGAGATCGAGGCCGGCTTCACGCTCGCCTGCCAGACGCGCCCCACCGGCGAAAGGCTGGTGCTCGACTTCGACGCGGTCTGACCGGGGTTGAGATGCGCGGTGCGCGCGCTATCTGCCGGCGCATGGACGACGAATACGGAAGCATAGCGCTCGGCATCGCCATCGGCGTCGGCATAGGTGCGGCGATCGGCACGGCCATCGACGACGTGCCCGTGGGCATCGGCGTCGGGATCGCCGTCGGCGCCGGCCTCGGCGGGTTGCTCAGAAGCTGGCGCCGAAAACGCTGAGGATCAGCGCTTCTCGCGGATCTGCGTCAGCGTCCGCGTCGGCGTGATCGCCTCGACGTCGAGCTTCACCTCGACGATGGCCGGCCTGCCGCTTGCCCGCGCGCGCTCGTAGGCCGGCGCGAAATCGTCCGTCCGCTCCACCGTCTCGCCGTGGCCGCCATAGGCGCGCGCCAGCGCGGCGAAGTCGGGGTTCTTCAACTGCGTGGCGGAGACGCGGCCGGGATATTCGCGCTCCTGGTGCATGCGGATGGTGCCGTAGGCGCCGTTGTTGACGACGACGACGATGACCGGGATGCCGTACTGGCAGGCGGTGGCGAATTCCTGCCCGTTCATGAGGAAGTCGCCGTCGCCGGCAAACGCGATCACCTCGCGTTCGGGGAACAGCTCCTTCGCCGCGACGGCCGCCGGCGGGCCGTAGCCCATCGAGCCGGAGGCGGGCGCTGCCTGCGTGGCGAAGCGGCGGAAGCGGTGGAAGCGGTGGATCCAGGTGGCGAAATTGCCGGCGCCGTTGCAGAAGATCGCGTCCTGCGGAAGCGCCGTCTCCAGCCAGGCCATGATCGGCCCCATGTGCACGGCGCCGGGGCCGCTTGCGGGCGGCGTCGACCATTCGAGATAGGCCTGGTGCAGCTCTTCGGTGCGGTTGCCCCAGACGGGGGCGGCCTCGGGCCGCGTGCGCGCGAAGGCCTCGGCGAAGGCGGCCGTCGAGGCGTTGACGGGCAGCGTCGGGCGGTAGACGCGGCCGAGCTCGTCCGCATCCGCGTGGACATGCACGAGCTTCTGGTCGGGATAGGGGCTCTTGAGCAGCGTGTAGGCGGAGGAGGGCACCTCGCTGAAGCGGCCGCCGATCAAAAGGACCAGATCCGCCTCGCGGATCGCCGCCGCGAGCTTCGGGTTGGGGCCGATGCCGACGTCGCCGGCGTAGCTCGGGTGCAGATGGTCGAACAGCATCTGCCGGCGGAATTCGACGCCGACAGGCAGCGACCACGCCTCAGCCGCCTTGCGCATGTCGGCGACCGCCGCCTCGCTCCAGCGCGTGCCGCCGAGGATGGCGAAGGGGCGCTTCGCCGCCGACAGAAGCTCGACGAGCTGCGCCATCTCGGGCTCGCCGGGCCGGGTCTCGACCGGAACCGCGGCGAGCGGCTTCGGCGCCTCGACCTCGTCGGTCAGCATGTCCTCCGGCAGCGACACGACGACCGGCCCCGGCCGGCCGGAGGTGGCGACGGAAAAGGCGCGGGTGACGAGCTCGGGGATGCGGCGCGCGTCGTCGATCTCGACCGCCCATTTGGCGAGCGGGCCGAAGAAGGCCTTGAAGTCGACCTCCTGGAAGGCTTCGCGCTCCTTGATGTCGCGCGCCACCTGGCCGATGAACAGGATCATCGGGATCGAGTCCTGCATGGCGATGTGGACGCCGGCCGAGGCGTTGGTGGCGCCCGGCCCGCGCGTGACGAAGCAGATGCCGGGGCGCCCCGTCAGCCGGCCGTGGCAGTCGGCCATCATCGCCGCGCCGCCCTCCTGCCGGCACACGATGGTGCGGATCGGCGAATCGTGCAGCGCGTCGAGCACGGCGAGGTAGCTCTCCCCCGGCACGCAATAGAGCCGGTCGACGCCGTTCGCCTCCAGCGCCTCGACGATGAGCTGCCCGCCTGTCCGCATGTCGATCTGTCTCCGTATGGTTCGTTGGTTGATGGGCAAGGCGGCGCGGCGCGGGAAGGCTCAGCGGCTCGCGCTGCGCTGGGCCACCGCGAGCGCCCAGCCGGCGAAGTCGGCCATCACCGTGTCGCGGTTCACCTCGTTCAGGGATTCGTGCCGGGTCCCGGGATAAACCGTTGAAACGAGATTCAAAAAGCCCATCCGCTTCATGCGCCGGCCCAACGCTTCGACGGCGCGCCCGCCATCGGTGGCCGGATCCTTCTCCCCGCCGACGAGATGGACGGGCAGGTCCCTGCAGATGGAGCCGAAATTGCGGTCGGCCGCGCCGCGGAAGATCAGCCGGAAGACATCCTGCCACATGGCGACCGACGCATCCCAGCCGCAGAGCGGGTCGGCGATGTAGCGGTCCACCTCGGCCGCGTCGCGCGACAGCCAGTCGAACACGGTGCGGCGGTTCGGGACCTTTCTCGCCCAGGCGTCGAAGGTGAGCCTGGGCAGCATGCGCGAGGGGACGTCGGAGCCCAGCCGGAAGCGCTCCCAGGCGAGGATGGCCTGCGCGGCGCGGCCGGAGACGCCGGCGTCGAAATTGGCGTTCCAGACCGCGAGCCCGGCGAGGCGGGCGGAATTTTCGAGCGCGAAGTTGAGCGCGATCAGCCCGCCCATCGAATGGCCGAAGGCGATCACCGGCAGGTCGGGATGCCGCGCCGCGATCAGGTCGTGGACGGCGCCGACGTCGGCCAGCACCTTCTCCCAGCCGTCGCGGGGGCCGAAGCTGCGCGGCGGCGCGTCGGGTGCCGTGGTGCCGCCGTGGCCGCGATGATCGTGGGCATAGACGTGGAAGCCGAGCGGGGCGAGGAAGGCGGCGAAGCGGGCATATCGGGCGGCGTGCTCGGCCAGCCCGTGGCTGATCTGCACCACGCCCACCGCCTCGCCCTTCGCCGTGCGGGCCAGCACGTTGAGCGACGCGCCCGTCGGCGAGGCGAGCCGCTCGGCCGTCGCGAACTCCACCACTGGCCTGCCCGCGCCGTTCAAGTCAGCGCAGGCGGCACGGCGTGGCCGTGGCGGTGCATTCCCACATGTTCAGCCCGAAGGAGGAGGTATAGCGCTTGCAGGAGACGTCCCGGCCGCTGGCGTTGCTCCAGTTCGCATAGCGCAGCGTGTAGCCGGACGTTGCCTCGGCGGCCCAGACGATCACGGCGCGGCTGGCGACGGTGTCGCGGATCGGCCCGCGCGTCGTGCCGGAGACGACCGCCTGCACGCACACCTTGGCCGGCTCGTCCGCAAGCGCGGGGCCCGCCCCGCCGAGCAGGGCGAGAAGGAGGGCAACGGACAGCGCCTTCGTTCTCAACGCTTCATCTCCCTTTGCGGTCCGGTGGCTGATCCGCCAAGGATAGCGGCCCGGCCGGCCGTGGTCCACAGCGTCGCGGCACGTTAACCTCGATCTAAGCGGGCAGCGCTATGCCTTGCCGGGGACCGGACCAGAAGCGGGAAGGGAAGCAGCGTGAGCCTCGCGGTTGCCCGGGAGCGGGTGGCGACCATCGCCCTGTCGGCGCCGGCCGGCGTGGTGTTCGCGCTGGTCGCCTTCGCCTTCGTGCTGTTCGACGCGGCCGACGGCAGCCCGATCTACGCCGACACGGACGACCTCGTGCGCCTGCTGCAGATCCGCGACCTGCTGGGCGACCGCAATGTCTTCGACCTGACGCTGCCCTTCATCTCGATGCCGGAGCCCTACGTCTCGCATTACTCGCGCGTCGTCGACCTGCCCTATTTCCTGATCGGCGAGGCGCTGGCGCCGCTGCTCGGCGCCGAGGCCGCGCTCGCGGTCGCGTCATGGGTGTTCCCGCTGGTGCTGCTCGCCTGCTTCTGCGCGCTCGCGGTCTACGCGCTGCGGCGCGTCGCCGGCGGCCGCTTCGGTGCGGTCGAGGCGCTGGTCACTGCGCTCGCCATGGCGCCGGCGCTGCCCGAGTTCACGCCGGAGCGGATCGACCACCACAATTTTCAGCTCGTGCTGATGATGGCGATGCTGGCGGGCCTCGTCGGGCCGGCGCGGCGCGGCGGGGCGGCCGTCGGCGCGGCGATCGCCGCCTCCGTCGCGGTCGGGCTCGAATGCCTGCCCTTCATCGTCGCGGGCCTTTCCGCTTTGTCGCTTGCCGGCGTGTTCGGCGGGGAGCGGGACCGGCAAAGGATGCAGGTCACGGGGCTGGCGCTCGTCGCGGCTTGCGCCCCGGCGGCGATCCTCGGCTACGGCCCGTCGATCGTGCTGGCGACGAATTGCGACACGGTCTCGCTGCCGTGGCTCGCCGCGCTCGCCGGCGGCGGGCTGATCCTGGCCGCCGTGCCGTTCGCGTGGCGGTCGTCCGTCTTCGCCGGCGGCGACGGACGCGCCGTTGCGATGCGGCTTGGCAGCCTCGCCGTTCCGGGCCTCGCGCTGGCGGCCGCGCTCGCCGTCGCCTTTCCGGACTGCGCGACCGGCAACTACTACGGCGTGGTTGATCCGCTCTCCAGGAAGCTCTGGCTCGACACGCTGCCGCAGGAGAAGGGCATCCTCCACCAGTTCGCGGCGGGGCGCTATCCGCTCGCCGTCTTCTGCGTGTTCTGGGCCTTCTTGCTCGCGGCTACCGCGCCCGCCGCTTGGCGGGGCTGGCGCAGCGGACGGCGCGAGTTGGCCGTCGTCTGGATCGTCGCGCTGTCGGGGCTTGCCACCTATCTCGCCATCGAGCGCTCGGTGCGCAACGACGCCGCGCTGGTCGCCATGCTGATGCCGGCGACGATCGCGCTGGTTCGAGGCGAGCGGCCGTTCGGGCTGCCGGCCTCGCGCCGCTATCTCGCCGGCGCGCTGGCCGTGCCGCTCGCCGTCACGCTCGCCGCCTATGTGGCCACGCCGAAGACGCCCTTCGTCTTCACCGTGCTGGACCAGCTCCATTTCGACTATTGCAAGGCGGTGGATGCCGGCGTGCTGGACGACATCCCGCCGGCGCGCATCATGGCGCCGCTGGGGGCGGCGCGGAAGATCGTCGAGGGCCACCCGCAGCACAGCGTGGCGGCCTTCACCGTCCACCGCGCCGCGCCCGAGCTTGCGCCGCAGGTAGTGC
>JAFKJY010000026.1 GCA_017305835.1 Hyphomicrobiales bacterium
CCGGCAGCTATAGCGCTGCGCCCCATCCTTGCTCCCCGTCTTGCGCAGATCGCTGCTCCCGCACCGCGGACAAATCACCTCCACCTCCTCTGCCAAATCAATTCTCCCAACAGAAGAATCCATCAGCAGTTCAATGTAAACACTGCCCCACAAGGGGGAGGGAGGCGTCTACGCCGCGCGTTCCAACGAAGCGTTGGTGCTGGCACCTATGTCTCAAGCTCCCCTCCCCCTTGTGGGGAGGGGTATGGGGTGGGGGTGACGTTCCGGCAGCGCTCTGCGTTGCCGACGCGCTGTTACCCGACCACCCGCGCCTCCGTCACAGCGCGCAGGCCAGCGAGGTCTAGGCCGGGGACCAGCTCGACCACCTTCAGCCCGTCCGGCGTGACGTCGAGCACGGCGAGGTTGGTGTAGATGCGCGACACGGCGGCCGGCGCGGTCAGCGGGTAGGAGCAGGCGCGCACCAGCTTCGGCCGGCCCTCGCGCGTCGTGTGCTCCATCACCACCCAGATGCGCCTGGCCCCCGCGGCGAGGTCCATCGCCCCGCCGACCGCCGGCGCGGCCTCCGTGTCCGACGTCGCCCAGTTGGCGAAGTCGCCGTTCTCGGCCACCTCGTAGGCGCCCAGCACGCACAGGTCGACATGGCCGCCGCGCACCAGCGCGAAGCTGTCGGCGTGGTGGAAGTAGCTGCCGCCAGGCCTGAGCGTCACATGCTGCTTGCCGGCATTGATCAGCCACGGGTCGCGCTCGGCTTCCGCCGGCGCCGGCCCCATGCCGAGGATGCCGTTCTCCGAATGGATGATCACCTCGCGGTCGGCGGGAATCGCATCCGCCACCAGCGTCGGCACGCCGATGCCGAGATTGACGCACCAGCCCTCGGGTATGTCGGCGGCGACGCGTTGCGCCATCTGGAGGCGGTTGAGCGGCTTCGGCGTGATGCCGGCGGTCTGCTGCTCAGTCATGGGCGGCCTCCGCGCTGTCGGCCGGATAGGGCACATGCACGACGCGGTCCACGCAGACGCCCTGCGTGACGACTGCCTCGGGGTCGAGCGCGCCGAGGTCGACGACGTGGTGTGCCTGCGCCACCGTCACCTTGGCCGCCATTGCCATCAGCGGGTTGAAGTTGCGGCCGGAGCGCCGGTAGGTGAGGTTGCCCCAGCGGTCCGCCTGCCACGCCTCCACCAGCGCCATGTCGCCCGGCAGCGCCTCCTCCAGCACGTAGCGCCGGCCGTTGAACTCGCGCACCTCCTTGCCCTCGGCGAGCCGGGTGCCGACCGCCGTCGGCGTGTAGAAGGCGGGGATGCCGGCGCCGGCTGCGCGGATGCGCTCGGCGAGCGTGCCCTGCGGCACCAGCTCGAGCTCCAGCCTGCCGGTCGCGTAGACCTCCTCGAACACCACCGAGCCGGCGCTGCGCGGATAGCTGCAGATCATCTTGCGCACGCGGCCGACCTGCAGCAGCTTGGCGAGCCCGACGAAGCCCGAGCCGACATTGTTGGCGACGATGGTCAGCTCGCGCGTGCCGGTGTCGATCAGCCCCTCGATGAGCGCGTCCGGCTGGCCGACCGAGCCGAAGCCGCCGACCAGCACCGTGGCGCCGTCGCGGACGCCGCCGACGGCCTCGGCGATCGTGTCGACGAACTTGTCGATCATCGCCCGGACCTGGCCTCGCCCTTCGCCGCGTCGCCGTCGAACCAGTCCCATTCCCATGGCACGACGGCGCGGAAGGGGCTCTCGAACATCACCTCCTCGACCGCCGAGGCGTCGATCAGCCGCCCGGCCCTGCGCCGCGCCCTGTCGTCCTCTTCGATCGCCGCCAGCACGTCGGCCGGCTCCTCGTCGAGATAGAGGATCCGCATGCGGTTGGGCACCGGCAGGCCGCTGCGCGAGTTGCGGTCGGCGAAGCTCCAGCCCGGCCCGCCTTCCTCCCACGGCGGCTGGAACAGCGCGTCGTCCCCGAAGGTCCAGGCGCCCGCCACACCTCGCGTCTGCAACAGGTCCGGCAGCCGAATCTCGTCCTGCCACGCGAGCACCTTCTGCGCGTCTCTGTGCGCGTGGTCCAGGCGCGTCTGCGTGACGAGGATCGCCTTCACCGGCCGGAAGGGCAGGGCGTCAGCCGACACGCGCACGCGCGGCGCGGCGTAGCCCTTGATCGGCACGAAGAAGCCGCGCATCGGCCGCTTGGTCCAGCCGACCTGCGGCGAGCGGCCCCAGGCGAACGAGCGCTCCGACAGCGCGAAGAAGTCGTCCAGCGTCTCCCGCATCGGCTCGCGGAACCAGTACATGATCGCGTAGTGCGCGTTCATGTAGGCGTCGGCCGTGCCCGAGCTCAGCGCCCGGCAGTCCGGCGGCCGCACCCAGCGGTCGCCCCAGGCGATACCGGGGATCAGCAGGTTCTCCGGCCGGTGGTCGAGCTGGTGCCACTCGTTGTGGTCGCGATGGTGGCCGGTGGCGATCTCCGACAGCGAGAAGTAGCAGCGGGTCGGCCTCATCGCGCGCCTCCGGTCTCGCCGTCGAACCAGCTCCAGCGCCACGGCACGATAGCCCTCAGCGGGCCGGCGAACAGCAGATCCTCCACCGCGCTCGTATCGCGCGAGCGGCCGGCCTTGCGCCAGCCTCCCTCGGCCTCGCGCACGGCGTCCGCGAAGGCCACCGGGTCGCCGTCGAGATAGAAGAGCTGGATGCGGATCACCGGCTGCGACAGGTCGCGCGTCGGCGAATAGAGGCTGCGCGCCGAAAACGTCCACGCGCCGGCCGCGCCGGGACAGTCCAGCATGTCGGGGATGCGCACCTGGTCGTACCAGCGGAACACGTCCTCCGATTCCACGTCGTGGTGGCGCCGGAAGCGCGAGACGATCAGATAGATGCCCTTGTTAGGCCGGAACGGCAACGCCTGGTCGGAGACCAGCGGCTCGCGCCGCACGTAGCCCTTGAGCGGCACCATGTAGTCGGCGAAGCGCGGCGGGGCTTCCGCCATGCCGAGATGGGCGGCGCGGGCGAAATGCGCCTCGAAGGCCTGCGCGCTGGCCAGCGCCGGCGCGCGCAGCCAGTACATCGCGCAATAGTCGGCGTCGAAGCCCTCGGCCGGCTTCGTGCCCGCCGCCGCGCAGGCGGGATCGCGCACCCAGCGCTCGCCCCACGCCACGCCCGGCTGGCTCTGCAGTTCGGGCCAGTGATAGAGCGCGTGCAGCTCGTTGTGCGCGCGGTGCGCGGCCGCCCCGTCGGCGGAGGTCAGCGCGAAATGGGCGAGCGGCGCGAACAATTTTCCGTCCCTTGATAGATTGTCCACTATGCGGTAATCAGTCCGCATATTGATTTTCATAGGTTGGCACCGGACGGGTGTCAAGGCGTCGGCGGGCGGCGTCCACATGGCCCGCAACTTCACTTTGCCACGGACGGTTCGCCACGATGAAGCTCTATGTCACCACAACTTCGCCCTTCGTCCGCAAGGTGCTCGTCAGCGCCTATGAGCTCGGCATCGAGGGCCGCATCGAGCGCCAGGAGCGGCCGATCCACGTCATCCGCCGCGTCGCCGAGGTCGTCGAGCAGAACCCGCTCGGCCAGGTGCCGACATTGATCGCCGACGACGGCATGGCGATCTTCGACAGCCGCGTCATCTGCGAGTACCTGCACGGGCTGGTGCCCGGCTCCGGCCTGTTCCCGGCCGAGCCGAAGCCCAGGCTGCAGGCGCTGGTCGAACAGGCACTCGCCGACGGCCTCCTGAACGCCGCCCTGCTCGGCCGGCAGGAGCTCAGCGTGCGCCCGCAGGAGAAGTCGTGGACGGGCTGGTACGACGCCATGATGGCCAAGATCGTCTCGGCGCTCGACCGCTTCGAGGACTTTGCGCCCGGCTTCGGCGAGCGCATCGACATCGGCACCATCTCGGCCGCCTGCGCGGCGAGCTATCTCGACTTCCGCTATGCCGATTTCGATTGGCGCGCCGGCCGGCCGCGTCTGGCGAACTGGTACGAAGCCATCTCCCGCCGCCGCTCCTTCCTCGAGACGACGCTGCGGCTGCCGACGCAGAAGTGAGGCGCTACCCGCCGACCACCTGCTCGATCGCGCCGAAGATGCTGCGGCCGTCGTCGTCCATGACGTCGATGCGCACGCGGTCGCCGGCCGCGAGATAGGGCGTCTTCGCCGCGCCCGTCTCGCGCGTCTCGATCATCCGCCGCTCGGCGATGCAGGCAGTGCCCGCCGAGGCGTCGGCGTTGGACACGGTGCCGGAGGCCACCACCGTGCCCGCTTCCAGCGGCCGGAACGAGGCCGCATAGGCGATGATCTCGCCGAAGTCGAAGGCCGCATCGCGGCCGGCGTCGGGCCGGCCGAAGGGCGCGCCGTTGATGTCGACCGCGATGGCGCGGCGCAATTCTCGGCCCGTCCAGTACGGGCCGAGCTCGTCCGGCGTCACCGCAACCGGCGCCATCGCCGCCTGGATCTTGCCGCGATAGACCGAGCGCGCCGCCGCCGTCTCGGCCGCGATCACGCCGCGCAGGCTGATGTCGTTGACGAGCGTCACCAGCCGGATCTGCGCCGCCGCCCCGGCGCTACTCGTGCCAGCCGCCACGTCGCCGGTGATGACCGCTATCTCGGCCTCGAGGTCGATGCCTGCGTCCGCCGCCTGCGGCGGGACCGCCGCGCGCGGCCCGAGGAACGGCGCGGCGATCCTCAGGCTGATCAGTGGTTCCTGCCGGAACGTGTCGGGCAGCGTCGCGCCGCGCAAGGCGCGAGCGCGCTCCATGTGGGAGAGGTAGACGCTGCTGTCGATGAAGCCGAAAGCGCGCGGCAGCGGCGCCATCAGCGCCTCGATGCGAAGCGGGAAGCCCGCGACCCGCCCTTCGGCGAGGTCGCGGGCGGTGGCTGCGAGCCCCGGCGCCACCTTGTCCCAGTCGTCCAGCGCGGCCTGCAGCGTCCTGGCGCCGGGCGCCTCGCAGGCGGATGCGAGGTCGCGACGGACGACCAGCAGCCGTCCGTCGCGCGAGCCGTCGGCAAGCGTGGCGAGCTTCATGCGCGCGCTATTCGGCCGCCTTGGCCTGCGCGTCGGGCGCGCTGTCGATCGAGCCGCGCCAGGACTCCGCGTAGCTCGTCACCTCGCCGCCTTCCGGCAGGTCGGCCACGTCGAGCCCGTCGAACGTGTCGATCATCACCGAATAGCTGTCGGTGTGCTTGACCGGATGGTTGAACATGTAGGGCAGCACGCCCGGATGCGGGCCGTGGGTGATGCCGCGCGGGTGGTAGGTGATCGAGCCCTCGGTGATGATCGCGCCGCGGCTGCCGAGATTACCACTGTGGTAGAAGATCACTTCGTCGCAATCGTCGTTGTTGTGGTAGAAGGGCAGCTTCATCGCGCCCGGATCCGTCTCCATCGGCCGCGGCGACAGCGTGCACACCACGAAATGCTCCGACTGGAAGGTCGTCTTCGACGACGGCGGCAGATGCAGCCGGTCGCTGGTGACGGCGCGGATATCACGGATGTTGAGCCGCACCGGGTAGAGGTCGCCCTTCCAGCCGATCGCGTCGAGCGGGTTGAACGGATAGGTGATGGTGCCGACCTTGTCGTCGCGCTTCACCCTGACCTTCCACTGGCCGCCGCGCGGCTGCGCCTGGAACGCCGCGTCGATGGTCGGCCTGTCGAGCACGCCGGGGTCGAACAGCGAGTGGCGGCCGAGGATGCCGCGGTCGGGCAGATAGTAGGTCGAGCGCGTCGCCTCGACCAGCAGCATCTCCACCTCGCCGGCGCTCTCGATGCGCCACATCGTGCCGCGCGGCACGCAGATGTAGTCGCCGGTCTCGAAGGCGAGGTGGCCGTAGTCGCAGAAGAAGGCGCCGCTGCCGCGATGCACGAACAGCAGGTCGTCGCCGTCGCTGTTGCGCACCAGATGGTCCATCGAGCCGTCGGTCTTCCAGTAGCGCACGCTGACGTTCGGGTTGCGCATCACGCCGAGCGCCTCCCACGGCGAGGCGGTGACCTGCACCACCTCGCGCGGCTTCAGCGCGCGCGGCCGGACCGGCCCGTCGACGTCGAGCCAGGCCGTCGGCGGGTTGCGATGGTACATGTGGGAGGCGGCGCCGGCGAAGCCTTCCCGGCCGAGCTCGCGCTCGAAGGTGTTGGCCGGGATGTCGGCATGCGCCTGCCGCGCGGCCGAGCCTTCGATATGCGGCGTCGAGAGATTCCAGTTCATCGCTTCCTCCACCTTGGGTCGGCGGGCACCGGGATGCAGTCGGGCGGCGCATCCTCGATACCGCGAATTGACCGTATAGCGGTCAAATGTCCGAAAAGCAGACTAGACGACGCCACTTTGTCTTGCAAGCGCATTTCGCGCGTTGCGTGCCGGCAATTCACATTATACGGATGGATGTCCGTATAGCGATAAGGCCTTCCGATGTTCCGCTGGGGACTGCTGTCCGCCGCCAAGATAGCCCGAGACCACGTCGTCCCGGCGATCCAGCAGGCCGCCAACGGCAACCTCGCCGCGATCGCCGCCCGCGACCTGGACCGCGCCCGCGCGCTCGCCGGGCGCCATGCGATCCCGCACGTCTTCGCCAGCTACGAGGAACTGCTCGCCTCGCCCGAGGTCGACGGCGTCTACCTGCCGCTGCCCAACACGCTGCACCTAGAATGGACGCTGAAGGCGCTCGCCGCCGGCAAGCACGTGCTGTGCGAGAAGCCGCTGGCCATGACCGCCGCCGAGGTGGAGACGATCGCCGCCGCGGCCGCCGCCTCCGGCCTGCTGGTCAGCGAGGCCTTCGCCGTCTTCTACCATCCGCAGTGGGCCAAGGTCCGCGAGCTCGTGCGCGGCGGCGCCATCGGCCGCCTGCGCCAGGTGCAGGGCGGCTATTCCTACTTCAACCGCGATCCTGCCAACCTGCGCAACCTGTCTTCCATGGGCGGCGGCGGCCTGCGCGACATCGGCGTCTATCCGGCCATGGTGACGCGCATGGTGACCGGCGCCGAGCCGTTGCGGGTGCAGGCGGCGATCGACGTCGATCCCGATTTCGGCACCGACCGCCACGCCAGCGTGCAGGCCGCGTTCGACGGCTTCAACCTGTCCTTTTATTGCTCCACCCAGATGGCGCTGCGCCAGTTCATGCTGTTCCACGGCGAGACGGGTTTCATCGAGGTGCACGCGCCCTTCAATGCCGGCATCTACGGCGACGCGGCGATCACCCTGCACGACGCCCGCCACGAGCGCGCCGAGACCTTCCGCTTCCCCGGCGCCCAGCAGTACCGCAACGAGGTCGAGGCCTTCGCCGACGCGGCGACGGGCGGCGGTTCGGCCGTGCTTTCGCTGACGAGCTCGCTCGGCAACCAGAGGCTCACCGACGCGATCTTCCACGCCGCCGCCCGTGGCGGCTGGGAGCCCGTCTGACGGCGGCTTTCCCGCCCCGCCCTTCCGTCCACCCGTTTCGCGCAGTCCGTTTCGCCGGGCGGCGTTGATCGGCTCTCCTATTTCGTATATCAAGAAATATACGTAAATGCCGGAGCGAGGCGGCCGCGCATGCCCGCCGCTCGTTCCGGGCCGAAAAGGAGCGAGACTTGGCCATCTTCAATCACCTGCATCACGTCTGCATCGTCGTCCACGACCTCGCGAAATCGGTCGCCTATTACGAGTCGATCGGCGTCGGCCCCTGGTTCGACTACCCGAAGGGCGGCCGCTACCTGGAGTTCGACGTGCCCTCGAAGGAGGCGTCGGACGCCATGCGCTACAAGTGCGTGCAGCTCGACAACGTCCAGATCCAGCTCTGCCAGCCAGGCCCGCAGGATTCGCCGCAGCGCCGCTTCCTCGATGCCAATGGCGAGGGCGTCTACCATCTCGGCTTCGAGGTCGCCGACCGCGACGCCGCCGAGGCGGAGGGCCGCAGTCTGGGCCTCGGCGTGGTCGCCCGCGGCCGCCGCAAGGACGGCTCCGGCTTCTGCTACTTCGACACGCGCGCAAAGGCCGGCGTGGTGCTCGAGGTGCGCCGCACGCCGGCCGCCGCACCGCGCCACGCGGCGGAGTGAAGCGCCTCGCTTGCATTCATATACGAAAGCATATATGAAAATCGCCGGCGGATGCGGCGACCCGTTTGCAGGGTCGCGGCGCCGGCGACGAGGATGACAAGACAGAGGATCGAGGATGTATTATTTCGGCTACTGCACCTGGCTCGACGACGCCGAGCTGCGCCGCTTCATGCCCAATGCCAGGAAGGTCGTTCACGCCGTCGCGCCCAACCACCGCCTGACCTTCCATGCAGCGGGCGACCGCACCGACCGCGGCTGGTGCCACTTCAGCAACACCTGCTCGGACGCCTGGGGCACGATGTGCCGCGGCGTCGTGTTCGAGCACGAGAACACGCATTTCAAGGACGAGTACGACGACTTCGAGCGCTGCTCGGTGACCGTCATCGGCGACGACGGCAAGACCTATGATTGCTGGACCTACAGGATGAGCGATCCGGGCATCCCGATGCGTCCGCCGCTGTTCTACTGGAACCACATCCCGAAGGGGATGCGCGACCACGGCTTCGACGAGAAATACGTCCAGTCGGTGATCGCCACCTACGAGGCGGCCGCCGAGTGCCCGAACGCCGACCGTCCCAACCCATCCAGGATTCCCGGCAAGTCCGCCGCGACGCGGTAGCCGGGCCGGCCAACGAACCTTCAAGGGGAGAACAAGAATGAAGACCAGCAGGGGAATTCTCGAAACGATCATGGCGGCGCTGGCCGCGGGCGGCCTCGCCTGCATCGCGGCCGGCCCGGCCTTCGCCGCCGACGCCTCGCAGATGGTGCCCAAGGAGATCCGCGACCGCGGCTCGCTGACCGTCGGCTCGCAGCAGACCTTCCCGCCGGTGGAGTTCAAGAAGCCCGACGAGAACGTCGTCACCGGCGTCAGCGCCGACCTGCTCACCGAGATCGCCAAGCGGCTCGGCCTCAAGCTCGAATACGTCCACGGCGAGTACGCCTCGCTGATCCCGGGCCTCGAATCCAAACGCTTCGACATGGCCTCGGGCGGCATCAGCGACACCGAGGAGCGCGAGCAGAAGGTCGACTTCGTCAACTACATGCTGTCGGGCGGCTCGATCCTCGTACGCGCCGCCGACAAGGACAAGTACAAGACGATCGGCGACTTCTGCGGCAGCAAGGTCGCCATGCTGCTCGGCTCCAACACCATCATGAAGGCGCTCGACGCCGCCAATGCCGATTGCAAGTCGGCCGGCAAGGCCGAGTTCACGGTCGACCAGCTTCCCTCGGCGCCCGACGCCAAGGCGCAGCTCGACCTCGGCCGCGTCGACGGCTATCTCGGCGACTTCCCGGCGCTGGTCTATTTCGTCACCAACGCGCCCGGCAGCTATGCAGTCGCCGGCGGCAACTATATCCTGACCCCGTACATCACCTCCTGGGCCTTCTCGAAGGACAATTCCGCGCTGCGCGACGCGGTCCAGCAGACGGCGCAGGACATGCTGAAGGACGGCACCTATGTCGACCTTCTGAAGAAGTGGGGCCTGGAAGGCGGCGCGCTGCCGGAGATCTCGGTCAACCTTCCCTCGAGCAAGAGGAACTGAGTTCTTGTCGATCGGTGTGATTGCGGAACCCGTCCGTGTTCGCATCATTCGCAGGCGGCGCTGGGGAGCATGGCTCCTCGGCGCCGCCGTGCTTCTGGTGCTGGCCATCATCGTGGTCGCCGGCGCGCGGGCGCGCATCATCGACCCCGACGTCTTCTTCCACTACCTGACCAGCGGCGAGGTCCTGCTCGGCGCCCGCAACGCCATCCTGGTCGGCACGGTGTCGATGGCCGTGGCCGTCGTCGTCGGGCTCGCCGCCGCGCTGATGCGGCTGTCGGGCAACCCGATCCTCACCGGCGTCGCGGCCGCTTACGTCTACTTCTTCCGAGGCACGCCGATGCTGATCCAGATCCTGTTCTGGTACAACGCCTTCCCGACCATGTTCCCGCGGCTGCACCTGGCCCTCCCGTTCGGCGGCCCGGTGCTGGTCGACGCGGCCATGCCGGCGGTCGTCACGCCCTTCATCGCCGCCGTCGCCGGCCTCGGCCTGGCCGAGGGCGCCTATATGAGCGAGATCATCCGCGGCGGCATCCTCGCCGTCGACAGGGGCCAGCAGGCCGCCGCCCGCGCGCTCGGCATGACGCGGCCGCAGATGTACGGACGCGTGGTGCTGCCGCAGGCCGCCCGCATCATCGTGCCGGCCACCGGCAACCAGTACATCATGCTCTTGAAGTCGACCTCGCTCGCCTCGGTGATCGGCTTCCTCGAGCTGTTGCGCATCACGCAGGGCATCTACTCGGCCAATTTCCGCGTCGTCGAGCTGCTGGCGGTCGCCGCCTTCTGGTATCTCGTCATGACCGCCGTCGTCACGGCGATCCAGACCGCCCTCGAGAGATGGTTCCCGGTGAGATGAGCGCCATGAACGCGACCAGCGAGATCCAGCGCCAGGACGCCATCCGCGTCGAGGGCCTGCGCAAGGTGTTCAGCGGCTTCCAGGCGCTGAAGGACATCTCCTTCCATGTCCGCGGCGGCGAGGTCATCGCCCTGCTCGGGCCGTCGGGCTCGGGCAAGTCGACGCTGCTTCGCTGCATCAACCATCTCGAGGAGATCGACGGCGGCCGCATCTGGGTCAATGGCGAGCTGATCGGCTACGAGGAGCACGGCGCCGTGCTGCGCCAGATGAGCGACGCGGCCGTCAGCGCCCAGCGCCGCGCGATCGGCATGGTGTTCCAGGGCTTCAATCTGTTCCGCCACATGACCGCGCTGCAGAACATCATGTCCGGCCCGGTCTACGTGCTCAAGGCGCCGCGCGCGGCGGCCGAGGAGAAGGCGCGGCGGCTGCTCGCCAAGGTCGGCCTGGCCGACAAGGCGGACTCCTATCCCGCCCAGCTCTCCGGCGGCCAGCAGCAGCGCGTCGCGATCGCCCGCGCCATCGCGATGGACCCGAAGGTGATCCTGTTCGACGAGCCGACCAGCGCGCTCGACCCCGAGCTTTCCCAGGAGGTGGTGGCCACCATCAAGACGCTTGCCGAGGAAGGCCAGACCATGCTGATTGCCACGCACGAAATGGCTATCGCGAAAGGCTGTGCCGATCGCGTATTGTTCATGGTGAGCGGCGAGCTGGTGGAGGACGTCCCTGCGGCGGAGTTCTTCGCGGCGCCGCGGCACGAGCGCAGCCGCCAGTTTCTGGCAATGCACGGATAGCGAGGGACTGCGATGGACCAGCCGTTGCGCGGCGGCAACAAGCGGACGGGCACGGCCCTGCTCGCGCAGGACGTGCACCGCCTGCTGCGCACCAAGATCATCTCGCTGGAGTTCAAGCCCGGCTCGCGCGTGGTCGAGGAGGACATCTGCCGCGACACCGGCGTCGGCCGCACGCCGGTGCGCGAGGCGCTGCTCAGGCTGGAGGGCGAGGGGCTGGTGAGCCGCCAGCGCCGCGGCTGGATCATCGAGGCGACCGACCCGGCCAACGCCCGCTTCATCTTCGAGGCGCGCATCTCCGTCGAGGCCTACGCGACGCGCGTCGCCGCCGAGCGCGGCAACCGCGAGACCATCGCGCGGCTGCGCGAGCTGGTGCGCGGCATGGACGAGCTCGACACGATCGGCCGCGCCGAGCTGAACCGCCTCGACCGCACCTTCCACGAGACGATCGTGGCCATGTCCGGCAACCCGCTCTTCGTCGAGATGCACCAGCGCACCCAGTTCCACTACTGGAACCTGCGCCTGCCGGTCTTCTTCAACAAGGAGCAGACGCTGCGCGCCAACAGCCAGCACGGCGAGATCGTCGACGCGATCGAGGCCGGCGACGGCGACACCGCCGAGCGGCGCGCCCGCGAGCACATCGAGACGACCTATGCAATCGTCCGCCAGGCGCTGGACGGCTTCTGATGGAACTGGTGCTGGAGGCGGGCCACACCCACGTCTATCCCGGGCTGCGGGGGTTCCTGCGCGGTCCCGATCCGACGGCGACCGGCGCGGCCGGCGACACCTGCCGCATCGACTTCGCCGACGGCAGCGTCGCCTTCGGCACGCTGGGGCCGGGGAGCGGCGAGGCATGGGAGCTGGAGGTCAGCCCTTACGTCACCGCCGCCGGCACCCGCATCCCGGTCAAGCGCTGGCGTGTCGGCCTGGAGCGCGAGTCCGACGGCCGCACCGCCTTCCGCATCCTCGGCCGCCTCGGCTGACGATTCTGCTCCGGTAGGGCCGGCCTCAGATCTCCAGCACGCGGGGCGAGCCGGCGTAGAGCTCCTCGACCTCGGCCGCGCGGTTCCGCAGCACGATGCGCTGGTTGACCGAGCCCTTGTCGGTCATCTCGCCCGATTCGAGCATCGGCGGCGGGTC
Source organism: Hyphomicrobiales bacterium (assembly GCA_017305835.1). Taxonomy (GTDB): domain Bacteria; phylum Pseudomonadota; class Alphaproteobacteria; order Rhizobiales; family Rhizobiaceae; genus RCIO01. The sequence continues at coordinate 12,319 of JAFKJY010000026.1, forward strand.
TACGAGCAGCATGCGGCGGACCAGGCTCGACGAGCCGGTCGCCTGCGCGGCGAGCGAGCGCAGCCGGCCGCGGAAGAAGCCGGCCACCCTGGGATGCGCGAACAGCACTTCGGCCGGCGCGTCGGCGCCGAGGCCGGACAGGCGCCGCAACTCGGCGAAGTCGGGGAAGACGAGCGCCGACAGATACGGCCGGTCCGCGCCGGCGATCGCGACGTCGCGCACGGCCGTTCCGAAATGGTCGATGAAGCCGGTGCGCAGCGCGCCGGAATTGACCCATGTGCCGGTGTCCAGCTTGAAGTTCTCCGCCGTGCGGCCGTCGAACAGGAAGCCGGCCGCCGGGTCGTCGGGATCGGCCGGGCGCAGCGCGTCGCCGAAGCGGTAGTAGCCCTCCTCGTCGAATGCCTGCGCGGTCAGCTCCGGCGCCTTCCAGTAGCCCGGCGTGACCGTCGGCCCTTTCACGCGCGCGTCGTACTTGCCGTCCATCGGCACCAGCTTGAGGCTGATGCCGGGGCAGGGCAGGCCGACATTGCCGGCGCGCTCCACCGGCCATGTGCACATCAGCGCCGCCGGCGCGGTCTCCGTCGCGCCGAGCCCGGTGCCGATCAGCACGCGCGCGCCGGTCGTCTCGACGGCCAGCCGCTCCAGCGCCTCCCATGTGTGCTGCGCCATCGCCGCGCCCGCATACCAGAGCATCTTGAGGTCGCGGAACAGGCTTTCCCTCAGCTCCGGGTCGCGCTCGAGATGCGGGATCAGCGCCTCGAACCCCTTCGGCACGTTGAAGTACCAGTTGGGCGAGACGTCGTGCAGGTTGCGCACCGTCCTCTCGATGCCGGCCGGCGTCGGGTTGCCGTCGTCGATGTAGAGCGTACCGCCGCTGAAGACGGGCATGAAGAACAGCTTGTTGCCGCCGGCCGTATGGTGCCACGGCGCCCAGTCGAGCAGCACCGGCGGCTCGTCCTTGAAATAGGTGTAGACCTCGCGCACCATCGCCTGGTTGGCGCAGATCATGCGGTGCGTGTTGATCACCGCCTTCGGCGTGCCGGTCGAGCCCGAGGTGAACAGGAATTTCGCCACCGTGTCGGGCGTGATCGCCGCGAAGGCGCGATCGACCGCCGCGGTCGGTCCGGTCGCCAGCGCGGCCGCGAAGTCCTCTGCCGGGCTTCGGGCGCCCTTCGCGAACAGGCGCGGCAGCGTGGCGTCCGCGACCGCGTCGATCGCGGCGCCGAACGTGCCGGCGTCGCTGGCGAACACCATGCCCGGCTCCAGCGTCTCGAAGACGCCGTGCAGGCGGGCGCGGTCGCCCGCGACGAGCGAATAGGCGGGCGAGATCGCGGCATAGGGGATGCCGACATGGATCGCAGCCAGCGCCAGCAGCGCATGGTCGAGGTCGTTGCCCGAGAGGATCGCCAGCGGCCGCTGCGCCGACAGGCGATGGTCGAGCAGGAACTGGCCGAGCCGCCGCATCCCGTCGGCCGCGGCGCCGAAGGAAAGCCGCCGCCAGCCCCCGTCCGCGCCACGCGCCGCGTAGAGCGTACGCTCTGGCGCGCGCGCGGCCCATTCGAGGAGCGGTTCCGTTATGCGGTCGCGGTAGGGCGGCAGCGCGAGCGCCTGCTCGACATAGAGCGTGCCGTCGGCTTCCCGCCGCAGCGCCACGCGCGGCTGCCAGAACCGCGCCGCGCGCTGGCCCGTCGCCTGCGTCCCGGCCTCCTCCAACGACACCTCCCTCATCGTCTCTCCCCACGATGGGCGCGCCCTGCTTGACGCGCCACTCCAAATTTAGTTCACTGGAAAACAATTTTGAAGTGAATAGTGCCGAAGTGAACTTTCCTGCTCGCGGAAAGGATCGGCACCGGGGGAGGAAGCCGGGGCATGGCTCTGGTGGAATATGCCATCGGCGACGGCGTCGCCGTGCTGACGCTCAACCGTTCCGACAAGCGGAACGCCATCAACGACGCGCTGGTGGGCGAGCTGGGCGCG
>JAFKJY010000164.1 GCA_017305835.1 Hyphomicrobiales bacterium
ATATCGAATGAGACGCCCTGAGCGAGCGGCAGGGCGGTTGAGTAGTTGACGGTGTTTGTGGCGCGTCGCATGTAGGCCCTCCAGGCGTCGGAGCCGCTCTCGCGGCCGCCGCCGGTCTCCTTCTCGCCGCCGAACGCGCCGCCGATCTCGGCCCCCGACGTGCCGATGTTGACGTTGGCGATGCCGCAGTCGGAGCCCTCCGCCGACAGGAAGCGCTCCGCCTCGCGCATGTCGCGCGTGAAGATCGACGAGGACAGGCCCGCCGCCACCGCATTGTGGAGCGTGAGCGCCTCGTCGAGGTCGCTGTAGCGCATCACGTAGAGGATCGGCGCGAAGGTCTCCTCCAGCACCGGCCCCTCCTGCTGCGGCATCTCGACCAGCGCGGGGCGGACGTAGAAGGCTTCCGCGTGGCCGGTGTCGACCCGCCCGCCGCCGGTGACCGTGCCGCCGAGTGCCTTCGCCGCCGCAAGCGCCTTGCCCATGCCCTCGAAGGCCCGCCCGTCGATCAGCGGCCCGACCAGCGCGGACGTCTCCAGCGGGTTGCCGACGGAGACGCTCTCATAGGCCTTCCTGAGCCGCGGCACGAGCCGGTCGTAGACCTCGTCATGCACGAACAGGCGCCGCAGCGTGGTGCAGCGCTGCCCGGCCGTGCCCATCGCGCCGAAGGCGATCGCCCTGAGCGCCATGTCGAGGTCGGCCGACGGGCAGACGATGCCGGCATTGTTGCCGCCCAGCTCCAGCACGGCGCGCGCGAAGCGCCTGGCCAGCCGCGGCCCCACCTCGCGGCCCATCCGCGTCGAGCCGGTGGCCGACACCAGCGCCACCTTCGGATGGTCCACCAGCGCCTCGCCGAGGTCGCGGCCGCCGATGAGCACCGAGAGCAGCCCGTCCGGCGCATCCCTGCCGAAGCGGGCGGCGGCGCGTGCGAAGATCGCCTTGCAGGCGAGTGCCGTCAGCGGCGTCTTCTCCGACGGCTTCCACACCACCGGATCGCCGCACACCAGCGCCAGCGCCGCGTTCCACGACCACACCGCGACGGGGAAGTTGAAGGCGGAGATGACGCCGACGACGCCGAGCGGGTGCCAGGTCTCCATCATCCGGTGGCCGGGCCGCTCGGTGGCGATGGTGAGGCCGTACAATTGCCGCGACAGCCCGACGGCGAAGTCGCAGATGTCGATCATCTCCTGCACCTCGCCCAGCCCCTCCGAGGCGATCTTGCCGACCTCGATGGAGACCAGGCGGCCGAGATCGGCCTTGGCCGCGCGCAGCTCCTCGCCGAGCAGCCGCACCAGCTCGCCGCGCCGCGGCGCCGGCACCAGCCGCCACGCCCGGAAGGCCGCCTCCGCCGCCTCGATCGCCGCTTCCGCTTCCGTCCGCGTCGTCTCCCTCAGCTCCGCGACCGTCTCGCCCGTCACCGGCGTCCGCACCCCGAACCCGCCGCCCGACAACGCCCCACCATCAACCCCCAGCCCGACAACAAGATCACGCACCTCGATCAAAACGCTCATCG
>JAFKJY010000027.1 GCA_017305835.1 Hyphomicrobiales bacterium
CGGCGCGGTCGACGGTGCCCGCGATATCCGTCGAGGCCGCCCGCTTCAGCGTGTCGGCGACCGGCAGGGCGGGCAGCGCGCCGTGGCCCGCCGCCACGACCTCGACGACGCGGTCGAGCAGGGCGCGGTCGACGAAGGGCCGCACGCCGTCATGGATCAGCACCGCTTGCGGCGCGGCCTCGGCCAGCGCCTGCAGCGCGCGCAGCGTGGAATCCTGCCGCGTCGCGCCGCCATGCACGACCGCGACCCGCGCGGCGAGGTCACCGGCGGCAGCGGCGAACAGCGCGTCGTCGTCGGCATGGATGGCGACCACGATACGGCCGATCCCCGGATGAGCGGCGAAAGCCTCGATGGTGCGGCGAATGACCGGCCGGCCGCCGACGATGCGGTATTGCTTGGGGCCATGCGTCGCGCCGCCGGCCCGCTCGCCCCGGCCGGCCGCCACGATCACCGCCGCAATCTCCCCGCGCGCTGCCGTCACCGCCATCTCCTTGCGCGTTGCGTCGCAGACGAATAGGGCGTGCGCGCCGCCAAGGCCAGCCCGCATCGCGCCTTTTCGCAGTTGCACAAAATCCGGAACATGGCTAAGGATTGTGCAGACAATGATCGTGCCCTGTTTTTGAGCATATCCAGCATCCGCGCATGAACGAAACCTCACCGCTTGCTCGCCCCTTGGCGATAGGCTCCCTCGCAATCGCCAACCGGGTCTTCCTGGCGCCCATGTCGGGCATCACCGACGAGGCGTTCCGCGCCCGCGCCGTCCGCCACGGTGCCGGGCTGGTCGTCTCCGAGATGGTCGCCAGCGGCGAACTCGCACGCGGACGTGACAAATCGACGACGCGCATCCGCCGGCCCGACGTGCCCGTGCATGTCGTACAGCTCGCCGGCCGCGAGGCGCGCTGGATGGCGGAAGGCGCGCGCATCGCGGTGGGCGAGGGCGCCGACGTCGTCGACATCAACATGGGTTGCCCGGCCAAGAAGGTGACCGGCGGCTATTGCGGCTCGGCGCTGATGCGGGCGCCCGACCACGCGCTGTCGCTGATCGAGGCGGTGGTTGCGGCCGTCGACGTGCCGGTCACCGTCAAGATGCGGCTTGGCTGGGACGAGACCTCGCTCAACGCGCCGCAGATCGCGCGCATGGCCGAGCAGGCGGGCGTCGCCATGATCACGATCCACGGCCGCACCCGCTGCCAGTTCTATCAGGGCAGTGCCGACTGGCGGGCGATCGCGCGGGTGAGGGAGGCGGTTTCCGTCCCGGTGGTCGCCAATGGCGACGTGAGCAGTCTGGCCGAGGCCCATGAAATCCTTGCGCAATCGGGCGCCGACGCGGTGATGGTCGGCCGCGCGCACTACGGCGCGCCGTGGCTTGCCGGCGAGATCGCCGCGGCCGCTGCCGGCCGCGAGGCGCCCGGCGTGCCCGGCTCGGCTGCCGCGCTCGCCGACTACGTCGTCGCCCATTACGAGGACATGCTGTCGCTCTACGGCGTCGAGAGCGGCCTGCGCCAGGCGCGAAAGCATCTCGGCTGGTATCTCGACCGTCACGCGCCGGCGGTTCCTGCCGGGACGCGGCGCACCGTCATGACCGCCCTCGACCCGTCCGTCGTCATCCACGCCCTGCGCGAGGCGTTTTGTGTCCACGGCGTCGCGCCGCTGTCCGTCTCCGAGGAAAGGGAAGCCGCATGAGCAGCCTCGCCAGACCTGTGGCGGCCGACCCGGCCCAGCTCGTGCTCAACACGATCCGCCATCCGGTCGTCATGATCGGGCCGGACAATGTCATCACCTACGCCAATGCCGAGGCCGAGGATTTCTTCCGCTCCAGCGCCGCTATCCTGACGAAGTCGAAGCTCGCCAGGTTCGTGCCTTTCGGCAGCCCGCTGCTGACGCTGGTCGAGCAGGTGCGCGAGCGCCGTTCGCCCTTCAACGAATACCGCGTCGACATCTCCTCGCCGCGCATCGGGGTCGAGAAGGTGGTGGACCTCTACGTGGCGCCGGTCTCGGAGCTGCCCGGCTCGGTCGTCGTGATGTTCCAGGAACGCTCGATGGCCGACAAGATCGACCGCCAGATGACGCATCGCGGCGCGGCCCGCTCCGTCAGCGGCCTTGCCGCCATGCTGGCGCACGAGATCAAGAATCCGCTCTCGGGCATCCGCGGCGCGGCGCAGCTTCTGGAGACGGTCGTCGGCGACGAGGACCGCGCGCTGACGCGCCTCATCACCGACGAGACCGACCGCATCGTCTCGCTGGTCGACCGCATGGAGGTGTTCTCCGACGAGCGGCCGATCAACCGCACGCCGGTCAACATCCACGTCGTGCTGGACCACGTGAAGGCGATCGCCCGCAACGGCTTCGCCAGCCGCATCAAGATCGTCGAGGAGTACGATCCCTCGCTGCCGCCGGTCTTCGCCAACCGCGACCAGCTCGTCCAGGTCTTCCTCAATCTCGTCAAGAACGCCGCCGAGGCGATCGGGCCGGACCAGAACGGCGAGATCAGGCTCTCGACCGCCTTCCGCCCCGGCATCCGGCTCGCCGTGCCCGGCACGCAGGACCGCGTCTCGCTGCCGCTGGAGTTCTGCGTCCATGACAGCGGCCCCGGCGTGGCGGAGGACCTGCTGCCGATCCTGTTCGACCCGTTCGTCACCACCAAGCCCAACGGCTCGGGCCTCGGCCTCGCCCTGGTCGCCAAGATCGTCGGCGAGCATGGCGGCGTCATCGAATGCGATTCGTCGGCGCGCGGCACCACCTTCCGCATCTTGATGCCGGCCTGGAAGGGCGAGGTCGAGGGCGACGACAATTCCGGAGAGGCGGTCCGATGAGCGTGCATGGCAACATCCTCGTGGCGGACGACGACGCCGCCATCCGCACGGTGCTCAACCAGGCGCTGTCGCGCGTCGGCCACGAGGTGCGCGTCACCTCCAACGCCTCGACGCTGTGGCGCTGGGTGTCGGGCGGCGAGGGCGATCTCGTCATCACCGACGTGGTGATGCCGGACGAGAACGCCTTCGACCTGCTGCCGCGCATCAAGAAGGTACGGCCGGACCTGCCGGTCATCGTCATGAGCGCGCAGAACACCTTCATGACGGCGATCCGCGCCTCCGAGACGGGCGCCTACGAATACCTGCCCAAGCCGTTCGACCTGACCGAACTGCTCAACATCGTCAACCGCGCCCTGTCGGAGCCGCGGCGCGGCGGCGGCGAGCTGCGCGCCGACGAGCAGCCGGACGCCATGCCGCTGGTCGGCCGCAGCCACGCCATGCAGGACATCTACCGCATGCTGGCGCGCATGATGCAGACCGACCTGACGGTGATGATCTCGGGCGAATCCGGCACCGGCAAGGAGCTGGTGGCGCGCGCGCTGCACGAATATGGCCGCCGCCGCAACGGCCCCTTCGTGGCGATCAACATGGCCGCCATCCCGCGCGACCTGATCGAGAGCGAGCTGTTCGGCCACGAGAAGGGCGCCTTCACCGGCGCGCAGAACCGCTCGTCTGGCCGCTTCGAGCAGGCCGAGGGCGGCACGCTCTTCCTCGACGAGATCGGCGACATGCCGATGGAGGCGCAGACGCGGCTCCTGCGCGTCCTCCAGCAGGGCGAGTACACCACCGTCGGCGGACGCACGCCGATCAAGACCGACGTGCGCATCGTCGCGGCCACCAACAAGGATCTGCGCACGGCGATCAACCAGGGCCTGTTCCGCGAGGACCTGTTCTACCGCTTGAACGTCGTGCCGCTGCGCCTGCCGCCGCTGCGCGAGCGGGCGGAGGACATCCCCGACCTCGTCCGCCACTTCTTCAAGCAGGCCGAGAAGGAAGGACTCCAGGTCAAGCGCATCTCGCCCGCCGCCTACGACGCGATGAAGCGCTATCCGTGGCCGGGCAACGTGCGCGAGCTGGAAAACCTCGTGCGGCGGCTGGCCGCGCTCTACCCGCAGGAGGAGATCGGCCACGAGATCATCGAGGCCGAGCTGCGCACCTCGGGCGCGACGGCGCCCGTCAGCGCGGCCGGCTCCGGCGGGCTGCCGGACGACCTCTCCATCGGCCAGGCGGTCGAGCATTATCTTCAGCGCCATTTCGCCAGCTTCGGCGCCGAGCTGCCGCCGCCCGGCCTCTACCAGCGCATCCTCGCCGAGGTCGAATATCCGCTGGTGCTGGCCTCGATGACGGCCACCCGCGGCAACCAGATCCGCGCGGCCGAGCTGCTCGGCGTCAACCGCAACACGCTGCGCAAGAAGATCCGCGAGCTCGGCGTCAACGTCTACCGGGCGTCGAAGGGGTAAGGCCCCCAATCCACTCCCCGAAGGGGAGGCGAAACGCGACCTTGTTGCAAAATAGCCACAATGCGTTGCATACAAGCAACGCAAACGAGGGCTAGGCTGTTCGGATGAGCGTCGCGACTCTCCCGGATCGGAAAGGGGACGATCTGGCCGCTGGCGAGGGCCGGCGCGCCCGCACCTTGCTGGGCGTCCTGATGATCGCCGCCTCGCTGGTGGCCGCCGCGATCTCCTTCGTCATCCTGCTCGGCCTGTCGCCGATCGTCCCGAACGAGCGCGTCACCCTGATCGTCATCGGCGTCAACCTCGTCTTCGTGCTCGGCCTCGCCGGCCTCATCGGCCGCGAGGCATGGCGCATCTGGTCGGCGCGGCGGCGCGGGCGCGCGGCCTCGCGGCTGCACGTGCGCATCGTCACGATGTTCTCGCTCGTCGCCGCGATCCCGCCCATCCTCATCGCCATCGTCGCCTCGGTGACGCTCGACATCGGTCTCGACCGCTGGTTCGAGCTGCGCACCAAGGTGATCGTCAACTCGTCGCTGTCGATCGCCGAGGCCTATGTCGAGGAGAACGCCCGCTCCCTGCAGGGCACGACGCTGTCGATGGCCTACGACATCGACCAGGTGCCGACGCTCTACAATCTCGACCGCAACGGCTTCCTCGCCTTCCTGACCGAGCAGACGGAAGGGCGCGGGCTGGCGCATGCCGCGCTCGTGCGCTCCGACGGCTCGCTCGTCATGGCAGCGCAGACAAAGACCAGCCTGCCCCTGCCGCCGCCGCTGCCGGAGGCGGTGAGCCAGGCCGCCGACGGTGAGCCGGTGCTGATCGCGCCGAAGGCGAGCAACATCGTCGGCGCGGTGATGAAGCTCAAGGAATACCAGGACCTCTACCTCTACACGATCCGCGAGATCGGCGCCGACGTCATCAAGGCGCGCCAGATCGTGCGCGCCAACACGGACGAATACCGCCAGCTCGAATCGAACCGGCTCACCACGCAGGTCGCCTTCGCGCTCGTCTATCTCGGCCTGACGCTGATCATCGTGCTGTCGGCGATCTGGACCGGCATCCGGGTGGCCGACCGCCTCGTGCGGCCGATCCGCCAGTTGATCGGCGCGGCCGGCGAGGTCTCGACCGGCAATCTCGACGTGGCGGTGCCGGTGCAGGCGGGCGACGGCGACATGGCCTCGCTCAGCGACACCTTCAACAAGATGACGCATCAGTTGAAGACGCAGCGCAACCAGTTGATCTCGGCGCGCGACGTCATGGACGAGCGCCGCCGCTTCACCGAGGCGGTGCTGTCGGGCGTCACCGCCGGCGTCATCGGCGTCGACCTCGACGGCACGATCACCATCGTCAACCGCTCGGCCCAGACCATGCTCGGCATCGCCGAGAGGACGGCCGTCGGCCAGAAGCTGGGCGGCGTGCTGCCGCGCATCGCGCAGGTGTTCGAGGCCGGCCGCGCCTCGGGCCGGCCGGTCTACCGCGACCAGGTGACGTTCTTCCGCAAGGGGGCGGAGCGGACCTTCAACGTGCAGATCACCGTCGAGCAGGGCGACACCGAGGGCTCGCGAAAATCCTACGTGGTGACAGTCGACGACATCACCGACCTCGTGCAGGCACAGCGCTCGACCGCCTGGGCCGACGTCGCCCGCCGCATCGCCCACGAGATCAAGAACCCGCTCACCCCGATCCAGCTTTCCGCCGAGCGCATCCGCCGCCGCTTCGGCAAGGTCATCACCGAGGACCGCGAGGTCTTCGACCAGTGCACCGACACCATCATCCGGCAGGTGGGCGACATCGGCCGCATGGTCGACGAGTTCTCCGCCTTCGCGCGCATGCCCAAGCCCGACATGCAGGCGCTCGACCTGCGCGAGCCGCTGCGCGAGGCCTCCTTCCTCGTCGAGATGGGCCAGCACGGCATCGCCTTCCAGCGCGACTTCGGCGACGAGCCGCTGATGGGCACCTTCGACAGCCGGCTGATCGGCCAGGCCTTCGGCAACGTCATCAAGAACGCCACCGAGGCGATCGAGGCGGCCGAGCGCGCCGACGGCACGCAGGGCGCGATCCTCATCCGCGCCCGCCGCCACAACGGCTCGCTCTACGTGGACGTCATCGACAACGGCAAGGGCCTGCCGCGCGAGAACAGGCAGCGCCTGCTCGAGCCCTACATGACCACGCGCGAGAAGGGCACCGGCCTGGGCCTCGCGATCGTCAAGAAGATCATCGAGGATCACGGCGGCAGGCTCGAGCTCCACGACGCGCCGAAGGCGTTCTACGGCGGGCGCGGCGCGCTCATCCGCATGGTTCTGCCGGCGGCGAAGGTACAGCCGGCGGCAGCGGGCAATGGCGGCAACGGGGCGGGGGAAAGGCAGAGCGAGAAGGTAGAAAATGGCGTCTGACATTTTGATCGTCGACGACGAGCAGGACATCCGCGAGCTCGTCGCCGGCATTCTGGAGGACGAGGGGCACGAGACGCGCATCGCGCACGACAGCGACAGCGCGCTCGCCGCGATCGCCGACCGCGTGCCGCGGCTGGTCTTCCTCGACATCTGGCTGCAGGGATCGAAGCTCGACGGCCTCGCGCTGCTCGACCAGATCAAGGCGATGCATCCCGACCTGCCGGTGGTGATGATCTCCGGCCACGGCACGATCGAGACGGCGGTCTCGGCGATCCGCCGCGGCGCCTACGACTTCATCGAGAAGCCGTTCAAGGCGGACCGGCTGGTGCTGATCTGCGAACGTGCGCTGGAGACCTCCAAGCTGCGCCGCGAGGTGAGCGACCTGAGGAAGCGCAGCGGCGATTCGGTCGAGCTGATCGGCACGTCCAACGCCATGAGCCACCTGCGCCAGACGATCGAGCGCGTGGCGCCGACCAACAGCCGCATCATGATCCTCGGCCCCTCCGGCTCCGGCAAGGAGATGGTCGCGCGCGCGATCCACGCGGCCTCTGCGCGCGCGGGCGGCCCGTTCGTCACGCTGAATGCCGCGACCATCACGCCCGAGCGCATGGAGGTCGAGCTGTTCGGCACCGAATCGAATGGCTCCGAGCGGAAGGTCGGCGCGCTGGAGGAAGCCCATCGCGGCATCCTCTACCTCGACGAGATCGGCGACATGCCGCGCGAGACGCAGAACAAGATCCTGCGCGTGCTGGTCGACCAGCAGTTCGAGCGCGTCGGCGGCACCAAGCGCGTCAAGGTCGACGTGCGCATCATCTCGTCGAGCTCGCTCAACCTGGAGAGCCTGATCCAACAGGGCCGCTTCCGCGAGGACCTCTACCACCGCCTCGCCGTGGTGCCGGTCGTCGTGCCCGGCCTGTCGGAGCGGCGCGAGGACATCCCCTTCCTCGTCGACCACTTCATGCGCCAGGTGGCCATGCAGGCCGGCATCAAGGTGCGCCGCATCGGCGACGACGCGATGGCCGTGCTGCAGGCGCACAACTGGCCGGGCAACATCCGCCAGCTCCGCAACAACATCGAGCGGCTGATGATTCTCGCCCGCGGCGACGACGTCGACGCCCCGATCACCGCCGACCTGCTGCCGGCCGAGATCGGCGACGTCATGCCGCGCACGCCCAGCCAGTCCGACCAGCACATCATGGCGCTGCCGCTGCGCGAGGCGCGCGAGCTGTTCGAGAAGGAGTATCTGATCGCCCAGATCAACCGCTTCGGCGGCAACATCTCGCGCACCGCCGAATTCATCGGTATGGAACGCTCGGCGCTTCACCGGAAGCTGAAGTCACTGGGGGTCTAGGGCGGGATGCGCGTCATCATCTGCGGCGCGGGGCAGGTCGGCTACGGCATCGCCGAGCGGCTGGCGGCCGAGCAGAACGACGTGTCGGTGATCGACACCTCGGCCGATCTGATCCGCGGCGTGCGCGACAATCTCGACGTGCGCGGCTTCGTCGGCCACGGCTCGCACCCGGAGGTGCTGCAGAAGGCCGGCGCGCAGGAAGCCGACATGATCATCGCCGTGACGCTGCACGACGAGGTCAACATGGTGGCCTGCCAGGTGGCGCACTCGCTGTTCAACGTGCCGACCAAGATCGCCCGCATCCGCGCGCAGTCCTACCTGCAGCCGCACTACATGGACCTGTTCTCGCGCGACCACCTGCCGATCGACGTCATCATCTCGCCCGAGGTCGAGGTGGGCGACATGGTGCTGCGCCGCATCTCGCTGCCGGGCGCCACCGACGTCGTGCGCTTCGCCGATTCCAAGATCCTGCTTGTGGCGATCGAGTGCCTGGAGGACTGCCCGGTGGTGAATACGCCGCTGGCGCAGCTTTCCGAGCTGTTCCCGGACCTCACCTCGACGGTCGTCGGCGTGCTGCGCGGCGAGCGCCTGTTCGTGCCGCATTCGGCCGACCAGCTCGTCACCGGCGACATCGCCTACGTGGTCACCAGCAAGGACCAGGTGCGCCGCACGCTCGGCCTGTTCGGCCACGAAGAGCAGGAGGCGACCCGCATGGTGATCGCCGGCGGCGGCAATATCGGGCTCTACGTGGCGCGCGCTCTGGAGCAGCGGCAGAGCCGCACCCGCGTCAAGATCATCGAGAGCACGCGCGAGCGCGCCGTCGCCATCGCCGACGAATTGCGCCGCACGGTCGTCCTGCACGGCAGCGCGCTCGACCAGAAGGTATTGCTGGAGGCCGACGTCCAGAGCGCCGACCTGATGGTGGCGCTGACCAATGACGACCAGGTCAACATCCTGTCGAGCGTCATGGCCAAGCGGCTGGGCTGCAAGTCGAACCTCGTGCTGATCAACAACCCGACCTATCACGAGTTCACCAGGACGCTCGGCATCGACGCCCACGTCAACCCGCGCAACGTCACCATCTCGCGCGTGCTCCAGCACGTGCGCCGCGGCCGCATCCGCGCCGTCCACTCGGTCCACCGCGGCGCGGCGGAGGTGATCGAGGCGGAGGCGCTGGAGACATCGCCGCTGGTCGGCGCGCCGCTGCGCGAGCTGGAGCTGCCGGACGGCATGCGCATCGGTGCGGTCTACCGCGACGGCGAGATGATCACGCCCAGCGGCTCGCTGAGGATCAAGCCCAAGGACCGCGTGGTGATGTTCGCGCTCGAGAAGGCGGTCAAGCAGGTCGAGCAGATGTTCCGCGTCAGCCTCGAGTTTTTCTGACCGGCCGCGGGGCCGGCCGCATTCGCATTGATTGGGGGAATTTCGCAATGCCGCGCATTGCCTATGTCAACGGTCGCTACCTTCCACACGCCCATGCCGGCATCCACATCGAGGACCGCGGCTACCAGTTCGCCGACGGCGTCTACGAGGTCTGCGAGGTCGCGCGCGGCCACATCATGGACATGACGCGCCATCTCGACCGGCTCGACCGCTCCTTGCGCGAGCTCGCGATCGGCTGGCCGCTGCACCGCTCCGCGCTGCAGGTCGTCATGCGCGAGGTGGTGCGCCGCAACCATGTCCGCAACGGGCTGGTCTATCTCCAGGTGACGCGCGGCGTGGCGCCGCGCGACCATGTCTACCCGGCCGCCGACACGCCGCGCACGCTGGTGGTGACGGCCAAGAAGACGGACCCCGCGGCCGCCGCGAAGAGGGCAGAGAAGGGGATCAAGGTCATCACCGTGCCGGAGAACCGCTGGGAGCGCGTCGACATCAAGACGGTCGGCCTGCTGCCCAACGCGATGGCCAAGCAGAAGGCCAAGGAAGCCGGCGCCCAGGAGGCCTGGTTCGTCGATCCCGACGGCACGGTCAAGGAAGGGGCTTCGACCAACGCGTGGATCGTGACGCAGGATGGCCGGCTCGTCACCCGGCCGGCCGAGTTCGGCATCCTGCGCGGCGTCACCCGCGCGACCGTCATGGACGTCGCGAAGAAGCTGGGCGTGAAGGTCGAGGAACGCGCCTTCACGGTCGAGGAAGCCAGGAAGGCGCGCGAGGCCTTCATCACGGCCGCCACGACGATCGTCATGCCCGTGGTCGACATCGACGGCAGCGCGATCGCCAACGGACATCCCGGTTCCGTCGCCGTTTCGCTGCGTGCGGCCTTCTTTGACGTTGCGGAAAAGACGCAAGCCTGATACCCGCCTTGCGGAGGATCGGGCCGAGTGCCGGTTTTGCGGGACCGCAACGCCGGCCGTGAGCATGGAAGGTTGACATCGTCCCTTCGTTCGGGCGCTACTGTGCCCGACCGCATGGGATGGGCGAAAGAAAACAACAATGGCGGAACGTACGCAAAATCTTCAGGACCTGTTCCTCAACTCCGTTCGCAAGAGCAAGATCCCTCTCACCATCTTCCTCATCAACGGCGTCAAGCTGACCGGCGTGGTCACCTCGTTCGACAATTTCTGCGTGCTGCTGCGGCGCGACGGGCATTCCCAGCTCGTCTACAAGCACGCGATCTCGACCATCATGCCGAGCCAGCCTGTGCAGATGTTCGATGGCGAGGAAAACGGCCGGGACGCCTGATTGACTCAAACCGGGTCCGCACCCCGCAAGGGGCGCAGCGAAGAGGGCGGCGGTGGCGCGCATCGCGCCGGGGCGACGGCGCGCGCGCTGGTCATCGTGCCGGTCATCACGCGGCAGCCGCGCGGCGCGCGCCAGGCTGAGTCGGCCACGACGCGCACGCCCGCGGCCCGGCTCGAGGAAGCGCTGGGCCTCGCGGCCGCGATCGACCTCGACATCGTCCATTCCGAGATCGTCAACCTCTCCGACCCAAAGCCGGCGACGCTGATCGGCTCCGGCAAGCTCGACGAGCTGGCGGCGATCGTGAAGGAGAACGAGGCGGAGGTGGCCGTCGTCGACCATCCGCTGACGCCCGTCCAGCAGCGCAACCTCGAAAAGACGCTCAACGCCAAGGTGCTCGACCGCACCGGCCTGATCCTCGAGATTTTCGGCGAGCGGGCGCGGACGCGGGAGGGCACGCTGCAGGTCGAGCTCGCGCATCTCGAATACCAGCGCGGCCGCCTCGTCCGGAGCTGGACCCATCTGGAGCGCCAGCGCGGCGGCGCCGGCTTCCTCGGCGGCCCCGGCGAGACGCAGATCGAGGCCGACCGGCGGCTCCTGCAGGAAAAGATCGTCAAGCTGAAGCGCGAGCTGGAGCAGGTGCGCCGCACCCGCGAACTGCACCGCGCCAAGCGGCAGAAGGTGCCGTATCCGGTCGTCGCCATCGTCGGCTACACCAACGCCGGCAAGTCGACGCTGTTCAACCGGCTGACCGGCGCCAGCGTTCTGGCCGAGGACATGCTGTTCGCCACGCTCGACCCGACGCTGCGGCGCCTGCGCCTGCCGCTCGGCACCGACATCATCCTGTCCGACACGGTCGGCTTCATCTCCGACCTGCCGACGCACCTCGTGGCCGCCTTCCGGGCGACGCTTGAGGAGGTGGTCGAGGCCGACCTCGTCATCCACCTGCGCGACATCTCCGACCCCGACACGCTGGCGCAGGCCGAAGACGTCGAGCGCATCCTCGCCGACCTCGGCGTCGATGCCTCAGACGGGGAGCGCGTGATCGAGGTGTGGAACAAGATCGACCTGCTCGACGCCGACGGCCGGGCGCATCTGGCCGACATCGCCGGCCGCAATCCCGACCAGCCGCCGGTGGCGGTCTCGGCCGCGACGGGCGAGGGGATCGGCGAGCTGGTGGCGCTGATCGAGGCGCGGCTGGCCGGCAGCACGACCGTGGTCGACGTCGCCGTCCGGCCCGACCAGTTGCAGCTGACCGACTGGCTCTACCGCTCGGGCTCGGTGCTGTCGCGCACCGACCGCGAGGATGGCGGGCTCGACCTGAAGATCAGGACCACCGCCGCCCGCGCCGCCGAGATCGCGGCGCGGCTGGCGGGGCGAAAGTAGGGCGCTACATCGCCGCTGCCTCCTTCTCCCCGTGAACGGGGAGAAGGAAACGGCTCAGCCCTTCCGCTTCGCCTGCTGCCAGAGCGCTTCCATCTCCTCCAGCGTCGCCTCGGCCGGCGAACGGCCTTGTGCCTGAAGCGCCGTCTCGACCGCGTGGAAACGGCTGCGGAATTTCTCGTTGGTGCCGCGCAGGGCCGATTCCGGGTCGACGTCGAGATGGCGGCCGAGATTGACCAGCGCGAAAAGCAGGTCGCCATATTCGTCGGCGATCTCGGCCTTGCGGCCGGCGGCGATCGCCTCGCGCAGCTCGCCGGTCTCCTCCTCGATCTTGTCGAGCACCGGCGCGGCCTCCTTCCAGTCGAAGCCGACGGTCGCGGCCTTCTGCTGGAGCTTGAGCGCCCGCGTCAGCGCCGTGTGGGCGACCGGTACGCCGTCGAGCAGGCCCTTGCCGTGGTCTTCCGGGTCGAGACCCTGCGCGAGGCGGCGCGCGCGCCGCTCGGCCTTCTCCTCGCCCTTGATCTTCTCCCACATGCCCTTGGCCATGCCGGCGCCGCGCGCGGCCGCGTCGCCGAAGACGTGCGGATGGCGGCGGATCATCTTGGTGGTGATCGCCTCGACCACGTCGCCGAAGTCGAACGAACCCTGTTCCTCGCCCATGCGGGCATGGAAGACGACCTGCAGCAGAAGGTCGCCCAGCTCCTCGCGCAGGTCGTCGAGGTCGCCGCGCTGGATCGCGTCGGCCACCTCGTAGGCCTCCTCGATCGTGTAGGGCGCGATGGTGGAAAAGTCCTGCTCGAGATCCCACGGGCAGCCGGTGACCGGCGTGCGCAGCGCCGCCATGATCTCGATCAGGCGCGAAATGTCCTTGGAAGGGGTCATGGCCGCAACATAGGCGCGGGGCGCGGGCGCGGCCATCGCTCCGCGCGTGCCGGCGCGCCTATCCACAGGGCCTTTCGCCTATTCGGCGTCGGGCTGCGCGGCCGGCGCGGCGGCCTTGAAGGCCGGCAGCTCCGTGCAGGCGGCGTTGATGCGCGTGATCGTGGGATAGGGCGCCATGTCGACGGCGAAGCGCGTGTTGCTGGTCACCTGCGCGACGAGGCAGATGTCGGCCATGCCGGGCGCCTCGCCGTGGCAGAACGTGCCGGTCTGCGGGGCATCGCGCAGCATCGCCTCCAGCGGCTCGAAGCCCTCGCGCACCCAGTGGCGGAACCAGTCGGCGATCGCGGCGTCGTCGGCGCCGAAGCGCGACCTGAGCGCGTTGAGCACGCGCAGATTGTTCACCGGGTGGATGTCGCATGCGATCATCTGCGACAGCATGCGCACCCGCGCGCGGCCCTTGGCGTCGGCCGGCAGCAGCGGCGGCTCGGGCACCGCCTCGTCGAGATATTCGATGATCGCCAGCGATTGCGCGATCATCGTGCCGTCGCCGAGCACCAGAGCCGGCACGAGGCCCTGCGGATTGACGGAAAGATAGCCGGGCAGCCTGTGCCCGCCATGGCGCAGGTGATGCGGCACGTAGTCGTAGGCGAGGCCCTTCATGGCGAGCGCGATGCGCGCCCGGTGCGAGGTCGAGGAGCGGAAGTAGTTGTGCAGGACGAGCTCGCTCATGCCTTCTCCGGCGCGGGTCTTCGATTCGGGCCGTCGCGTCTCAATCCCCGTAGGGGACCCAGACGTTCTTGACCTCGACCGACCTGCGCAGCATGGGCGAAAGCGCGCCGTCGCCCGCCTGCCAGTCGGCGGCGAGGCCGTGGGTGGCCCAGACGCGCTTGAGATTGCCGATGGAGTCGGCCTCGGCGGCCTTGCAGATGTCGGCCTCGGCGACGAGCCACAGCCCGTCGACGTCGTCGTGGCGGCCGAGCACCTTTGCCAGCTCGGCGCGCTTGCCCGTGACGATGTTGACCGCGCCCGCCGGCACGTCTGAAGTCTCGATCACCTGGTAGAGGTCGGTGGCGAGCAGCGGGAAACGCTGTGAGGGCACGGCCACGACCGTGTTGCCCATGGCGAGCGCCGGCGCGAGCATCGCGACCAGCCCGAACAGCGGCTCGGCGTCAGGGGCGACAATGCCGATGACGCCGAC
>JAFKJY010000028.1 GCA_017305835.1 Hyphomicrobiales bacterium
GGTAAAGCCCGCGCCGCCGGGTTTCGCCTCTCTTTTTATTGATTGACGCGTCAATCAAAACTATGCTGCCCGCCCAGACGAAGGAGGCCGGATGCCGAAGGTCGGAATGGAGCCGCTGCGCCGCAGGGCGCTGATCGACGCCGCGATCGGCGCGATCGGCGAGCGCGGCTCGCTCGACGTCACGATGTCGGAGATCGCCGGGCGCGCCGGCGTGTCGTCGGCGCTGGCGCATCATTATTTCGGCGCCAAGGACGACCTGTTGCACGCCACGATGCGGCATCTTCTGGCCGAGCTCGGCGAGGACACGCGCGCCGCGCTGGCGCGGGCCAGGACGCCCGAGGCGCGCATCCGCGCGGTGATCGCGGTCAACTTCTCGCCGACCCAGTTCCGCGCCGACACGATCGCGGCCTGGCTCGCCTTCTACGTCGCTGCCCAGCATTCGCAGCCGATGCGCCGGCTGCTCGCCATCTATGCGCGGCGGCTGCACTCCAACCTCGTGCACGACCTGTCGCGGCTCGTCGCCAGAGTCGACGCGCAGCGGATCGCGGAGGGAATCGCGGCGATGATCGACGGGCTCTACATCCGCCGCGCGCTGAAGCAGGGCGAGCCGGATGCGGCCTCCGCGATTCGCCTCGTCGAAAACCATCTCGAAATCGCGCTCGCCAGGGTGCAGGAGGTGGCAGGTCGCGCAGATATCTCGCGCGACTCGGCACCGACAGCGAGAGGAGACTGACATGATCACCGTGTGGGGAAGAGCGACCTCCAGCAACGTCCAGATCGTCATGTGGGCGCTGGCCGAGCTCAAGCTCGCCTGCAAGCGCATCGACGTGGGCGGTTCGTTCGGCGGCACCGACACGCCCGAATACATCCGCATGAACCCGAACCGGCTGGTGCCGACCATCCAGGACGGCGACCTGACGCTGTGGGAAAGCGCGGCGATCGTGCGCTATCTCGGCGCCCGCTACGGCGACGAGCAGTTCTGGCCGCAGGACCCGGCGAAGCGCGCGCCGATCGACAAATGGGCGGAGTGGTCGAAGACCTCGCTGGCGCCCACCCTGCTCGCCGGCATCTTCCCGCAGACCGTGCTGCTGCCGCAGGACAAGCGCGACCCGAAGGCGCTCGCAGCCGCGGTGGAGCGCATCGGCAGGCTGGCGCCGATGCTCGACGCGCGCCTCGCCGAGAGCCCCTATCTCGGCGGCGACCGGCTCGCCTTCGGCGACGTCATCGTCGGCACGCTGCTCTACCGCTATTTCACCCTGCCCTTCGCGCGCGTCGAGACGCCCAACCTCAGGGCCTATTACGACCGGCTGGCCGAACGGCCCGCCTATCGCGAGCACGCGATGGTCTCCTACGAGAGCCTGCGGCCGAAATGAGGTGCCATGCAGCCTGAGGCCGACTTCGTCATCGTCGGCGCCGGCTCGGCCGGCTGCGCGCTCGCCTACCGGCTGTCGGAGGACGGCCGGCATTCGGTGATCGTCATCGAATATGGCGGCTCGGACGCCGGGCCGCTGATCCAGATGCCGGCGGCGCTGTCGATCCCGATGAACATGAGCCTCTACGACTGGGGCTTTTCCAGCGAGCCGGAGCCGCATCTGGGCGGGCGCGTGCTCGCCACGCCGCGCGGCAAGGTGCTCGGCGGCTCGTCCTCGATCAACGGCATGGTCTATGTGCGTGGCCACGCCCGCGACTACGACCACTGGGCGGAAGCGGGCGCGGCCGGCTGGAGCTTCGCGGACGTGCTGCCCTATTTCCGCCGGATGGAGGACGCCGCCGAGGGCGACCCCGCCTGGCGCGGCAAAGGCGGACCGCTGCACGTCCAGCGTGGCCCGCGCACCAACCCGCTCTACCGCGCCTTCGTCGAGGCGGGCCGGCAGGCTGGGTTCGAGGTGACCGACGACTACAACGGCGCCAAGCAGGAAGGCTTCGGCGACATGGAGCAGACCATCCGGCTCGGCCGCCGCTGGTCCGCCGCCAACGCCTATCTGAGGCCTGCGCTGAAGCGCCGGAACGTGAGGCTTCTCAGGGGCTTCGCGCGGCGCGTGGTCATCGAGAATCAACGCGCGACCGGCGTCGAAGTCGAACTTCGCGGACAGATTCAGGTCGTTAAGGCGCGACGTGAAGTGATCGTCGCCGCCTCCTCGATCAACTCGCCGAAGCTCTTGATGCTGTCGGGCATCGGCCCGGCCGAGCAGCTCAGGGCCAACGGCATCCGGGTGGTGGCCGACCGGCCGGGCGTCGGACAGAACCTTCAGGACCACCTGGAGGTGTACATCCAGCAGGAATCGCTGAAGCCCATCACCCTCAACGGCAGGCTCGGGCTCGTCTCGCGCGGGCTGATCGGCGCGCGCTGGCTCGCCTTCAAGTCGGGGCTCGGCGCCAGCAACCATTTCGAGGCGGCCGCCTTCGTGCGGTCGCGGGCCGGCGTCGACTATCCCGACATCCAGTACCATTTCCTGCCCGCCGCGATCCGCTACGACGGCAAGCTCGCGGCCAAGGGTCACGGCTTCCAGGCGCATGTCGGGCCGATGCGGTCGAAGTCGCGCGGCTCGGTCGCGCTGCGCTCGCCCGACCCGGCCGAGAAGCCGGCGATCCGCTTCAACTACATGTCGCATCCCGACGACTGGACCGACTTCCGCCACTGCGTGCGACTGACGCGCGAGATCTTCGGGCAGCAGGCCTTCGACGACTTCCGCGGCCGCGAGATCTCGCCGGGCGCCGGGGTCGAAACGGACGACGAGATCGACGCCTTCATCCGCGACCATGTCGAGAGCGCCTACCATCCCTGCGGCACCTGCCGCATGGGCCGCGCCGAGGACCGCGGCAGCGTGGTCGACCCGACATGCCGGGTGATCGGCGTCGAGGGGCTGCGGGTCGCCGATTCGTCGGTCTTCCCGCGCATCACCAACGGCAACCTCAACGCCCCATCGATCATGGTCGGCGAGAAGGTGTCCGACCACGTCCTCGGCCGCGCGCCGCTGCCGCCGTCGAACCTCGAGCCGTGGATCAACCCGCGCTGGCAGGCGAGCGACCGCTGAGAGACCTTCCGAGGCTTTGCCGACGGCACGATGCAGGGTAGAGATTCGGATCCAGACCAACCGGAAATACGATCCATGAAGCAGAACCAGCTCTACGCCGTCATCGCCGTGCTCGTCGTCGCCGTCATCGCGCTCGGCATCTATGTCTGGCGCGAGCAGAGCAAGCCGTCGGGCGTCGAGATCAGGCTCGACCAGTCCGGCGTCTCGATCCAGAAGAACTAGGCGCCGCATGAGAGCCCAGCCGCGCGCCTCGCACTACATCAACGGCCGCTTCGTCGAGGACGACCAGGGCCGGCCGATCGACGTGGTGCACCCGGCGACCGGCGAGGTGATCGCGCGCGTGCACGCCGCCACGCCCAACGTCGTGGAGCTGGCGGTCGAGGCCGCCCGCGAGGCGCAGGCGGCGTGGGCGCGGCTGAAGCCGGTCGAGCGCGGCCGCGTGCTAAGGCGGGCCTGCGACCTGCTACGCGCCCGCAACGAGGAGCTGTCGCGGCTGGAGAGCCTCGATACCGGCAAGCCTCTGCAGGAGACCCGCGTCGCCGACGCGGCGTCCGCGGCGGATGCGCTGGAGTTCTTCGCCGGCGCCATCGCGGCCTTCAACGGCGAATATGTCGATCTCGGCGGCCCGTTCGGCTACACGCGCCGCGAGCCGCTCGGCGTCTGCGCGGCGATCGGCGCGTGGAACTATCCGATCCAGATCGCCGGCTGGAAGTCGGCGCCGGCGCTCGCCATGGGCAACGCGATGGTGTTCAAGCCGTCGGAGACGACGCCGCTGTCGGCGCTGGCGCTCGCCGAAATCTACACCGAGGCCGGCCTGCCGGACGGGTTGTTCAACGTCATCCAGGGTCTTGGCGAGGTCGGCGCGGCGCTGACGGAGCATCCGGCGGTGGCCAAGGTGTCGCTGACGGGCTCGGTGCCGACCGGCCGCAAGGTGCTGGCCCTGGCCGGCGCCCACATGAAGCACGCGACGATGGAGCTTGGCGGCAAGTCGCCGCTGATCGTCTTCGACGACGCCGACCTCGACAACGCCGTCGGCGGCGCCATGCTCGGCAATTTCTACTCCGCCGGCCAGGTCTGCTCCAACGGCACGCGCGTCTTCGTCCAGCGCGGCATCCACGACCGTTTCCTCGACCGGCTGACGGAGCGCACCAAGCGCATCCGCCTCGGCGACCCTCTCGACCCCGAGACGCAGATGGGGCCGCTCGTCAGCGCCGCGCAGCGCGACAAGGTGCTGGGCTACATCGAGGCCGGCAAGGCGGAAGGCGCGAGCCTCCGTTGCGGCGGCGGCGTGCCGCGCCTGCAGGGGCTGGAAGACGGCTTCTTCGTCGAGCCGACCATCTTCACCGGCGTGCGCGACGAGATGCGCATCGCGCGCGAGGAGATCTTCGGCCCGGTGATGAGTGTTCTTTCCTTCGACAACGAGGACGAGGCGGTCGCGCGCGCCAACGACACCGAGTTCGGGCTGGCCGCCGGCGTCTTCACCGCCGACCTCGCGCGCGGCCACAGGGTGATCGGCGCGATCAAGGCCGGCACCTGCTGGATCAACACCTACAATCTGACGCCGGTCGAGCTGCCCTTCGGCGGCTTCAGGCAGTCCGGTATCGGCCGCGAGAACGCGCTCGCCGCGCTCTCGCACTACTCCCAGCTCAAGTCGGTCTATGTCGAGACGGGGAACGTCGCGAGCCCGTATTAGGCCCGTCAGAACGTCTGGTTGTACGGCCCGACCTCGGGGTTGCGCCGCAGCACTGCGTCCACCGCCTCGAACATCTCGCGGCGGCGCTCCGGCGAGACGGGGCTTTCCACCACGACCACCAGCTCCGGCTTGTTGGACGAGGCGCGCACGAGGCCCCAGGTGCCGTCGTCGGTGACGACGCGGACGCCGTTGACGGTGACGAGGTCGGCGATGGCGTGGCCGGCGAGGAGCTCACCTCCCGCCCGCATCCCCTCGAAGGCGGCGCGGACACGGTCGGCGACGGCGTATTTCACTTCGTCGGGGCAATGCGGCGACATGGTCGGCGTGCCCCAGGTCACCGGCAGGTCGCGGTAGAGGTCGGAGAGCGAGCGGCCGGGATTGCGGTCGAGCATGCGCAGCACCGCGATCGCCGTCAGCAGCCCGTCGTCATAGCCGCGGCCGATCGGCGGGTTGAGGAAGAAATGGCCGGACTTCTCGAAGCCGGCGATGGCGCCGAGCTCCTTCACGCGCCGCTTGATGTGCGAGTGGCCGGTCTTCCAGTAGTCGGTCGCGGCACCGTTTCCGGCCAGCCGCGCGTCGGTGGCGAACAGCGCGGTCGACTTCACGTCGACGACGAATCGGGACCCCGGATGCTGCTGCGAAATATCCCGCGCGAGCAGCACGCCGACCTTGTCGGCGAAGATCTCGTTGCCCTCGTCGTCCACCACGCCGCAGCGGTCGCCGTCGCCGTCGAAGCCCAGCCCGACATCGGCGCCCGTCTCCAGCACCTTGTCCCGGATCGCATGCAGCATCTTCATGTCTTCCGGGTTCGGGTTGTAGCGCGGGAAGGAATGGTCCAGCTCGCAATCGAGCGGCACCACCTCGCAGCCCATCCGCTCCAGCACCTCCGGCGCGAAGGCGCCTGCCGTGCCGTTGCCGCAGGCAGCCACGACCCTGACCCGCCGCTTCACCGGCCCGGCCGCGACGAGATCGTCGATGTAGCGCGCGCGCATGCCCTCGACCGGCACGAGGCTGCCGCCGCCGGCGAGGTCGAAATCGGCGGAAAGCACGATCCGCTTCAGCTCGGCCATCTCGTCCGGGCCGAAGGTGAGCGGCCGCTGCATGCCCATCTTGACGCCCGTCCAGCCGTTCTCGTTGTGCGAGGCCGTCACCATCGCGACCGACGGCACGTCGAGCGCGAACTGGGCAAAATAGGCCATGGGCGAGAGCGCCAGCCCGATGTCGTGGACGCGCGCGCCGCCGGCCATCAGCCCCGCCGTCAGGGCGAGCTTGATCGACAGCGAATAGGCGCGGAAATCATGGCCGGTCACGATGTCGGGCGCGACGCCGGTACGCCGCATCAGCGTCGCCAGGCCGAGGCCCAGCGCCTCGACGCCGAGAAGGTTGATCTCGGGCTCCTTGGCGGCGTCCGGGCGGCCGAACCACCACCGCGCGTCGTACTCGCGAAAGCCGGTCGGGGCGACCATGGCCGCGGTCTCGAACTCGACCGTGTTGGGCCGCGCCCGCTCGATCACCCTGAGCCCCAAATCCGCCTCCTGCCGGCCTTCGCGGCGGTTTTGCCGCCGTCCGCCGCGACTAGCACTTGCAGGGGCGCGCATCCAGTTCCCATATTGGCGGAGGCGGATGCGAAAAACCCGGCGATTGGGTGTTGCCCGCCGGCGGGTCGAACGCTATAAGCCCGCCGTCTGGTATCGGAGTGTAGCGCAGCCTGGTAGCGCACATCGTTCGGGACGATGGGGTCGCAGGTTCAAATCCTGCCACTCCGACCAGCAAAACCAAGCACTTAGCTTTTCGCTGGCTTGGCCCGCGCACAGAAATGTGCACAACAACCCCCGAAAATCCCGTTCTGTTCGCCTCCCGTTCCCGCACCTGATAGGAGGAAGTGAGATGCGCGCTCGCGCAGAGATTAGGCTCCTGACGGTCAACCAGCGCGGGCGCTGCTATTACTGCGAGCGCATGATGACGCTTGGACCGCACCCGACGCTCAAGGCTACGCGCGACCATGTGGTGCCGCGAGCCGAAGGTGGGTTCGACCATATGAGCAACTACGTCGCGGCCTGCCTTCAGTGCAACGGCGCTCGGGGGACAATCCCAGCCGATCTGTTCCGGCGATACGTGCGCCGCTTTGGGCCGCCGCAGCAATCAGCGATGGCTTTGAGCAACCACTATAAGCGGCGCGTGGCGAGGCATATCGCATGGGAAGAGATGGAGCCGGCCGTCATCAATGATGTTCTGGGGCAGAAACTCCGCGATGCTCTCGCGCAGTTCCCCACCACCACTTAGAAGGGATAACGAGGATGGGTGAGAACGAAATGGTGGAGAGAGTCGCGCGTAGGCTGGCGGCCGGTCGCTATGCCCATGTGGGCGGCGCTGACGCCGAAACGCTCGTGAAAGGCAAACCTAACTGGATGTCCTGTGTAGATGATGCCCGAACGGCTATCGAGGCGATGCGGGAGCCAACGGATGCGATGGTGGATGCAGCATATGGACGGGAGCGAACTGGTACAGAGCGTGGCAACTGGCGCGCCATGATCGACGCCGCCCTCACCGAGACGCAGCCTAGCAGTCCAGAAATCGCGGTCCAGCGGCAACCGGAGAAGCAGGATGGGTGAGATACCGGAGGACGTGACGCGGACGGCGCGAGATGTCGCATTCGACTTCGACTGCGACTGGACAGCAGACGGCCGTCGCCGGGGTCAGGTAGAGGAAGACGCCGCTGTCCACGCCATCGCTCGCGCTATCCTTGCCGAGCGCGAGCGGTGCGCGCGGGTCGCGGAGAGTTTTGGCGCGCCCGATCGATACGGGCAGATACACGGCGAAACGTACCTTGACGCCGACATTATCGCCGACGCCATCCGCAAGGGAGACTAGCTCGATGAACGTCATGCAGGCTCTATACGACAGCGAAATTAACTTCTCCGTTTCGACGTTTTGGGATGACGGATTCGAGATTAAGCTGGGAGACGCAATGAACGGATATAGGGCGGAGACGAAAGTGCGAACCTGGGCTGAGGTCGAACCATGGCTGAAAGCTGCCGCGCTGGAACATTTTCCCGAAAGCGGGTTTGCGCGACGGATGGCGCTGAGGGGCCGATGAACGCCCGCCGCCTCGAATCTCGCGCTCTCTGGTCCCTTGCTATAGCCGCAGCCATTGTTGTGCTGGCGCAGGTGGGCGGGTTGGTCTATGCGCTCTTCCAATGAAGAGCATCGACACTCTCGGCATCCTGATCGATGACGGCTACCGCCTCGCCATCTACTGCGAGGATCAGAACTGCCGCCATTGGGTGTGGGCGGACCTGCCGGCGCTGGCAGAACGCCTAGGTCGCGATCACGGCTGCTTGCACGACGACCTCACGCCGAAGCTGCGGTGCACGAAATGCGGAGGCCGGCGCATCGGTATCCGGCTGCACCCACCGCATAGGCCGGGGACGCTCTGGCCGAGGTAGCGATGCGCTCAGGCTGCGTGCCGGAACCACATCAGTATCTTGGCTACGCTCTCCCCGAACATGACGATGCCAACAGCGATGCCGAGAATGCCGACGATCAGCCACTTGATGAAGCTGCCCACCGTCTGGATCGCGGTCACGAGCCGAAGGCTGTCCCTCAACGTCTTGATGTCCTCCTGACGGAGCTGGGCAAGGAACTCCCTCGTTTCCTCGGGTAACTCGGCCATGCGGTTGACTGGTGCTGCGTTGTCGTCCATCGGCTCATGTCCCGTCACGTCCCCTACCCCTTGCTGAATGCACTGCTGATCACGGCCGCCAGCCGCACAAACGCTGGCCTTTGAGATTATGGGCCAGCACCTCTTGGACGCGTGCGTCACTCATGGTGGCTATCTCAGTCGCGCTCGGGCGCTGAGGCTTGGCGATGTCACAGAAGGTTCCCGAGGCCGACTGGCAGCCGGCTAGGGCAACAAGTGCAAGAAATGCACAGGTTCGGATTAGCGCGCCCACCGTTTAAGCGCCTCCCTCGCAGCATCGGGCGGCATTGCGCCCACGTCGTTGTCGACCTCATCGGCCGTGTCTCGGGCTTCCTGACGCTCGCGGAGCTGTTTGGCCTGTTCGCCCTGCTTGCCGGCAGATTTGCCCTTGAGGTAGGCGCCCGCGAATGCCGCCAGCGCTGCGACAGCCGCGATGATGTACGGCAGCAGGCTTCCGATCAGCGCGCTCATTTCAGGTCACTCGCACGGCGGCGGCGCAGGTATTCCGTCGCCAGCCCGTTCGCCAGCAGGAACACAGGGAACCACTTCGGCGGCAGGACTGGCGCCAGCAGTTGAGGATCCACGAAGGTGAGCACCGAGACGACGAAGCCGAGCGCCGTCTGGAGCCGCGCCCATGCGATGGTCTCGCTGTCCTTGAAGAAGGTCTTGATGCGCTGCCACATGGTCAGCCCTCCACCGCTTCGTAGGTGGCGGCGAAGATATCGGGCTTGCAGGGATACAGTTCCCCCTTGACGCCGCGAATGATCCAGTCGCCAACATCTGCTCTCATCTCGCCCTCAAGTGTTTTGATAACCGCATGCCCAGTGACGCGCTTAAGCCCGTCGCGGTCGAGGTAGAGGACGATCCTGTTGTCCATGACCCCCTGCCAAATCGCATCCGGCCACCCGTCATCGCCTAGCTTGTGCGCTTCAATCACCACGGGCCTCTTTCTGAACTTCATGTCAGCCTCCGCAGAACAGGTTGAGGTATTCGCAGGGCAGCCCGGCGAGCGAAGCCCACGCTCCAGCGAGGATCGCCGCGATGCCGCCTAGAAGAATGCCGACAGCACCGCCATTGACGGGCAGCGGAGATGGCGACGCCTGCGGGGCGGGCTCGCGCGGAGGGGATTGGGGCGCTGCGACGGGCTTGGGCGCGTCAGCGGGCTTTGCTGCGGTCGTGGGCGCTAGGAACTGCGCTCGCTCGGCCTTGCGCCTGTTGGTCAGCCCCTCAAGCGCGACCTTCTTCCCACCCTTGGTGATCTTGTTCCACGACAGGAACGCATTTGCCGCGCCCGCTCTATCGCCAGCATTGAGCTTCGCCCGCAGCGTCGACTTGCGGAACGCCGTCCCGCCGATATTGAACACGAGCGACACCAGCGCATCGAACTCGTTCTGGTTGAGCGGGACCGTCACGAGCCGGTTCACGTCGGCCTCGACCGCAGCAAGGTCGCGTGACAGGATTTCATCTGCCTGCGCGGCGGTGATCTTCAAGCCGGCTGTGACGGCAGGCGGACCGGCAGCGGTGGTGTGCCCGACGCCGATCGTCAGCACGCCCGCGCTGTCCTTGTAGGCCGTCAGGATGCAGCCCTCGCGTGCGGAAATAGCCGCCCGGCCGGCGGTGCTGGTCTTCATGGACATGCGTGTTCTCCTTCCGCCGTTGCCGGCAGAGTGGGTCAGGGGTTGCGAAAGTGGTGGGGGTTTGTGTGTTGTTTTGCCGAGGCGCGGGTGCTTAAAGGGACCGCTCGGGAGGCTCCATGTCTCGCATTCTCGTTGTCGTTGCCGCTCTGATCACGGTCGCAATGGTGGCCGGCTCACAGATCATCATCAAAAGCCGGCTGAACGCCCATGGCGCAGTGCCCATGGAAGCGGGCATGTTCGTCCGGTATACCCTACGGGCCCTTGCTGATTGGGCGTTGTGGGCCGCGCTGGCGATGCTCGTCGTTGGCGCATGCATCTGGTACGCGACCCTCTCGCGCACCCCGCTCTCAGTGGCCTACCCGCTTATTTCCCTATCCTATCCAGCCATCATGTTGGGCTCGGCCCTGTTCTTGGGAGAGCATCTGACTTGGCACATCGTCACCGCCAATGTGTTGATCGTCGGCGCGATGGTTCTCGTCGGCATGAGTTCGTGATACGGTGCTCCAATGAGCGTCGCAGTTCGCCCATGTCCGCATTGTGGGGGTGCCGGTAAGGTGACCGTGCCCGCCAACAAGCTCGGCATACGCACGATCTACGACGGGATTCCCATCAAGGCTGACGTTCGCATCGGTTGGTTCCGCAAGCGGACGGAGAGCCGGATCGTCGCTTGGCAGTTCCCCTGCTACCCGTGCAAGGGGAAGGGATTCAACTAGGCGGTCAGGTATAGACCCGACCCCAAAACTGTGTGGTCAGCGGCGAGTTGAACGGCACGATCGCGCCCAGCCCGTCGCGTGACGGATCGACGGACGACCCCGAACCGCACCAGACTTCCAGACGATAGAAACCGGCTCCCGCGATACGGTACTTGGTCGCCAAGTTGATGTTCGAGTAGTGCTGGCGCGGCCCGTCGATGTTCCAGCCGTCGAGCCAGATTTGGGTCGCCGGCGCCGGCACACTCCAGTTGAGCGCGGGGAGCGCGCCCTGTGTCGCAGCCGGCCCTACAAGGCGGATTCGCGCATTCGTGTAGATCGGGTAATCGTCATTCGCCGGCCCGTAGGCCCCGCTCGGATTCCCGGCAATCGAAGGACTGACCGGCAGCGCTCGGTGCTTCATGAAGATGTTCCCGCCCGTCTCCAGCCAACACGGGCCATCCACGTAGAAATCAGCGGGATTGCCGTCCGCGTCCAGCATCGTTGCGAACGACGTGTTGCCCCATATGGCGAAGAAGCCGGTGCCCGTGGTGCCGGGGATATCAGGATCCCAGCGCTTCAACGGCTCATCGGCGGACAGGTTTGCAACCATGCGGAAGTTCAGCTTGTCCACGTCAACCTCCGTAGAGAACGTTCACGACACCGTTGTCAAACGCGGTTCCGGTCGTCGCGAACCGCACAGTCGTCAGCGCGCCGGCCGAAATCACCTTCGACCCCGCGCCGTTGTTGACGCCGGCCGCACTGGAGAAACCGGACTGCCAGACGGCGGCCCATGTATCGACGTCCAAAGACGACAACCTAAGCGACCCGCTTGCGATAGATGCTGCGCTGCTCGTTCCGATAAGAACGAAGCTGCTGGTCAGAAGCGAAGGCGTACCGCCCACGTTGAAGCTGCCTGAGTACCCGGAAGTCTCGATACCTCCAGAGCCACCGATCTGCACGATCAGACTGCCCGATGCAGAACTAGAGGCGTTGTGAAAATTGATGTCGACCCATTTCGCCCACGAAGGGATGGCGAAATCCACCTGAGACCCGGACAACAGGCTCTGCATTGTGCCGCGAAGCGTCCTCTGCGGACTGGCCGCCGGCTGGTAGCTCACGCACCGCCAGTTGCCCGAGCCCTCCGAGACCATGAAGGCGATATCGCCTGCCGCCGTGGTCATGTTGGCCGCACCCGGAAGGATAAGCGACGTGCCGTTGTGGGTAAGGGTCAGTGTTCCGGCGAACTCCACGATCTTGATGATGCCAGCCTTGACCGTGCCGAATGCGGTAATCGTCGTAGTGCCGGTAATCTGGAGATACTGCGCCGCCTTGGACCCAAGGTCGGTTGTAGAAGCCGATGCGATCGTATCGCTGGCATTGAGGTCAGCGGTCTGCGCCATCACCGTCTGAATGGCATCATTGCCAAGCCGGACGCTGGAGGAGCCGGCGATGGCTACGCCACCAACGTCGGTATTGTTGGCTGGCGTCGAATCCCAATCACTGATTTTGTCTTTGTTGGCCATGCTTCACCTGTGAAAAAGGGCGGCCCGAAGACCGCCCCGCCGCATCTATGCTGGTTGCTCTAGTACAGACCGCCGGTGCCCTTGCCCGACGAGCCCTTGCCGGAACTGCCCCCGCTCCTGCCGGCCGAGCCGGGGTTGTAGTCGTCGGCCGACATTGTGTAGGTCACGCCGGTCTTTGCGTTCGACCGGCTCACCATCCCATTGCCCAAGCTGGTAAACGTCACCTCGGGGTTGGATCGCGAATAGGCGGTTGCGCCAGCCGGAGCGCCGAACGCGCTGCCGATAGCTCCATAGCCTGAGCCGATGCCGTATTGCGCGGCTCCGTAGTTCGGAGTCATCCCGCCGAAGATGCTGCCGAAGCTGGGCAGGCTCATGCGACCGAAGATGTTCTTGTAGGCCCCGAGCACGCCGTTGAACGGGCTGATGCGGGAGCCGACACCAAGCGCGTTCGATGCCCGGTTCCGTCCGATCTGCGCCATGGCCGGGCCGAGGATCGCGCCGCCGATCATGCCGGGCAGGCCGCCAGCCATGATGCCCTTTGCCGCGCCCTTTGCAGCGTCAATCGCGGCCTGTCGTCCGGGCGCAGGCGGAGCCTCGGGGAAGTCGGCAATCAATCCGGCCTTGGACGTCTGGACCGAAGTTGGCGGTACGGCAGACGGCAGGTTGATGGAGAGGCCCGCGGGCGGCACTGCCACGCTCGGGAGCGAACGGGTTGCGGCCCGATCGACGGTCGGCGCCGGGACTGACGGCAGTGCGGCCGGCACCTGTGCCGGGGGAGCAACCGGGCTTGGTAGCGTCGGCATGTCTCGCGGCGCAGCCGGCATCGTGTGCACGCCTTGCAGGGTGGTGGTTCCGGGCAGCGACAGCGTCAGCCCGGCGGGCGGGTTGGCCACGGACGGGTACGACATGGGTGCGGCAATCGTCGGCGGCGTCGAGAGAGCAGCGGGCACGTCCGGTAGCGTGATTGAGCCGGGCACGTAACCCTGCATCTCTGATGCGGCACGGGCGCCGGCTGCGGGGGACGGCAAATCAGGCAGCGCAGCGCGCGTGACCACACCCGGGATGTTCGGCAAAGGCGCTCGCGCCACGGGATCAACGGGCACAGCCGGTAGGGGCATTTCGGGGCGGACCGTGGGAGCGGGAGCGCGGCTCGGAAGGGTGGTGTCCCAATAGGACTGGATTTCTCCCCACGAACGGTGATGCTGCTTCGCGCTTGAACTCGGGAGCGAAGCCCACTCGTCGCCAAGCTTATTGACGAAACCGCGCACATCGCCGGCCACCAACGGCTCTAGCGCGCCTCTCTCGTCCATCAAAGCGACGGCGGCGGTATCTTGGCTCTTGGGGCTGAAATCCTCCAGCCCGAGCTTGTTCGCCATGCGATCCCATGTGCGCCCGATGAACTGATACGCGCCCGCTGCGCTAGTGCGCTTCGACTTGCCCGTCGTCTCCGTGAAAGAGTGGAATTTCCCTGGGTGTCGCGAAAGGTCGCCTATCGGTGTGTAGTTGAACCCAACGGTATACGGGTTTCGCCCCTTTCGGGACGTTCCCTCCGCAGCCTTCAACGTCTCAAGACCGCGATGCACATTCGGGTGCTGGGCCAGCGCGCCGTAATGTGTTTCGGCGTGGAATAAGGACCCCGTTTCAGGGGTGATCGGCATCCAAAAGGGACCCCTGTAACGGCAGGTGTTTCACACTGCCTCCGGTTTGATCGGAGGCATTTGTTTTGGATGTTGGTCGTGGAGACGATTGCGAAGATACG